>NZ_JAECVX010000002.1:0-423379 GCF_016055105.1 Thermoactinomyces sp. CICC 10523
ACGGAAGTTAAGCCCTCCAGCGCCGATGGTACTTGGGGTTCACCCCTGGGAGAGTAGGTCGTTGCCAGGCAAAGATACAAGCCACCTCGTTGGAGGTGGTTTTTTTGTATTCTGTAAAAGCCAGTGGGTCAAGAAACGATCGAGAAAACCAACCTCTGACTTCAGTTATGCCGTATTCGATATGCTATGCCGTATTCGATATGCCCTGCATAGCCATCGACATTTTTGGTTTTAAAACCGTCCCTCTCGCCCAATTTGAGCATATATTCCAGCGCTTCGGCAATTTTCCGGCCAAACGGGGCTCCCAATCCGCTGTCGGCGTCATCCAAAACGCTTTCAATCGCCAGGAACTTTTTCAGTTCTTCCAGCTAGATGGGAGTGGGCGTCAGATGAGGGGATGAGCTGGTCTTGCACTCTTTTTTTGAACTCTCTGGGATCGTGGTGAAATTGGAACAGATGATACATGGGAAACGGTTCAAAGCAATCCGGATGTTATGATCGACTGCAAGGATTCTGCTGTTCTTCTCAAATATCGATGAAGAGCGCTGTTTTCCTCTGTGAGGGAGATCAGATGGAAGAGATGTTAATGGTATGCAAAAGAGCAGGAGAAGGATGGATTGTGTATTGATTCCTCCAAATGTGCCCCTTCAGTTAGTTGCACCGTTGCACGTTCACCAAATGGATCCGCGAAGATCAAAGAATCTGCACCAGGATATCCAGTGGTGCTCTCGGCGGAACAATTTGGAAGGCTCTCAAGTCAAGCACATGGTAAGGAAACATAAGCCGGAAAAATCCATCACGGATGCCGATGGGCTGAGTTTGACGCCATGTTTGAACATAAGGCAAAATTGGTTTGGAAGAAGTTTTGGCAAGGGTTAGCAAAACTTTTCCTTTCACCGTTCTTGCTACGGGAAAAGAAGCAAAGACAAACCTCCCGCGTTTTGGCAATGACAACAAGGGCATGAAAGCTGTCAAAAGCGGGGCGGGGAATGATCCGTCGCAGACAGGGATTTGGAAATACGGGAAGATTGCAGGGACAACGCAACCCGTACCTGCAATACACTTTTACAGAAAGAAAGAATGACGCTCCAAAAAACGTAAAAATACAAACATGGGCAACAAAATTTCAGAATAAATTTAAATCAAAATTCCTGTTGACATTATAATTGAACCTGTGTAATATAATATTTGTCGATGCGATACGAAGTAAAAAATGCCTCGATTGAGACAAATGATTTGCTAAATAACATGGAGAGATGTCCGAGTTGGCCGAAGGAGCACGATTGGAAATCGTGTAGGCGGGCAAAACCCGTCTCGAGGGTTCGAATCCCTCTCTCTCCGCCACTTAACAAATGATGATCGAGGAAAGAGGACTGAATAAGGCTCGGTAGCTCAGTCGGTAGAGCAGAGGACTGAAAATCCTCGTGTCGGCGGTTCGATTCCGTCCCGAGCCACCACTTTCGCTGGTGTAGCTCAATTGGTAGAGCAACTGACTTGTAATCAGTAGGTTGGGGGTTCAAGTCCTCTCACCAGCACCATTGAAGGGGCGTAGTTTAATGGCAGAACAGAGGTCTCCAAAACCTCCAGTGTGGGTTCGATTCCTACCGCCCCTGCCAGTATGATCGTATTGCTGATGAATCGATTCATATGGCGGCATAGCCAAGTGGTAAGGCAGAGGTCTGCAAAACCTTTACCCCCGGTTCGAATCCGGGTGCCGCCTCCATGAAAAATTGATAATCGTGCGGACGTGGCGGAATTGGCAGACGCGCAAGATTCAGGTTCTTGTGGCCGCAAGGCTGTGGGGGTTCGAGTCCCTTCGTCCGCACCAATATGTGCCCTTAGCTCAGCTGGACAGAGCGTCTGACTACGGATCAGAAGGTCGGGAGTTCGAATCTTCCAGGGCACGCCAAAAAAAGGATCGGTCGTTTTGATCGATCCTTTTTATTTTTATTTGGTCGCATAATCTGATTTTGGCTGGGCCCATTTAACGTTTTTCTCCAGTTCCTGGATCAGACCGGGTTGATCAAAATCGAAATAATCGATCGGCTTGGGCTGTTTCTCTGCTGCCTTCTTATCACTTTCATAGACGGGTTCCTCTTTTTCTTTTGTGGAATCTTTTGTGGAATCATTGAGAGCCACGACAGGAGAAAGCTGGGAAGTCGAATGGGTGGATGGGCTTTTCTCCTTCAAATGGGGCACATGCGTGCTGATCCGTTCCTGGTTCGTTGCCAAATCGGTTTCATTTGCGGGGAGTGATGTGCTTTTTTCCGTTTGTAGATTGCCTCGGGAAGCGATTTGACGGGGTGACGGGCTTTCAGTCTTGTGATCCGTGGCTGTTTGGATCACTTCTGTTTTGGGTTCAGGATTCTGGATGACTGGTGCAGCATCGGTTTGATTTCTGACCGCAGCGGTGGAAGTGAGACAGTAGGCGCCGAATGACATGATCGAGCATGCAACGCCGGCACTGATAAACCCAATCGCTTTTCGTCTGATCTGTAAGCTGAAGTCTTCGGGAGACAAATCGTCCGGCTTGCGAACCGGAGTATTCTGTTTACCTTTCATTGAGGAAACCTCCCTGCCTCGCGGTTTCGACGGATTTAAAAATAGAGGGAATAAAGAAAAGATTATGTCGATGGTAATAGAATAAATTCGCAACCTTGCGCGGAAATTCCTTCCATGATTCCGGTGTATCCAAAGAAACTTTTTCCACAGAGCGAGGATGAAATTTAAAAGGAGCTCTTTCGAGTTTTTTACTGAAAGAGCCCTTTTCCAAGTTATATTTAAAAGGTCTGATCGATAATTCCTCCGCCAAGGCAGATTTCATCCTGATAAAAGACCACGGACTGACCGGGAGTTACTGCACGTTGCCGCTCTTTGTACTCGACGCGAAATGTGCCGTCCGCTTGCGGGGTGACGAGAACGGGCTGATCTTGTTGGCGATAGCGAAATTTGGCCGTGCATTCAAACGGACTTTGCGGGGTTCCATCGCCCAGCCAGTTGATATCCGTTGCAATCAGTCCGCTCGAATAAAGAGCTTCATGATCATGCCCCTGGGCAACATATAAGGTATTGGTGGACAAATCTTTTTTTACGACAAACCAGGGTTCACCGGTTCCGCTGCCGCCAATGCCCAAACCTTGGCGCTGCCCGAGCGTGTAATACATCAAACCATCATGAGTTCCTTTATATTCCCCGTCCAGTGTCCGAATTTCACCTGGCTGTGCAGGGAGATACTGGCTTAAAAACTCACGGAAATTCCGTTCGCCGATAAAGCAAATGCCTGTGCTGTCTTTCTTTTTGGCAGTAGGCAAACCCGCTTCCTCAGCCAGTTTCCGCACTTCCTTCTTTTGCATGTGTCCGATGGGAAAGATGGCCTGCATCAGCTGGGGTTTGTGCACAGCATAAAGAAAATAGGTTTGGTCTTTGTTTGGATCGGCACCGCGGGCAAGATATTTTTGACCGTCCCGTTCAATGATTTGAGCATAATGGCCCGTGGCGATATAATCAGCACCCAGTTGTTTGGCTTTATTTAAAAACTCCCCGAATTTGATTTCGCGGTTGCACATCACATCGGGGTTCGGCGTGCGGCCTTTGCGGTATTCATCCAAAAAATACTGAAAGACTTTTTGCTCATACTCTTTTTCGAAATTAACCGAGTAATAGGGAATGCCGATGTGCGCACAGACACGCCGCACATCTTCAAAGTCTTCCGTTGCCGTGCAGTGTCCGAATTCATCCGTGTCGTCCCAGTTTTTCATAAACAGGCCGATCACATCATAGCCTTGTTCTTTTAAAAGCAGAGCGGTGACCGATGAATCGACACCACCGGACATGCCGACTACGACACGCAATTGGTTGTTTTTGCTCATAACGATCCGTCCTATGTGAAAAATTCTTAACAGCTCTCCTCTGTCAGGGCAACTTGTCCCTAACCGTTATTATACCGAAATCCTTTTATTTCAACAAACAAAGGAATCAATGGAACCAAATGGCACAATCGTAGCGCCTGCATTTGCCCCTGAAGGAGAACGATCTTGGTGAACGGTTCATTTTGCCGGAAACATTGAATAAACTGGATTTACATCATCCCCGTCCATGTTTGAAGGGGAGCGAGCCATCGGCTGTCGTAGCGCCCGGGAGGAAGTTTCCTTAACAGCGGTGCAAGTGAAAAACGTGGATGGGAAATGAAAAATGCCGCAAGATTGTCAATCGCTCCGCCGGCCGGATGTTGTCAAATGAGTACAGTTCAAGTAAGCTAAAATCAAACTGGTACACCAGAAGGTGAAGGGGCATCCCTTCAACCAAAAAGCCGACTCAGAAGGAGGGCTTATGCAAAAAAGAAAGTTTTGTTTTCTGCTATTCGGGATGCTTGTCGCTGCCTTTTCTCTGAGTGGTTGCTCTCCGGTGCTCCAGCAAATCAAACAGACGGCAGGAAGCCAAATTGATAAGCCGGACCAATTAAATCATTTGGATCAACTGGCGATCAAAGACAATCAATCAACCCAGGAGGAAAAGGAAATCGAACAAGATGATCTTCCGCGAAGCCCGGCTCCACATACGGACTTGCCGGATATCCTTGCAGACCGGGGAGAAGGAGAATACGCCGGCGACAAGTACAACCAATCAAGGGTGATCAAGGCGTTGAAGCAGATGCCGAAAGGATTGTCGGATGACAAAGCGTATGCTTATCTGTTAGGGTTGGTTGGCGAAAATTATAAAAATGATGTTCAGTTTTTTGATGAATTGGGTAAAACCAGCTATGAAGATAAAGTGAATGCATGGCAGCAGGTCGCTAACCGATGGAAGGCAGACACAACGCAAAAATCCGGTGCGAATTCATCTGCTTCAGCCAGCACGTTGCCGGCAAAACCCACTGCTCCGAAAAAAATAAATTTTGTCGTCCTTTTGGATACAAGCAAGAGCATGGACGGGGAAATAAATGGAAAGACGAAGATGGATTATGCCAAAGAGGCGATCCAAAAATTTGCCGACTCCCTGCCCAAGGATAAGACGGCTTTTCAGTTGAGGGTTTACGGCAATCAGGGAAGTGCCGAGGAAAAGGACAAACCGCTTTCTTGCCAAAGCACCGCCAAATTGGTTTCGGGTGCCGTGCCGGATCAGTCCAAATGGAAGGAAGTGCTGGACAAGATCAAACCGACCGGCTATACTCCCATGGCCCTCGCGATTCTAACCAGCAAGCAGGACATGATGCCGGGGGCTCCGACGCAAGCGGAAAATCAGTTGATCATCGTCAGCGACGGCTATGAAAACTGTGGCGGTGATCCGGTTAAGGCGGCTGAGAATCTCCACCTCTCCAACGCGCTGGCCAATGTTCATGTCATCGGCATCGATGTCGATCCGAAAACGGAAACCAAACTGAAGCAAGTGACCGATGTCACAGGTGGCGACTATACAGCGGTTGACGATCCGAAAAAATTGGATCAAGCCTTTCAAGAGCGAAAGCTCTCTTTGAAAATGGCCAATTCTCCATGGCAAATGAGAGCGCTTGATTCGATCATCAAAGAGCACCGTTTGGATGAAAATCGGCTGGAGCAGTTTCATGACAATCTGGTCGGCAAGATCGAGCAAGAATACAACCGCCTGGATCAGGCGAACCATTTCGTTGAAAAGACAGGCAAAGTCGATACGGAAACCTTCGACACGATTAATAATTGGATTCATGAACGCAAATCCCAATTGAAGGATTATTCCGATCGGCGCCAGCAGGAAATCTCTATGGAGCTGGATAAGAACTGGCAAAATCAGGCGAACGTTCTGCTTGATGACTGGAGCAAAGAAGGCGGAGATAAAACCGAGATTATTAAACAGGCCAAGCAATTGTTGCAAAACGATCTGTTGAAAAAACAAATGGATTTGTATAAACTGAAACAAAATCAAGCAGACGTGCACTAGTGACAAAAAGGCAAGGGAGAATCATCGATGGATACGGTGCCGTTTGAGTTTCGATACGACCAGCGGCTGGGGATCAAGCGTCCCTTTTTACATCAGGAATATGAGGCGTTGTCTAAAGAACTTCAAGATGAATTTGAATTGAAATGCCAGGAGATTTGTTCGCAAATTCCTGAACGGGTCAAGATGTTGGAAAGGGAGTATATGCAGAAATTCAATGATCTGAAGGAAATGGACGACGAAACTTCATTTTTGCGGCTGACGGAGGAAATGAATGAGTTGTCAAGGCGAATTTGCGATTTGAATATCCTATACTTACATATTGAAGGAACCTATCTGGCCGCAAATGTTCACGCCTGAACGGAGGCGCCAAGCCGAAAAGGAGCTTGGCGCCTTTTATGTTGCTTCCAATCTTTATCACTTTACTAAATTAACGAATTAATATAGTATACATAAATGTGTGCGATAAATTGTCATTTATATCGATATAAAGCTCATCAATGGAGTGAATGAAGAATGGGACAACAAAGGCAATTGGGTTTATGGGCGCTGATGGCAGCCATCATCGGTTCGGTGATCGGGGGAGCAGCCTTTAATCTGCCCAAGGATATGGCATCAGCCGCCAACAGCGGAGCGGTGATGATCGCCTGGCTGATTACGGGGGCGGGAATGGTGATGCTGGCCCTGGTATTCCAAAATTTGACCTTGCGCAAAAGCGAACTGACCGGGGGAATCTACAGCTATGCGCGGGCGGGATTCGGAGCGTTTATCGGGTTTAACAGCGCGTGGGGTTATTGGATTGCCTCGATTTTGGGACTGGTTTCCTTTATTCCGCTTTTGTTCAGCACCCTGAATTATTTTTATCCGATCTTTGGAGAGGGAAACAATCTTCCTTCTCTGCTGGGCGGAACCCTTTTTGTCTGGGCTTTTCATTTTTTGGTCATGCGCGGGGTGAAAGAGGCGGCTTTTGTCAACTTTATCACCACGATTGGAAAATTGATGCCTATTTTCATTTTCATCATCTTCCTGGTCTTTGCCTTTCACCGCGGAATCTTTTTCACGGACTTCTGGGGAAACGGTTCGTTTTCCTGGACTCTTATCATGAAACAGGTAAAGGATTCGATGCTGGTTACCTTATGGGCATTTGTCGGTATTGAAGGAGCCGTTGTTTTGTCCGGAAGGGCCAAACGGCATCGGGATGTCGGCACGGCGACCGTATTCGGTTTATTGGGCACATTGTTGGTCTATATGCTGATCTCCATTTTGTCCTTGGGGGTTTTGAGCAGAGAGCAACTGCAGGCGTTGCCGGAGCCGTCCATGGCTTATGTTCTCGCTAAGATCGTCGGACCGTGGGGGGCTGTTCTTATCAATGTCGGGTTGATCATTTCGATTGCGGGAGCGATGTTGAGCTGGATTCTGCTCACGATTGAGATTCCCTATGTGGCTGCGCAGGATGGCATGTTTCCCCGCAGCTTTATGCGGGAAAACCGCAAAAATACGCCGATCGTTTCCCTGTGGTGGACAAGCCTGATCACGGAAGCATTCGTCATTATCGTTCATTTCTCCGCATCCACTTATCAGGCGGTTTATTCGATGGCCAGTGTGGCGGTTTTAATTCCCTACCTCCTGTCAACACTATATCAATTAAAGTTGGTAAAAACGGGGGAAACTTATCTTAATGATAAAGATAAAGTGCGGGATGGTCTGATCGGATTTCTGGCTGCACTTTATTCTTGCTGGCTCCTGTATGCCGCGGGCCTGGATTATTTGCTGATGGTCTCTTCTCTTTATCTGGCGGGATTTGTGCTCTACATCCCCATGCAACTGTCCAGGAAGAGAAAGCTGTTCAAAGGCCAGGACTGGCTGGTCGCCTTGGCCATTTCCGGTGCGGGAATCGCAGCGATCGGGATGATCCTCACTGGCAACTTATCCCCATAATTTACCATTGTAAAGTTTTTGTTAATCAAGATTAAAGGATTTATAAAAAGTGTGTTGAACCGGTTTTCAGTACACAATATTAAAGATTAATATATTCTTGGTTGAATTTTGGTTGACTGGGAGGAAATCACGTGCTTTTTAACCGCTCTAAGGATCGCCTTTTTTATCAAATGATGGTGGATGCCACAGCCAATATCATTGAAGCTGTGCAATTGTTCCGTGAGAATGTGGAAACACTCGAAGAGAAAGAAAGATATGCGGAGCAAATCAAAGAGCTGGAAAGCAAAGGGGATGAGTATACTCACCTGCTCATCAAAGAGTTGAATCAAACCTTTGTGACTCCGCTCGATCATGAAGATATTTTAAAATTGGCACAAACCTTGGACGATGTGATCGACGGGATCGAAGCGTGTGCCGCCCGTTTCGTTTATATGCATGTTGACAATCCCACCCCGTATCTCAGCAAATTTGGGGAGATCTTTGAAAAATCGGCCGTGTACCTGCAAGACGCCTTCAGGGCTTTGGAAAAAAGGGACTATGCCGGGATTCGCAAGATCTCGATTGAAATCAATATGCTGGAGAATGAAGCGGATAAATTAATGCGTGAAGGAATCAGCTCTCTGTTTGAGGAGCCGGTCGACTTGATCCAGTTAATCAAGATGAAAGAAATCTACGAAAAACTGGAGGACGTGACAGATACCTTTGAAGACGTGATGGATATCATGGAAAGCGTGGTCATGAAGTATGCTTGATCCTTTTTGGATATTGGTGGCTGTGATCGCGCTTGCTCTGGTTTTTAACTTTACCAATGGTTGGCACGATACCGCCAATGCGATTGCGACGGTGGTCGGTACGCGGACGCTGTCGCCGTGGATGGCCATTTTGCTGGCAGCTGTTCTCAATTTGGCGGGTGCGTTTTTCTCAACGGAAGTGGCCAAAGCGATTGGGGAAGATATTGTCAACATCCATTATGTTACTTTAATTGTGCTTCTTTCCGCGTTAATCGCCGTGATCGTCTGGAATGTGATTACGGTTTTAATGGGATTGCCGACCAGCTCTTCCCACGCCCTGATCGGCAGCATTATCGGTGCCGCCCTGGCTTACAAGGGTCCTTCGATCCTGCAATATCACGGCATTATTACGATTTTAATTGCGATGCTCATTTCTCCCGTTCTGGGCGGGATCGTCAGTGCTGCCATCATCAAATTGATTCGCGGATTTTTCAGCAATATCCCCCGTTCGCGGGTGAAAACGATCTTCAAGTATTTGCAGATTCTTTCCTCCGCTTTTATGGCGTTCAGCCATGGTGCGTCTGATGCGCAAAAGGCGATGGGAGTGATTGGGATGGCTCTCTTCGCTTTCGGTTCGCACTCGCAATTTACGGTTCCATGGTGGGCCACAGCTGCATCGGCACTGATCATGGGGGTGGGAACAGCTGCAGGAGGACGTAAAGTGATTCATACGATTGGATCGCGTCTGAGTCGCCTGGAAACCCCGCAAGGTTTTGCCGCAGAGACGGGAGCTGCTTTTTTGCTGACCACGGTGGCGAAAATCGGAGTGCCCGTCAGTACGACACACACCATCACCGGCTCGATCATCGGGGTGGGAGCGGCGGAACGCTTGCGCAGTGTCCGCTGGAGCGTTGCCGGCAAAATTATCTACGCCTGGGTGCTCACTTTGCCGGGAACAGCCGTGATGTCGTACTTACTGTATATGGCCTTGAAATTCCTTGAACCCTAAGCTGCGGCAACAGCCTGTTCATCATGACGAACAGGCTGTTTTTTCTTTTTGGCACGGCATGAAGGAACGATTTTTTCGTTGCTGATTTGGCGGAAACAGGACAGGCGTGATATAGTAAAAGCAGTGAAAAAATAAAGCAAAAATTTCCAAGCTAAAGGCTCAAATGCCTCCAATTATTTTAAATTTAAAGTATGAATCCCGGTTTGGGCTGATACATAAGGGAAGGGGAGAAAAACGGCATATGATATGGAAAAAGCAGGAGGAGTCGTTGATGACAGAGGTGGCATGGTACGATGAAGTCCTCAAACGCAAAGACGAGATGCTGGAAGAACTGAAAGAGTTCCTGGCGATTGAAAGCGTTTTAGATGAGGCCGACAGCGGATTGGGAGCCCCGTTTGGCCGGAAAATTGCCGAAGCGCTGGAATATATGCTGAAATTGGGCGAGAGGGACGGTTTTAAAACCAAAAATGTCGATGGCTATGCAGGGCATATCGAATACGGGGAAGGAGAAGAACTGATCGGCGTGCTCGCTCATGTCGATGTCGTTCCGGCCGGTGACGGATGGACCTCTCCTCCTTTTGCCCCGGAGATTCGTGACGGAAAATTGTATGCACGGGGAGCCATCGATGATAAGGGACCTGCGATGGCGGCCTATTTTGCCCTAAAAATCGTCAAGGAACTCGGTTTGCCGCTGTCCAAACGCGTTCGTCTCATCTTGGGCGGAGATGAAGAATCGCAGTGGCGTTGTATGGCACATTATTTTGAGCGTGAAGAGATGCCGACAATGGGATTTTCTCCCGATGCTGACTTTCCGATTATCTCGGCGGAAAAAGGACTTTTGGATCTTCGTTTTGCGGGAACCAATGAAAAGAGCGAAGCGAAAGACGGCGAATGGAAACTGGTGCAATTCAAAGCGGGACAGCGGGTCAATGTGGTTCCTGACCTGGCAGAAGTGAAGCTGGCGGGCGAAGGCGATGTGTTTGAACTGAAAGAGAAAGTGCAGGACTTTTTGCTGACCCATCGAATACAGGGATATGCCGAAGAAAGAAATGAAGGAGTTACCATCTCGATCAAAGGGCGTGCCCATCATGGATCGGAACCGGAAAAAGGGTTGAATGCCGCATTGGAAATGGCCCGGCTCCTGGCTGCAATTCCGCTCGATTCCGCAGGGCGGCAATTCATTGAGACAATCAATCGCTATCTGGTGGATAGCTTCTTCGGAGAAAAACTGGGGATTGCCATGGAAGACGAGTTTACAGGCCGTTTGACGGTGAATGCCGGCATTTTCAGCTATGAAGCGGAAGGTGAACGGATGATTCGCCTGAACGTCCGCTATCCGAAATCGGGTGAGGGAGAAAAAATTTGCGAGGCGATTGAAGAAAAACTGGCGGACGATCATTTCCGCATCACGGAGATCGACCATAAACCCGCCCACTTTGTTGAACCCGATCATTCCCTGATTCGGATCTTGTCCAAGGTTTATGAGGAGCAAACCGGAGAAAAAGCAGAACTGTTGGCGATTGGCGGAGGCACTTATGCGCGCGTCCTCGATGTCGGAGTCGCTTTTGGGCCATTGTTCAAGGGACGGGAAGAAACGGCACATCAGCGGGATGAACACATTGTGGTTGAAGACTTGTTAAAAGCGACGGCCATCTATGCCCAGGCGATTTATGAATTGGCCAAATAACATGCAAAACCCCCCTCTCGATTCTTCCGGTGAGAGGGGGGTTTCTCATGGTTCCATCTTATAGATCTTGTAGAGAAAAGAGTGCGGATTGGTATCGCCGGGCAGTTGCCGCGCGATCTCGATCGGAATCCCTTGCTTGATCATTGTCCGGTGAATCGCCTCAAACTCCCTGGCGTCGTACAGGGGAGAATTATAATTGTTCAAATCCACTGTTTGCCCGTCCTTAAAGAAAACGAGGTAGACCAAACGGTAAGGGCCTGGATTGAACGGCCAACGTTCCGGACGATAATCCAGCTCGATGTGATCGATATCTTGCCAGCGCTTGGCTTTCATGGTTTCCATATTCCAAAATTCGTTGTAGGCGATACCACGCCGGGTGACCAGCAGATAGTTGTCAAAGGAGAGAACCACAAACGGGCTGCAGAGCAGATAAAAGGCCGAAAAAAGGAAGAACAGCCTTTTGAGACGGCCCGGATTTTTCCGTTGTTGAATAAACATGGTGATAAAAAGGGCGACCAGGCAAAAAAAGGCGAACACAAAAGCGTGTGAGATCGGTGTTCCGCTTAAGTATACCTGGTCAGGCTCCGTATAGTTCATCTGTTGCAGGGTGAAGAACAAAATCCAGGCGGCAAAGGCGACAGCGAAAATGACGATCAGTCTGAGTATAACGGAGAAAAACTTACCCAATGAGTCGATCCTCCATCTTTAGGATTCATTGATTAAAAGAGAGCGCAGTTCATCCATCACCTTTTTCAAACAGGTGATAAAACGCTGGAGTTCAGCTTCGGTCGTTTCTTTTCCAAACGTGATTCGCAGGCTTTGAAAAGCTGTTTCTTCATCTGTGCCCATGGCCATCAGCACATGGGAAGCGGCATGTTTTCCCGCACTGCAAGCCGAACCGCTGGAAACATAAATTTTATTGCGACTAAGCTCCAACAACACGGCCTGCCCCTCCACGCGGTGAAAGCTCAGATTAAGGTTGTTTGGCAAGCGCCGGGTGGGATGACCGTTTAACACCACTTCGCCGATTTCATCACGGATGCGCTGCCAACAAGCATCCCGCAATCGGGTTAAGCGCGCGGATTCCGCTTCCGCTTCCTGTGCGGCCAAATAGGCGGCTGCACCAAACCCGACGATGGCCGGGGTATTTAACGTGCTCGGACGCAATCCCCGTTCCTGACCGCCGCCGTGGAAAAGGGGTTCGATTCGCACCCCTTTACGGATGTACAAAGCGCCGATTCCCTTTGGACCTCCGATCTTGTGACTGCCGATCGAGAGCAGATCCACGCCCAGATCGGCCACGGACATGGGGACTTTTCCGAAATATTGCACGGCGTCGGTATGAAACAAAATGGAACTTCTCTTCAGCAGCCGGCTGATTTCCGCGATCGGCTGTATCGTTCCGACCTCGTTGTTGGCCGCCATGATGCTGACGAGAATCGTTTTATCCGTAAGGGCTTTTTTCACATCTTCGCTGCGGACAAGCCCGAACCGGTCGACAGGGAGGTATGTCACCTCAAATCCTTCTCTTTCCAGTTGACGGCAGGCTTCCAGCACAGACGGATGTTCGATGGAAGAAGTAATGATGTGGTTGCCTTTGTTTCTGTGTTTGCGAGCTGCTCCGATCAAGGCGAGATTGTTGGCTTCGGTGCCGCTGCCGACAAAAATGATTTCGCGCGGAGAGTCGGCATCGATCGCTTCAGCCACTTGCCGGCGGGCGTGTTCGATCGCTTCGCGGCTGACTTGCCCGAAGTCGTGAATGCTGCCGGAGTTGCCGTACTTTTCCCTGAAATAAGGGAGCATGGCTTGAAGCGCTTCCTCCCTGACCGGACTGGTGGCTCCATAATCGAGATAAATGGTTTTCATACACCCAACTCCGCTTCCTGAAATTGTTCTTTCATTATTATAGCGAAAAAAGAAAAAGATAGGTCTCACTTTGCCAATCTGTCAAAAAACCAATCGAGAGGCAAGTGAGATTAATCACATTTTTCTCTGTTACCTTCTGATTTAAAATGAAAAAGATAATTTTGGTGGTTGACTTTCTGAACAATCCTGAGAAAATAAAGGTGAGCAATTTGTTAAGAATTTGTGAAAGGATAAACAAACATGATCCGAGAAATGACCGATTACGTGGTGGTAGGGAGCGGTATTGCAGGATTGGTGACAGCGCTTTCTTTGGCTGAAACGGGAAAAGTTGCCGTTTTGACCAAGTCGCAGAAAGCCGACAGCAATTCCTACCGGGCCCAGGGGGGGATTGCGGCGGCGATCGGGGAAGACGATTCGCCTGAATTGCATCTCGAGGACACCTTGCGTACCGGTGTGGAACTTTGTGATCCGAAATCGGTGGAATGCATGGTAAAAATGGCTCCGGAAACCATCCGGATGTTATCGGATTGGGGAACTCCCTTTGACAAAAGAGGAGATCAGTTTGCCCTCGGTCGGGAAGGATCGCATACCGTTTCCCGAATTTTGCACGTGATGGGAGATTCAACCGGCGCCGGCATCACATCCGCGTTGTTGAAGCAGGCCGTCGCGCATGCAAACATCACTCTTGAAACGCATACGATGGTAGCCGATTTGCTGGTAAAAGACGGAGTTTGTGCCGGAGTGGTCGTCGCGGATCCGGATCGGGAACCGATTGGTTATTTTGCAAAAAAAGGGGTTGTCCTGGCGACCGGTGGCTGCGGTCAAATCTACCGGTATACGACCAATCACCTTGTCACGACGGGCGATGGATTTGCGATGGCTCACCGTGCCGGAGTCAAGTTGATGGATATGGAGTTTATCCAGTTTCACCCGACCGCGCTGGCAGTCGAGCAAAACCCGATGTTTCTTGTTTCCGAAGCGGTTCGGGGAGAAGGAGCGGTTCTGGTAAACGATGAGGGTGAAGCATTTATGGAGCGGGTTCACCCTTGGAAAGACTTGGCGCCGCGTGATGTGGTTTCCCGGGCGATTTATATGGAAATGCAAGCAGGGAGATCCGTTTATCTGGATGCGACGAAGCTGGGACGGACATTTAAGGAGAGGTTCCCCAAAATCCATCGCCAGGCGGTGCTTTGCGGCATCGATCCCGAACATGACCTGATCCCGGTTACACCGGCGGCTCATTTTATCATGGGCGGAATTCGTACCGATCTCCAAGGCCGGACTTCGCTTCCGCGGTTGTTTGCCTGTGGGGAAGTCGCTTGCACCGGAGTGCATGGAGCCAACCGGCTGGCGAGCAACTCGCTTTTGGAGGGGGCGGTTTTCGCGCAGAGAGTGGCGGCAGAGCTTTCATCCTACAGCGAGCGGAGTGGAGCGGCGTTTGACGGAGAATTTGTATCTCCAATTTTGTGCAGTGATAAGCAAACTGAGGAAACGATCAAAGACCGCATCCGGGAGATCATGTGGGATCACGCGGGAATTGTTCGCTCGTCCGAGGGGCTTAAACAGGGGCTTTCCCTGTTGGATGAAGTAAAAAAACAAGTGAGACCCGGGATGCTGGAATGTTTAAATATGTTAACAACTGCACAAATCATCATGAAAGCAGCATTGTGGCGCAAAGAGAGCCGCGGAGGTCACTATCGCTTTGACTATCCTGATCCAAGTCCGGATTGGGTGCAAAGGCACAATGTGATTTAAGGGGGACCAAGGATGAACACAGTTGCGTTACGGCAATTTATTCGTGAAGCTTTGAACGAAGACCTGGGAGTCGGGGATTTGACGACCGAAGCGCTCGTTCCTGCCGGGCATCAAAGCTCTTGTGTCTTTATCGCCAAACAACCCGGCGTCATTGCGGGCTTGCCCGTGGCGAAGATGGTGTTTGAAGAGCTGGAGCCGCAGATTGCCTGGACGGCATTGGTCGAGGAAGGGGCGGAAGTGGAAAAAGGGACTCCGGTTGCGCGAATCTCCGGTCCGACGAGTGCCATTTTGACCGGGGAACGGGTTGCCCTCAATCTGTTGCAGCGCATGTCCGGCATCGCCACCATCACCCGCCGGTTGGTAAAGAAACTGGAAGGTTTGAATTGCAAAGTGCTGGATACCCGCAAAACGACACCGGGTTTGCGCCAGCTGGAGAAGTATGCAGTCCGCGTCGGCGGGGGGAGCAATCACCGCTTTGGCTTAAGCCACGGGGTGATGATCAAGGACAATCATATTGCGATGGCGGGCAGTCTGGCCAAAGCGATTGAAAAGGCGCGCAACTATGTCGGTCATATGGTGCAAATCGAAGTGGAAGCGGACACGCTGGATCAGGTTAAAGAGATTTTGAAATACGATGTAGACGCCATTTTGCTGGATAATATGGATCTGGAGACCTTGCGGGAAGCCGTACGGCTGATCGATGGAAAAGTGTGGACGGAAGCGTCGGGGGGAATCACACCGGAGACGATTCGCGCGATTGCCGAAACAGGTGTGGATGCCGTTTCGCTCGGCTGGTTAACACATTCGGTCACCTCACTCGATATCAGTTTGGACTTTGAAAAAGGAACGGGGGATGCCTGATGGCGATGGATCTGCTTGGCTATGTCGATATGGAAATGCCTGAACAGTACCGTACGATGGGAAGCGAAGAATTGGATGCGCGAATCCGGAGCGCCAAGGAGCGGCTGGGCAAAGATCTTGTGATCCTGGGACACCATTATCAGCGGGATGATGTGATCAAATTTGCCGATTTTCGCGGTGATTCCCTGCGCCTGGCCCGGATTGGCTCAGAGCAGAAAGAAGCCAAGTATATTATTTTCTGCGGCGTCCATTTTATGGCCGAAACAGCGGATACGCTGGCGCAGGATGAGCAAATGGTCATTTTGCCCGATTTGAGGGCCGGCTGTTCAATGGCGGACATGGCTGATATTGAAGAAGTGGAAGAAGCATGGGAAGTGTTGCAGGAGGAGTTTGGGGACACGATCATTCCGGTCACTTACGTGAACTCCACCGCGGCGATCAAAGCGTTTGTCGGACGGCACGGGGGAACGACCTGCACTTCGTCCAACGCGCATCTCGTTCTGGAGTGGGCCTTTAAACAGAAAAAACGCATCCTCTTCTTGCCGGACCAGCATCTTGGAAGAAATACAGCCTACAAAATGGGCATTCCGCTGGAGCAAATGGTCATATGGAATCCGCAAAGCGGCCAGTTCGAAGAGAACAAAGGGAGTTTGCAGGATACGCGGATGATTTTGTGGAAAGGGCATTGTTCCGTGCATCAAAAATTTACCCCCGAGCAGATTCACCGCATCCGCAAACAGGATCCGGAGATGAAAGTGATTGTCCATCCCGAATGTTCTTTTGAAGTGGTGCAGCTCGCTGATCAGGCGGGTTCAACGGACTATATCATTAAAACGATTGAAGCCGCTCCGCCCGGAAGCAAATGGGCGATCGGAACCGAAGTGAATCTGGTTCACCGCCTGGCGGAGGAGCATCCGGAACAGAAAATCGTATTGCTCAGCACCACCATGTGCCCCTGCCTGACGATGAACCGGATCGACCGTCCGCATTTGCTGTGGGCATTGGAAAGTATCCTGGAAGGCCGCCCGATTCACAGAATCGAAGTGGATGAAGAAACGAAAAAATGGTCCAAAGTAGCTTTGGATCGCATGCTGTCGTTAAAATGAAATGTGGAGGAGTGGAGATATTCCACTCCTTTCTATTTATCGGGCAGCGACCACGAGCCGGAAAAAGAGAGATACATGGTGCCGACAGCCCCTGAGGAGTGGAGGCAAAAAGAAAAACGGGCGCATTCCCCGGCGCCCGATAAACCGTTGCGAGTATCATGGAATTATTTTACACAGGACTTATGAATATAAGCAGTTTGCCCGCTCTTTAAGCGGATTTGAAAGAAATCGCCTGCAGACCCTGTCTTCGTAAGTATGGTGCCCTTGCTTACGCGTTGCAGAACCGATGCGGAAAGCGAGGGAGCAGAACGGATATTGGCAAGATAGGCCGTGACCGTCAGTTTGGATGCAGATGGCTTTGCGGTTGAAACAACCTTTGCCACGGAATGATGGACGTAGGCCGTTTTTCCGCTGCTCAAGCGAATCCGATACCATTCCGTGCTGTCGGCAGTCAATGTAAATTTGCTTCCCTTGCCGGCCTGCGTGAAAATGGCTGAATTCAAGCTGGGACTTGTGCGGATATTGGCCCTGTTAACCGTGATGGCAATCTGGCCGTTCGCCGAATGGAACTGCGGAGCCGGAGTCGGTGCCGGTCCGGTCTTAACGCCCGAGACTTTTACGTAGGGTTTGTAGACAAAACCGGTGCGCCCGTTTGGCAATTTCACCTGGTACCAGTCACCGGAGATCCCGGTCAACGACAGACGCGTTCCCTTTTTTAAGGTGGTCAGAACAAATGACCCTGTGGAAGGGCCGGTGCGCGCATTCACATTTTGTCCGGTAATGGTGGCCGTACCCGTGGCAGGCTTTAAGCCGACGCGACTGTCACCCCGCCAATGGTTATCGCTTTTGCCGGAGTGAATCCAGACGGGGGTTCCCTCATAAATCGTGTTGTATAAGGCGATCACATCTTTGTTATTCATGCGGATGCATCCATTGGAAACATGTTTTCCGATCGAATTGGGATTGTTTGTCCCGTGGATGCCATAAGTACGTCCGCGGTCGCCGTTAACGCTGATTCCGTTCCAACGAACCCCGAGAGGGTTGTCGGCCCGTCCGCCGGGAATGTTTTTCCATCCCGGGTTTACGATTTTCACAACAATCGGAAAAGTTCCCTCCGGCGTCAGATTCTTGCTTCGCCCCGTGGCAACGGGATAGGACCGGATCACTTTTCCGTTTTGATAGAGATAGAGTTTATTGGTGGTTTTGTTCACTTCGATCTTGTAATCGGGAAAAGCGGCCGCGTGCGTGTTGGCAGGAAACAGGATCACAATCAGCGCGAGCGCGACAAGACAGGAAAGATAGCGGAGCCATTTATTCTTTGGCAATGAGTCTTCCCCTCCCATTTATGTTTGGGAATTATGCTCGCAACGGACAAAAAATGGCAAATTTCTTCTGTCTATTTCGATCATAATCTATTCATTATGCGATGTGAAGTATTGTTTTTTACGAGATTAGTAAATTATTAAAGATGCGGTCATCCAAATTTATGCACATCACGATGACGGAAGCCTTGCAGTATTCTGTTTCCTTTATTACAATAAAGCAAATTGCACATCGGTAGGAGGAACCGGCTTTGTACAAGATGATATTATTTGATGTCGATGGAGTTTTTTTAAGTGAAGAACGCTGCTTTGATGCTTCGGCCTTGTCGATTTGGGAACTGCTCTACGCTCCGCATTTTTTGGCGGCGGAAAAAGACAGGCATACGACGCAGCCCGGGGAAGAGCAGATTCGATTCATCCGGGAGACCGTGTTTGATCATGACCGCGTTTTGGACTGGATGAAGTCAAAGGGAATCAATTCCAATTGGGATATGGTTTTTTTGGGATTTTCCGCACAGCTTTTGCAGCTTTTGAAAACTCTGGTACCCCGGCATAAAGAAAAGGTGGAACGGTTTTTGCTTGAACCGATTACCGAAGAATCCCTTCGTTCCTTGGCCGGCTGGGGCGAAGCGGAAATCACCTCGTTCCGGCCATCATTTGCGGCATTTCCCCAACTTTTCAAAGGGAAGCAAGCGATCAGCAAACATGAGTTGCTCACCTATTTCAATGAACTCGCTTCCGAGTGGTTTTCCATTCCGGTCACCCAGTTTTCCCGCAACAGCTCATTATGGGAACTGGGATATTCGGTTTATCAGGAATGGTATCTCGGAGCGGAGCTTTACAGGCAGACCGAAGGGAGAGACGCGAGGGAATCGGGCAAAAAAGGTTTTTTATATCAGGAGATTCCGCTGGCACAGCCGGAGAAGATCCGCAAGCTGTTGACCGGTTTGCGTGAGCAAGGGATTACGATCGGCATCGGGACGGGACGGTCCTTCCTGGAAACAAAGGTTCCGTTTGAACAGTTGGATCTCTTCCCGCTGTTTGCGGAAAATCATATTGCGACGGCCACGGATGTCATTGCTGCGGAAGAGGCTTATCCGGAGTTTGCCCCGCTGGGAAAGCCGGAGCCGTATACCTATGTGAAAGCGTATCTGGGCAGAGAAGCTGAAATTTCTGCATGCCTGCGGGAAGCTTTACCGCTTGCCGATGGAAAACAAATTTTGATCGTCGGAGATTCGGTTGCGGATTTCCTGGCCGCCCGCAAGATGGGGTGCGATTTTGCCGCCACCTTGACCGGGTTGACGGGGCAGGCGGCACGGGCGAAATTTGAAGAGTTGGGTGCTGATTTTATCCTGGAAGATGTGACTTGCCTGGAGAAGATTTTTGCGAACGGGTCCGTTTAGGTTGACTATAAGAATCGATTTTTAGCATAATAATAAAGAGGTGTAACAATTTGATTTAACTCCCTTGGCCTTTGCCAAGGATCTATTTTTAATGATTACATAGGAGGGTTTGATATGGCTAAATATGAATTGCCGGCTTTACCCTATGCTTTTAACGCTCTGGAACCGCATATTGATGCGCAAACCATGGAAATTCACCATGATCGCCATCATGCAACCTATGTCAACAATCTGAATGCTGCGATTGAAGGGCAAAACGTAGGGGAAAAAACGGTGGAAGAGCTCATCTCCAACCTGAATGCCTTGCCGGAAAGCATTCGCACCGCTGTCCGCAACAATGGTGGCGGTCATGCCAACCACAGCCTTTTCTGGCAAATTCTCAGCCCGAACGGCGGCGGACAACCGACCGGCGAAGTAGCCAAAGCCATTGACGAAACCTTCGGCAGCTTTGACGCATTCAAAGAAAAATTTGCCAATGCTGCGGCCAAACGTTTTGGAAGCGGCTGGGCTTGGCTCGTTGTCAAAGACGGCAAACTGGAAATCCTCAGCACCCCGAACCAGGACAATCCGCTGATGGACGGCAGCGGAACCCCGATCCTCGGGCTCGATGTTTGGGAGCATGCTTATTACCTCAAATATCAAAACAAACGTCCGGAATACATTAAAGCATTCTGGAACGTGGTCAACTGGGAAGAAGTAAACAAACGCTTCCTCGCTGCACGCGGCTAATATATCAGGTACAAAAAAACCTTCAGCCTTTCCCGGCTGGAGGTTTTTTGCATCTTTCGGGTGCCGGGGGCGAATCGAACAGAGTACGCGTTTGTCCGGATTAACTGGCAGGAACTTACTATTGAGGTGCACAGAGGATTGCTATAGAATGACTGATGTAAAATTAAAATACTTGTATTTAATTTCACCCCTTTCAGGCGCAGGTTCATTCATAAAACGGCGGTGTGAAAGGGAATAAACAATAGGGGAGGTAATTGAGTGAATATTGCGAAAATAACCTTCCCGCTTGTCGTTTCATTCTTGCTGACGCTGGGGATATTGCCCTTTCAACAGCGTCAGGCTGAAGCGGAGAAGAAGATCACACTGGTCAAGATGAAACAAGAGAGTGTTGCCATGAAAATGAAACAGCAATTACAAGCGGGTTTTAACTATAAAGACTGGACAAATAAGACCACGTTTGCGGACGCAGCGGTTCAATACGTGACGAGGAAATATCATTTACGACAAGTCAGCAAGAGCGACAGGGATATGCGCAGGGAAACCGAAGTGAAACATCATCCGGAACGGCATCGCCCCAAGATGCGTGTTTCGCCGGAGGAATTAGCCCTCCTGGCCCACACCGTTTACGGGGAAGCGCGCGGAGAATCGTTTAAGGGACAAGTGGCTGTGGCCGCCGTCATTCTCAACCGCGTCCAAAGCGATGAATTTCCTCATTCCATTCGCGGGGTGATCTACCAGCCCAACGCTTTTACTGCGGTCGATGACGGGCAGATTCATTTAAAACCGGATCAGGAAGCGTATCGGGCGGTAAAAGAAGCGCTGGCAGGGGCGGATCCGACGCATGGAGCCCTTTATTATTACAACCCTGAAATTGCCACCTCCACCTGGATGGAGAAAAAGGCGAAGCACCGAAAAGCGATTCACATCGGCAATCATCTGTTTCTGAAATAACCATCTCCTTTTTCTTTTGCTCGGTGTTTAAAATAGTGTAGAATATAAAAATACGGCTTCCCCTCATAATCACGGTCCATAACTCGCACACTACCTTCAAGGAGGTGGTTTGCATGCCGAGGCGGGGGAGAAATCGCCTGTTGGTTCCGGGTGCTGAAGAAGGGGTGAACCGCTTTAAAAAAGAAGTGGTAAACCAGGTGCTCGGGACGAATATAACCAATTCGGAAGACGTAAAAATGGAAGTGGCCAAACAGTTTGATATCCCCCTCCGGAAAAGAGGAGGAAATGGAGACATCCGGGCAGAAGATGCAGGGAAAATCGGCGGGTTCATCGGCGGAAACATGGTAAAAGAAATGGTCCGCTTGGCGCAACGGTCGATGGCTCGGAAAGATTGAAAGATGGTTAATATTGCTCATAAAAAATGTGGATTTTATCCATTGACGGGACGGGAAAAGTATAATGGGGATGAACGGTGCAAAGGGGGGGAATCGCTATCGAACGCATATTGCTGCTTTCAATGGGATTTGGGACAGGCCATAATGCTGCTGCGAAAGCGTTAGAATGCCAATTTGCAAAACAACGGCCGCATCTTTCGGTTGAAGTGGTCGACCTTTTAAAATTGATTCCTGGATCCTTCCATCCCCTGTTGCAATCCGGTTATCAGGGTATGTTGAATAAATTTCCAACCCTGTATCATTACCTTTATGATTGGACTCATCACAATAAAATTATTCGCTATGTCTCGAGCGAGATGATCGAAAAAATGGGTTGGACGATCCGGAAAAAACTGAGCCAGCTCTTTCCGGATGAACCGGCGCGCATTGTGACGACCCATCCCTTCGGCACACTGCTCTGTCCGGCTGACTGGGAAAACGTTCTTACTGTCGGCGTGGTTACCGATTATGAGTTGCACCCGATTTGGCTCGCCAGGGTTCCGGATGTTTTGTGTGTACCGAAACAGTTGCTCAGGCGCGGGGATCTGGAACGCATTCAATGGAAAACAGGATTGAAATTGCTGGAAACGGGCATCCCGATCAATCCCGCGTTTTATGAAGAAGTTTCCGCTTTGGAGGCCCGCTTGCAGTTGGGGCTTGATCCAAACCGGCCCGTGGTGCTCATCATGGGCGGCGGTACAGGCCTGGGTCCGCTGGAACAAATTGTCGAAGAGCTGAAGGGATTCACCTGGATTCAGTTTGTCGTTTTAACCGGAAAAAACCACAATCTCTACCAACGTCTCAAGAAAAAACACGATTGTCCCCATATTCTCATTGAAGCGTTCCGGCGCGATGTGGCCTTGTTCATGTCGGCTGCTGATCTGCTTGTGACAAAACCGGGTGGCCTGACGATCAGTGAAGCGATTGCCAAGCGATTACCGATGTTTCTTTTTGAGGCTTTTCCCGGCCAGGAAGAAGCAAACCAGCAGTATTTATTGCATCATCGGGTGGCGATGATTACACGTCCCTCCACCATTCGCATTCAGATTGAAAAATTTTTTTCGCCCGGCTTTAATCGCCAGCGGATTCGTGAGAGATTTACGCCGCTTCTCTCACCGGGAGCAAGCCGGCGGATCGTGCGCGAAACACTGACGGCGAAAGAGCCTGTTGTACAGACTTTATGAAGATCGTGCGAGCCGATCTTGATAAAGTCTGTTTTTCTTCAGGCACTTGCAAAAGATATTTTGGCGCGAATATGCTTAAGCTAAGGGGGGATACGGTTTGAAACTGGTTACATACAAAGTGAAAGAGGACGACCTGAACATTCATACCCGCGATGATGCCGGGGCGAGGTTCGGTTGGATTATCGGCCGGCATGTGGTTGATGTCGGATTTGCGCAAAAGTGGCTGGAAGTAGAAAAAGGTGTTTCCCTTCCGTACGAATTGGCCACCGATCTGCTATCTTGTTTAAAACGAGGGGAGGGGGAACTTGTTTTACTGAAGGAACTGGATCGGCTGATTCGTTTGCAGCCGCTTGAGCGATTGTTTGTCGAGGGGGAACCTGTCACCATTCCCCTGCAAGAGGTAAAATTGTTTTCCCCGCTTCCGGTTCCACCCAGCGTCCGTGATTTTTACGCCTTTGAACAGCATGTGAAAACCTGCCGGGCCCGACGCGGCCTTGATATGGTTCCGGAATGGTACCAGATTCCTGTCTTTTATTTTTCCAATCACCATGCGGTTGTCGGCCACCAAGATGTAGTGAAGAAGCCGTCGTATACCCATTGCCTCGATTTTGAATTGGAAATTGCCTGTATTATCGGGAAAAAAGGAAAAAATATTGCCCGTGACAAGGCACTGGAGTATATCGCCGGCTTTACGATCATGAATGACTGGAGCGCCAGGGATGCGCAGCGGCAGGAAATGGCGGTAGGTCTGGGCCCGGCCAAGGGAAAAGATTTTGCCACATCGCTCGGTCCGTATCTGGTCACCCTGGATGAACTGGAGGACCGCAGGCAGGGCGAGCGCTGGGATTTACAGATGACCGCGCGCATCAACGGCCGCGAAGTCTCCAGGGGCAATGTCAAAGATCTCTATTGGACATTTGCGCAAATGATTGAACGGGCCTCGTCCGAATGTGTATTGGCCCCCGGTGATGTGATTGGCTCCGGCACGGTGGGCACCGGCTGTATCTTGGAATTGGGGGAAGAAGTGCATCGCTGGCTGGAACCCGGTGATCAGGTTGAACTGGAGATCGAGAGGCTCGGCGTTTTGAAAAACGAAATTATTTGACATTGGATCTTGACAATCAGGGTTATCCATTCCATAATAATTTCAACTATGTCACGATAAAGAGAATATCCTTCATTTCTTATCAAGAGTGGTTGAGGGACTGGCCCGATGAAGCCCGGCAACCGTTTTGCCCGTATGGGCAAACAAGGTGCTAATTCCTGCAGTGCATCTGGCACTGAGAGATAAGAAGGCAAAGGTTTTTCTTGGAACAGAACCCTCTTCTTATCTGAAGGGGGTTTTTATTTTGGATCAGGAGGGGAAGAGCGTGGAACAAGTTCAGGTGGCACTTCTCGGTTTGGGAACAGTGGGAAGCGGAGTTTTTAAGATGATTCAGCAGAATCAGGATGTGATCGCCCGGCGCACGGGCAGATTTTTCAATATTCGTTCCATTCTGGTCAAAAACCTCGAGAAAAAGCGGGAAATACAGGAGATCCATCATCTGTTGACCGACGATTATAACCAGATTTTGCGCCAGCAGATCCATGTTGTCATTGAGGCGATAGGAGGTGTTGAACCAGCCCGCACCTATCTGATCGAAGCGATCAAAAAAGGGTGTCATGTCGTGACAGCCAATAAGGAGTTAATCGCCAAACACGGCCGCGAGCTGGAAGAACTGGCGGAACAGCATGGGGTACGGCTCTTGTATGAAGCGAGTGTCGGCGGCGGAATTCCGGTGATCGGCACCCTGGAACATTTCCTGAAGGCAAATCATGTTTATCGGATTTGCGGGATATTAAATGGAACGACGAATTATATCCTGTCGCAATTGAGTGAGCAAAAACGCGAATACACAGAAATTCTGAAGGAGGCGCAGGAAAAAGGATATGCTGAAGCTGACCCCTCCTCCGATGTCGAAGGGCGTGATGCGGCTTATAAATTGTCCATTTTAATCCGGCTGGCATTTGATGCCGATGTTCCCGTCGAGCAAATTCGCTGCCGGGGAATTACCGACGTTACTTCAGGTGAGCTGGAACTGGCGGACAGGCTCGGCTATACGGTAAAACTGTTGGCCCAGGCGGAGCAATTTGGCGAAAGCGGGCCGATCGCCTGTTCTGTCTGTCCGACGCTCATTCCTAAATCGCATTTGCTGTCAAAGGTAAATGATGTATACAATGCCGTTTACCTCGAGGGTGACCGGATTCAGGATCTCACCTTGATCGGGCAGGGAGCGGGTGAAAATCCGACTGCCAGTGCCATGGTCGAAGATTTGTGCAACATTGAACGCTGGCAGTCCTTCCGACGGGTCAAAAAGGCCGAACCCTGGATTGTCGAAGGGGCGGCAGAAGCGGGAACACAGTTTATTTACTTGCGCTCGGGAGATGCGGTTACGGAATCTGACTGGGAGGAGCAGGTAAAGCGCTGGAGCGGTCGGGGAATGGAGTTCCACGGCTGGGCGTTCAGGCAGAAGGAGAGGGAAACGGAAATCGGCTGCATCGTATCGGGATGGAATGAAGAGACAGAGGCGGATTTGATCACAAAAACGGGACGGAATGCACAAATCGTCACCAAGCGTCCGGTCTTTTTGGGAGGATCAGTGAAAAGTAAAGAAGAAAAAATGGCGCGATTGACAGTTGGATAAAACTGCGGGGGATTACGGTATTTTGTGACGAAGGAACCGGGAGCAAAGAACAGCACCAAGATCCGGTGACTTTTTTTGAAACTCCGTTACGAGGCTGAGACGGACATCTTCGGCATGTTCGTCTGTTTTTTTACAAAAAAATCGTCCGACGGGGACAAAAAACGAAGTTTGGATGCGAATAATAGATTGGGTGACAAAAAGCCCCCCTGCCAACGAGGGGGAGGGAGGGATACGAAGTTGTCGTGCTGCCTTTCTTTATTATACTCCTTTCCTCCTCCGACTGTCAGAATGAATTCGATAGAAAAGGATCGGAATTTTAAACGGTTCTGTTGTTTGTCCGATGCTTTTATCAATAGATGTCATAAATGGTTTATCGAATGATTTGATTATTATATCAAATAGAAATTTGTGACAAATTTGTTTCCGTTCTTACCCCGTCCAGCCTTTTCTCCGGCTCTTGACCTGATCCCGTGAAAAGCGGCCTGTCGCACGGTGGACTGCAAGAGGGAGTTTTTGTCATTGATGTGTGGTCGATTGCTCGGCCTTTTTTAAAAGTGAATCAAGCGAGACCCATTCATACCGGATTTCTTCTACTTCCTGATCCCCGATCCAAGAGGTTTCCGAGTTCACGGGGATGGCACCGAGCTTTTCATAAAAGCGCCTGGCAGGATTGTCTTTTATTACATAGACCACGAGAGAATTGCATCCTTGCTTTTGTAACGATTCGGCGAGCTGCCGCATCAACCGGGTTCCGAGTTGTTGTCTCTGTACTTCTTGCAAAAGGTAAAGCGCATAAACCTCTCCGGTTTGCACCGGCTGTTGGCTTCGGATTTTGCCGCCGCAGATGAATCCGGCGATTTTTTTCTCCGGTGTTTCTGCCACATACGTCACACTGTCACTGCGCAGATGTTTTTCCCAGCGGGCTGCGCTCTCTTCCGGATTGAGACTGGTCAAATAATCCTCTGACACGATGCCTCTGTACGTGGTTTGCCAGCTTTTCACATGCACTTTGGCGATTTCCCGGGCATCTGCGATCATCGCAGGGCGAATATTCATAAGAACCCCCCCTTGAAAGGAATGACATTGCCACCCATCAGCCGTCATTGTTTCATCGCCCGGAAGGAACAGAAGCTTCCGGGCTTATTTCGTTTTAATATATCATAGCGGAAAAAAGATTTGAGAGGAAGAAGGATGCTCCATCGGAAAGCGATGGCTGAAAGTTGGCAGATGTTCAGGTGAAGCGGGGGAGTGTTTTTCAGCCGCGTCCTTTATGGAAAGTAACCGGGGGCAAAGAGAAACGCCCGGATCCGGCAGACTCCGCTTTAAAAACTCTTTCAACAATCTTTGTTTTCTTTGACTTGCTGTCCCATGCCTTGGGGAAAATGGTAAAATGTTTGGGATCAGGAGTGCGGGACGGAGTAATGAAAGAGGAGAGGGGCTCTGCCGCAAAGAGGGGACGGGGCGGGGATGAGGTTCCGGAGCTGTTCAAAAAGGCAGTCCATGCTCTTCAAGGAATCGTTATGAGATCATATGGGAAAGGGATAAGTCAGATGGGAAAAACGGAGTATCAGCATAAAGTTCGCTTGAAAAAAGGACAGGTGATTGAAGTTCCGATCCGCCGCATCGGCATCAACGGCGAAGGGATCGGTTACCATCAGCAACAAGTAGTGTTTATTGACGGCGCTATCCCTGGAGAAATCGTCAGCGCCCGCGTCACTCAGGTGAAACCTTCGTTTGTCCGGGCGAAGCTCATCAAATGGAAAAAGAAGTCAGCCTACCGGGTCGAGCCGCGTTGTCCGGTTTACCATCAATGCGGCGGCTGCCAACTGCAACACATCGATCGGAGAATGCAGCGACGTTTGAAACGGGAGTTGCTTGAGGAGGCATTTGCCAAATACACCCGGCTTTCCACGATTCCGATCGAGCCGACGATTACCATGGATGATCCCTGGTTTTACCGCAATAAAGCACAGCTTCCTGTCAGCATGATCGCGGGAAAGGTCGTGATGGGGATGTATTCTGCCTCATCCCGGCGTTTGGTCGATGTGAGTGATTGCTTGGTGCAGCATCCTCTTATCAACAAAACGTTGCAAACCGCCAGGGATATATCGGAGAAACTGGGAATCTCCATCTATGATGAGAAGAAGCATGAAGGGGTTTTGCGTCATCTGGTGGCGCGAATTTCCTTTGCAACCGGGGAAATACAACTGGTTCTCGTGACCAGGACGAAAACTTTCCCGCAGGAACAAGCCTTTGTTGCGGAAATGTGCAAACAGGCTCCGCAGGTGAAAAGCATCATCCTCAATCACAATCCGAACCGAACCTCGTTGGTTTTGGGTGAGAAAAACCGCCTGTTGTGGGGGAAAGAAAAACTGGAAGAACGCATCGGTGATCTGGTTTTTCTGCTGTCCCCGCGTGCTTTCTTTCAATTAAACCCGTTGCAGACGGAAAAGCTTTATGATGAAGTGGCCAAGGTGGCTCACCTTACCGGAACGGAAACGGTTGTCGATGCGTATTGCGGTGTGGGAACGATCGGGCTTTGGCTGGCGGCAAAAGCCAAACGGGTGATCGGGGTGGAAGTCATTCCCGATGCGGTTGCTGATGCGAAAGAGAATGCAAAGCGAAACGGGATTGAAAATGCCGAGTTTTACACAGGGCAAGCGGAAGCGCTTTTGCCTGTCTGGGCCGGAGAAGGGCTGCGGCCGGACGTCGTGGTCGTCGATCCGCCCCGAACCGGTCTGCATGATGCTTTGATCGACACCCTTCTCAACCTTAAAGTGCCGCGGATCGTCTATGTTTCCTGCAATCCGGCCACGCTGGCCAAAGATTGCGACCGTTTGCTGCGCGGGGGCTACAGCCTGAAAAAAGTGGTCCCGCTTGACATGTTCCCGCAAACGGCACATGTCGAGAGTGTGACATTGATGACAAGGGAGGATCAATAGAAGGGCTGAAAAACTTGTAAATAAAGGGTTTCCAGGCATTGAGCTTTTGCGGAATCACTGTGTTGGCAGTGACAATGTCAGGAAACCCGGATGGTTATTATCAGATAAATGAAATTTTTATAATATACTTACATAACCGGTACCTGCCTGGGAGTATCACGAAAGTTCATTGTTTATTCCCGATTGCTGATTTGGTATGTGTTTTATTCTTCTTCCGGAGCTTATTCCGGTTTTCTTCAAAAACATATTTAGATCATTCCATAAATTGTGCCAGTCGTTCATCGAACTTTTCCGGTTCCTTGGGAATGGACGTTATGCAAGAAAAACCGGAAGCAGTATTTCATCAACCAATAACTCAAGCCGGTTTCTGTCAATCACATCTTTCCGCAGAAGATTTTCTACACGGATCAAGTCAAAAGGCAGGGTCAGTGTCGCATCGCTGACCTCTTTTATTTTTTCACCCCTGTTTTTGGCGAACCCGAGCAATTTACGCATGACCAGGATATTTTTATTTGTGGCGTTAACTTCAATTTCAATCTTTTTTTTGCGGTCTTGCCCTATCTCAAATAAAATCGCATTCATTATTTCAGGTCCAATCTCTGCATAAATGCTTTGATAAAGTGTAAGCAACTGTAGCAAGTCACCACGCAGGCTTCCTGTGTCCTCAATCCTGTCAATCAATTCACCGCCCAGTATGTTCGTCATTTTATATACCATTATTTCGCGAATCAAATCATATTTGGTTTTCCAGCGGCGGTACATTACGGTACGGCTTGTTTTTGCGGCTTGCGCGATTTGCTGAAATGTAAGATTGGTATAGCCAACTTTTTGGATCATTTCTATAGTGGCATCATAAATGCTTTCACTCAGTGCGTCTCCGCGCCTGCGCATGTTCCTGCCTGAATTGTTCATTCCTGTGTCCAACCTCTTTCCAGCAATAATTAAGTATACAAGTAAGTTTTGCAACTGATTCTAAAACATTATACCATTTTGTCGGGATTAAAATAAGGTACATGTTGCACCTTATTTTAAAAGCGTGTATACTTATAAGGTGCAAAGTGTACCTTAAGGGGTGGAGATATTGGAAAAAGAAAAATTACCAAAAGGAATTATCAGCATCGCGTGGATTTTAGTGTTCGGTGCACTCCCGCCGATGCTGGATACCACCATTGTCAATATTGCAGTAAATAATTTGGCAAAAGTGTTCTCTGCCAGCTTTGTCGTTACGCAATGGGTTGTGACCGGATATGTCTTGGCTTTGGGAATTGCCGTTCCATTTTCCGGTTGGATGATGCGAAGGTTTGACGGCAAAAAAGTATATATGAGCGCAATGGGCTTGTTTTTGGCAGGATCTCTGCTATGCGGCCTTGCATGGGATATGCAGAGCTTAATCGCATTTCGCGCGCTGCAGGGCTTTGCTTCAGGCATCATAATTCCAACGCTTACCGCCTTGATTGTGCAAGCCGCCGGCAGTGAAAACTTGGGGCGTATCATGTCCATTGTCGGGCTTCCGATTGTTTTTGGCCCGATTGTCGGGCCGGTCATCGGAGGATTGATTTTACAGCACCTACAGTGGCAATGGTTGTTTTTTGTAAACCTTCCTATTGGGGTTATTGCAATATTTATTACAAAATGGAAGCTGCCGAAGTTCGAGGCTGTGGATAAATCTGCAAAACTGGACTGGTTTGGTATTCTGTTGCTGGCAATGTTATCGGGGATGTTTGTCTTTGGAGTGACGGAGATCAGGACACAGAGCATGCGAGCAACAGGCATCCTTGCATTTGTGATTGGCACCGTCTCGCTGATTGCATACTTGCTTTATGCATGGAAGAGAAAGGATCAGGCATTGATACCGCTGGATTTGTTCAAATCAAAAAATTTCAGCGCATCGTTTCTTTCTTTATTTTTAGCCGGATTCGCCACCAATGGGCCTATGCTTCTCTTTCCGATGTTTTTTCAAAATGTACGCGGCCTGAACGTCATTACATCGGCACTTTGGCTGATTCCCCAAGGTGTGGGAACGCTGGTAATACGGACTTTGGTTGGCAAAATGACTGATAAGTTCGGAGCCAGGTTTGTCGTATTGCCTTCAATCGGCATAACCATCATTGCTACGCTTCCATTTGTATATTTTGATGCCGGAACAGCGCAGTGGCTCATATGGCTTGTACTGTTCGTACGCGGAATAGGCGTTGGAGGAATCACGATCCCTGTGATGAGTGATTCTTACGTAGGACTTCAGAAGCCGCAGGTCCCGGCAGCCAGCGTTGCCACCCGCATTATCCAAAACGTTGGGGCCGCCTTTGGCTCCGCAATTTTGGCAACAGTAGTCAGTAACGCTCAATATGTGAAGGATGTTACGGCAGTTAACATTACTGATGCTTACCACACAGGATTTATTACGAGCTTAATCTTCATGGTGATTAGCATTCTGCCCGCACTGTTTTTGACAAATAAACTGATGGGCAAACCTATGGAGTCTAAAGGATGCTAAAGCAATAGGATCAGCTTATATACAAAACCTGTCCGATTTTTTCGTGGCAGGTTTTGCTTTTAATATTAATTAAATGTAGATATGTTCCCTCGTACTTCAGTTTCTCCAAAACAACAAAAAACTGATCGACATGTTTTCGCATTCACAGGATTTGAAAATCGGCCCAAGACATCAATCTGAGAGGAAGAAGGTTATATGGATTTCTTAAGGGACGAAATCATGAATGGTTGGGATAAGGATCTGGTGACAATCAATGATGGAACACTTGATCCGTTTGACCTGACACAGCAAACCAAAGAAATTCTTGCAACGGTTGGATTACCGATGAATGCAGAAGAAATGAAAGAAGATCCTTTTTATATCCATTTTTATAACGAACCCCGTTTAGCTCAAGGCGGTGATTATATCATTCTAGGTGATAATGAAGGAAGCGAGATAGGAATATATGTTGAAACAGGGGAACTCTATTTTTTAAGTGCTGATCCAGTTTCTGTACAAAGGAGATTTATTAATTCGGATATAGGGAAATTCCTTATGTTTTTAAAGATCTATTTGCGTTACCGCCCTCAGTTGGTGAATGCGATGGAGTGCGAAGATGATGAAGAAAAGAGATCAGTAATAGTGAATGAGATTAAACGGCAATTTAATCAAGCGGATTCAAAAGCTTTATCGGATGAAGAGTCATATTGGTCTGTTATACTTGAACAGGTTGAAGAGGGATTGTCCTGTTGACACACAACAGCTGTACATAGCTGGTTTGCAAATCAACGCGCCTGCGACGGGGATCTTTACGGTGTTGCTCAAATTATTTTCATTGTCAAAATTGTTGGCAGCGAGCAAAGCAGGTTTGTTTTCAAAAAACGGTTATGTAACGCGCACCGCTGTTTTTATTCACATTTTTTTCTACAATATTTAAATGTTTAGCAGGTTAACTGTCGGTGACGGTCGAATATAGGTTCTTATCCGAAGCTCACACTTTGGCTTACAATGTGGCTGATCATGACAAAAGGGGATGAAACACCTTGGAGCTTGTATTTCGCATCATCAGACCGAAAGACGCCCCCTTTCTCAAGGATTTTTTGACTATGGCGCTCACTGTTCCCGGGGATGGAGCCGCAGAGGAGAGTTTGCTTGAGAAACCGGAGCATCGGCGGTATTTGGACAACTGGGGACAACCGGGAGATTTAGGTTTTTTTGTTGCTTTGAAAAAAGAGAAAAAGCCGATCGGGGCTGTCTGGTTTCGTCAGTTCAGCAAAGAGGAACCCGGGTTCGGCTTCGTTGACGAGGCAATTCCCGAACTGATTCTGGCTGTGTTGCCGGAATATCAAAATCAGGGGCTGGGCCGGCAACTGCTCACCCGTCTGATTGACCAGGCACGGCTCGAAGGGTATCCGGGATTGTCTGTGACGGTTCATAAAAACAACCCGGCCAAGGGTTTGTATGACCGCCTTGATTTTAAAGTGAAGCGTGAGGAAGGCAATTATCAGGTGATGGTTCGTTCGTTTCGGTGAAGGTTAAAATAGAGGAAACGTTCAGCCGGTTGCAGGAACGGCCAGACGTCGGTGGTCAACGAATCCCGCTGGCAAAACGGGGGTCTGAACCGCTTTGCCGGCGGGATTCGTCTGCATCGTTCGCAGTCGGCAGGCGGGGGATGCTAGCCTGTCACCAGCCAACGTTCATTTTCTTCAACCAAATAACCGGTGATCGTGATTGTATCTCGGTCTGTTTCCGCTTGTTGCCGCAGCTGGGCAACTTTTTTTGTGTATGTCCGCTGGGCTTCTTCTTCCCAGAAACTGAAGATCAGGTAACGGACAGGGGGATGGATCGCTTTTGCCACCATTCCGCCGAACATGCCTGCGCTTTGGGCGAGCGCCGGATTCCAAACCGTTTGCTGGACGTTGAGAAAGTGTGTCTCCTGACCAGGGGCAATCATGCAGTCAGCGGCCCGCAGCCATTTTCCCTTTAAGGTGCGGGTGATGCTGCCTTTGTCCGGGATTTCCATGATGATATCGGCCAAGGTGACGGCAATGGATTCGTACGTCTGTTGCTGGTGGTTCGCCTGAAAAATGGTGTCATGAAGTGAGGCCATAAACTGATCATAAGCGTGTTGATCCCGCCAGCAGGAGAGGATGCAAGCCTCAGAGGGACGATGTCGGTTCCAGCCGCCCCGCTGCCAGTAAAATCCGTCTGCGCCCGCCAGATCTTTCCAGGACTCCTGTGCTCTGGAAAAGTCAGCCCGCTTTTCTTCAGGCACTTGGCAGACGATCCATTTGATCAGCATGTGCTTTATTCTTCCTTTCCGATCGGAATCGCGCATTGCAAAAAGAGAAAAAGTCTTTCCAAATGAAAAGGGAGGATGTGGACAAAGTTCAATAGGAGGGAATGGGTGTTTTTGTGCTGCGAAGGAAGCGGGAGCTTTGATATTCAGGGTGCGAACGGAAGTCAGTCTGATGCGATGTTTCATCCATTGAACTCTTTCATTAATTTTACCAAAGGTTTGTACGGGCAAAAATACTTTCCTTGCTTTCTCACCGGCTTTCGGGTCTTCCGGACGGGGGCCGGATTTTGTTCCTGCCGGCTATGGGGATGTTCTGGCACATATGCAAGAAATATAACCTCTGAGAGGTGAACATGATTTTGAATTTCCGTCGTTCCCTGTTTTCTGCAAATGCCTTGATCCCCTGGTCTATTGCCACAAATGCTCGTCCACAGTCGCGGGTATGGTGAAAAATGGATTGTTTCGGTTGAGGCAACAAAACAACAAATCAGATTAGAAGGAATGTGAGACAGAGATATAAAAAATATTCTATGAAAAGTCTGTGAGATGATCCTTCTCGGAGTTAATCGCAAACCGATCATCTTGCCGTTTTTGGCCCTGGATGTTTTTGTCGGAATCAGGGAATCCAAATCATTGGAAAGACGGTGTGCGGCCGGAGGTGATCAGATGAAAAGTTTGGATTGTCCCTGATTTGAACGGAAGATCATCTGCCTGTTGCCGGCCAAACCGGAAAGAATACCGGAAGAAAGAAGAAGGGATTAAGAAAGGGATGGTTATGAGCAAGGATAAAGAATTTGAGCAATTGATCGACTATTACGAAAAAAATATTTTGCAAACGATTCAACATGGGGGACCGGAGCCGTATTTAACCGATTTAACGGGATATTGCCGCTTCTGCGGGAGCCGCAAAAGCAGAACCGGGCTGAAACTGGTGCTCGATCTCGACACCGATCTCGAACTGCCTGCCTGCTTTCAGTGCATTGAGGAGCAGCAATTGCCCGTTTCCACCACCCGGAATGCATTGGAATTTGAAGCGATCACGCAGGCGATTTTGCGATTGAAGTCAATGCTTTAAAGGAGGTGAGGCCTTATGCGTATCTTCATCGGCGAACCGCCGCAGGCATAATGGTTATCATTGTTTTCAATGAGCCGCTTTCGACAAGCGGCTCCTCTTTTGCCTGTGCAGGTCTTTTCAGCGGGCTTGGATTCAAACAGGCATATTAGAGGCGGGCTCAATCTTTATGATAAAAATTGTAACCGATGTGATCTGCGGTTTAATCCCCTCCGGAAACCGGTTCAACGTCGTAGATGTCTGCAAAGGAGATGGTGTAAAGATGACGCCCGTCGGCGAGGCAGAGGCGGCGTTCGTGAGGGATGATTTTTTGGATGAAGCCGCATCGTTCCCGGGGCCGGCGGTTTTCCACATAACGGATGAGCAAGGGGAAATCGCTGTGAAGGGCCTCCAAAATCAGCCTGTTGATTTCATCCCACCGGTCGTCATCCAGTTCCGGCGGGATGAAATCATCGGCACGGGCCCGCTGTTCGGCCAGCGCCTGCCGATGTTCCGGCAAAAACATGCGGCTTCCTTCCCACAGCATATTTTTACGATCGAGAATTTCACTCATCGGTAATGACCTCCAATCTTTTGTGCCCGTTCATAGGCCTGGCCGGACGGGGTTAGGGAGATGGCGCGCACAATCGAAGTCGGGCCAAAGCGCTGCCTGATTTCATCCATGACATAGCCGAGCTTCCATTTTTTTTCACGGTCGTCAAACAGATGGAGCTGGATGGCGTCATCGGATGCAAATCCGCCCAGGCTGACGCCGAGAGAGCGAATCGGCTGGCCGTCCCAGAAACGGAGGAACAGATTCCAGGCATGATGAAAAAGATCCATGGTCTGGTTGGTCGCCTCCGGCATTTTCATCTGGCGGTAAAAGCCGGTGGGAAAGTCAAAGTCGGCACCGCGGCAGCCGACGCTTACCGTCTGCCCGAGCAAATGGTGACGGCGGGCGCGGCGGCATACTTCCTCGCACAGTTCCAACAGGACGACCTGAATCTCCTCCGCTGTCCGGTAATCCCGCGGCAAGGTCATATGGTGGCCGATCGCCTTTTGGCTGTGAAAGGTTTGCGGCGTGACTGGAGAGAGGTCAAATCCGTTGGCGGTCATCCAGAGCACATGACCGTTCACGCCCCATTTCCGCTTCAGGCGTTCGAGCGGGAAACGCGCCAGTTCACCAATGGTGCGGATGCCGATCGAACGCAAATGGCGTCCCATCCTTTTTCCCACTCCAAACAGTTTTTCCACGGGAAGCGGCCACAAATCTCTCTGCAAATTGTCATGCGTCAGGGAGAAAATGCCGGTCTTCCTCTTTTTGGCGAATTGATCGCAAGCCATTTTGCTCAGCACTTTGTTGGGACCGATGCCCACCCGGGCGTAAACTCCCAGTTCCGTGCGGATCGCCGCCTGGATTTTGCGTGCGATCGTCAGCGGGTCGCCAAACAGCTTTTCGCTTCCGCTGATGGAAACAAATTGTTCATCAATGGAATAAGGTTCAACCAGATCGCTGAAACGTTCCAGAATTTCCGTGATGGAAAGCGAGGCTTTGAGATAGAGCCCCATGCGCGGACGTACCACAGTCAAATGGGGACAGAGTCTGGTCGCTTCGCTCAAGGTGATTGCATTTTGAATGCCGTATGATTTGGCGAGCGGGCAGGCTGCGAGAATGACGCCCCCGCGCCGCTCGGGATCGCCGGCCACGACGACCGGTTTTCCCTCCAGTTCAGGGCGCAGTGCTTTTTCGATGCTGGCATAAAACGATTGAATATCGACGAGAAAAACCACAGATTCCATAGTCCTTCACCTGAAATGCGAACATATGATTGGTTCTGATAAGATTATATGCAAATATATGTTCGGGTAACACCGAAAAATGTTTCCAGTTTGCCCTGAAAAATTGATCCGGATAAGATGAAAACGAAGAGCAAATTTTCGGGAAGGAGAAAACGGGGATGGAGCAAACGGTCATTTTTTACAACGGGCAGATTGCGACACTCGATCCCGCCTGTCCGTATGCGGAGGCGATTGTCAGCAAAGGCGGACGCATTGTGGCAGTGGGAACGAAGGAGGAACTGTTGCTGGACTTCGGACGGGCCGGTCATCAGAAAGTGGATTTGATGGGAGGATATGTTTATCCGGGATTGACGGACAGCCATATTCACCTCTCCGGTGTCGGACAAAAGATGCGTATGCTCGATTTAAGCCTCTGCCAAACCGGAGAAGAGATGTTGAAGGAGATTCAAAAGCGGGCGAGAGAAGCGAAAGACGGGGAGTGGATTTTGGGATTGGGGCTGGACGAAAACCGATTGCAGGGGGATGTTCCGTCCTTGAAGGAACTGGATGAAGTGAGCAAAGGGCATCCGGTGTTCCTGACCCGGGTCTGCTTTCATGCTCATCTCGTCAATACCGCTGCCTACCGCTTGGCGGGGATCGGAGAAGATCAGTCCGATCCCGAGGATGGCGCATTTGGCCGGGATGAATCAGGGAAGCTGAACGGCTGGGTTTATGAAAATGCATCCAACGCCTTTTATGCGGCCATGCCAAAACCCGATCTCAGAGAAAAAAAGGATACCATTCGCCAAGCGGTCAAAGCGGCGCTGGCCAGCGGCTTGACAGCAGTACATACGGAAGACTTGCGCTTTTTTGAAAGTGTGGAGGAAATGGTGGCAGTCTGGCGCGATCTGGTCGAAGAGGGGCTTTTTTTGCGGACGCATCAGCTGATTTACCATCCGTATCTGCGGCAGTTGGATGAGATCGGGCTAAAAGCGGGAGACGGTGATGAGTGGTTTCGCATCGGAGCCATGAAGATCTTTGCTGACGGATCAATCGGGGGCGGAACGGCGCGTCTGTCTGAGCCGTATGCGGATAACGAGAAAAATCGGGGATTGCTGATCCATTCAGATGAAGAGCTGCATGAATTGGCGCGGCTGGCAGTAAAGCGCGGCATGCCCATTGCCGTTCACGCGATCGGCGATGAAGCGGCAGATCGGGTGATCGGCGTGATGGAGCACCATCCCTTGTCCGTACGCGGGGATCGGCGGCTTCGGCACCGCCTGATTCACGGGCAGTTTTTGCGAAAAGATCTGATTGGGCGCCTGGCCGGGATGGATGTGGTCGTCGATGTCCAACCCCGCTTTGTCGCCAGCGATTTTCCGTGGGTATTGGAGCGGGTGGGGAGCGAAAGGGCTCGTTATGCCTATGCATGGAAATCCCTGCTCGATGCAGGAGTTCGTCTGGCCGGGGGAAGTGATTCTCCGATTGAGCCCTTGCATCCGCTTCTCGGCATTCATGCGGCTGTCACGCGTCGTCATCCGGAAGAGGCAGGGGATCATCCAGGGTATTTTCCCGAACAAAAGCTGACGGCGGAGCAAGCCTTGCGGCTCTTTACTGCGGGAAGCGCGGTTGCCGCAGGGGAAGAACATGAGCGCGGCACCCTTGCCGTCGGAAAATATGCCGACATGACCGTGTTTGACCGGGATCTTTTGAAGGTGAATCCGGATGAGCTGTTGCAAACGAAAGCCATCTGCACGATCACCAATGGCAAAATCGCTTACGCTGCTCCTTAACGATGGATCGTTATTCCTGGAAAGCGTTTGCATTTTGCGTCAGCGGGTAAAAGGCCATTTATAAAGATCCATTTTCGTCGTATACTCGGTGATTTCATTGACCGTTTCATCGAGCTGGTGTTTCAGCCTGTTTCCCGTAAAGCGCATCACTTTCCAGCCATGCTTTTTCAGATATTCATCCCTGCGGCGGTATTTGACCCGCTTTTGGGAAAAATACCCGTTGCCATCGCATTCGAGAGCCAGTTTGTACTTGGGCAGGGCGAAATCGATCGAGTAAGGACCGCAGGGATATTGTGCCTTGATTTTTCCTTTGTATTTGTGGCGAATCGCGTAATAAAGCCGGCGTTCCAACCGGCTTTTTGTCTTCAGCATCCCGAAGTCGAAGCCGGGGAAATGCCCGAGGCATACTTGCTCCACCATATATTTGAGGATCACAAGCGGGAGCAGGATTAATTTCACCCGCCAGCTCATGTTTCGCTTGAATTTGATATACCTCCACCGAAGAAGGCGAAATTTTATTTCTATGGAAGAAAACGCTTTTGAGATGAATAAAAACAAAAGCCATCACCTCTTACTTTAAAGATACAACATAATATTTTTATATTTCAATATATTTAGTATCAAAATTATAAAAATAGAACCTGTCAAAAGGAAAGGCAAAGCCGATTGGTTCTTTTTTATGGTTACCCTACATACGTTACTTTAGAGGAGGGATTGTATGCCGGTGATTAATACGACAACGGAGCAGACGCGTTTGCTTGCGCGCCTGATGAGAGCCGAAGCCGAAGGAGATGGGCAGATGGGCATGATTCTCGTCGGCAATGTCGGAGTCAACCGGGTGCGGGGAAACTGCCTCGATTTTGAAGGGATTCGCAATATTCGACAGATGGTTTTTCAGTCACCGGGCGGGTTTGAAGCGGTGCAAAAGCCGTATTTTTACCAGCCGGCCAGAGCGCAGGACATGAGGCTGGCCAGGCAGGTGATCCGGGGGAGACTTGTTCATCCGGCCCGGAATGCCTTGTGGTTTTTCAAACCGCCGGCAGAATGCCCGGGAACATGGTTTAACCAGACCAACAGCGGCCGCTACAAAAGCCATTGTTTCTACATTCCCCGTCAGAGCGACTGTCCGTCAGTTTACCATTGAGGAGGCGATGCGATGTACTGGTCTTATCCTTATTCCGCTTCATATCCGATCCAGATTTCGCAGAGGGAAGAGCGCCGCTTTTCCGAAGACTTGATGCAGGCCAATGTCGGAAAGAAAGTGACGGCCTATCTGACCTATGAAGGAAGCGAGCACTGGCGCAACCGTATTTTTACAGGAATATTGCGACAAGTCGGACGGGATTTTTTTGTGCTGAGAGACCAGAAGACCGGCAAGGATATTATGCTTCTGAACATCAATCTGAACTATATTGTCTTTGAGGAACAGCCGGCGACATTGATTCCGGAAGGCAGATGATCACGCATACCGTCACAAAAACAAATTCCCGGTCTTGGGTCTGGTCAGGGTTCCCTGATGAATTCGGGAACCCTGATTCCGTTTTTATTCAAGTACATATGCGAGCGCATCGAGTGCCTGTTCGGGTGTTTCCACAACAAGTTGCGCCCTCTGTGATAATTCTTTTAAAGGATGATGCAGGCTTTCGGGGCGGATGAGGATCAGGGGTTTCTGGGCAGCAATGGCCATTGCTGCGTCCATGGCCGTGTTCCATTGCCGGTATTTTTCGCCGAAGAGAGCGATGACGACATCTGCTTTCTGCATCCAGATCCGCGTCCGCAGATTATTCACTTCAGAAGCAGCCTGGTCACGGTAGACGGCGTTTGGCTGTTTTCCCTTAATACGCTCCCCGATGTCATCGGAAAGATCATGGTCTTCCTGGGGACCTTTGAAAATGAGAGGCAGATTGCGTTCTTTTGCCATTTGGCGCAGTTTGTCGCGCCAATCATCATGGATTTGACCTGCCAGGTATACAACGAGTTCCATCAGGTTCCCCTTTCTAAATGTTCGATATTTGGACACATTTCTCCTTTTATTTTAACATGAGAAAAACATCCCGAACAGGGTCATCGAGCACAATATAGCAAGCTTTTGCCGCTTTAATCGGTTAATGTGACAGGGAGTTGACAATTGATATTATTTTCTGCTATTCTAAACACAACCATTAAACCGAGTTAATTTATAGGAATTTGTGTTTTTTTAAAGTGGATAAAATTATAATCCTCATGAAGAGAGAGGGAGGGACTGGCCCGATGAACTCTCGGCAACCGGCGGATGCTTGGTGCCAAGTCCAGAGAACGTTTGTTCAAAGATGAGGAGAGAAGCATGGAAATCAGCCCCTTTCTCTCCGGAAGGGGATTTTATTATAAGGAGTGAAAAAGGTGGGCCAACAGTGGAAATGGGCGGAAAATCCCGAGCAGTTGAACCAGATGGAACAACTTAAATTAAAACAGGATGGATTAGACATTATTGATGAGATTATTCATATCTATTCTAATAAAGGCTTTGAGTCCATTCCGGAAGAAAAATTTTCTCTGTTTAAATGGGCTGGCGTCTACCAACAACGTCCCAAAAAAGATGGTTATTTTATGTTGCGTATAAGAATTCCCACGGGAATTTTGACAAGCGGGCAAGCGCGCGTGATCGCCGAGCTGGCACAGGAGTACGGGCGCGGCTTGATCGATATCACCACCAGGCAGGCGGTTCAATATCATTGGCTGCGCGTGGAAAATTTGCCCGATATTTTTCGGCGGCTCAATGAAGTAGGACTTTATACTTACGAAGCATGCGGCGATTGCCCCCGGACGATCATCGGCAATCCGCTGGCGGGGATTGATCCCAACGAATTGGTCGATACGTCTTCCATCGTAAAGGAACTGGATGAAAAATTCCGTTTGAATAAAGAATTTTCCAACCTCCCGCGAAAGTACAAAATTTCGATATCGGCCAGTGTCTATAATCCGGCCCATGCCCAGATTAACGATCTGGCCTTCACTCCGGCAGTAAAAAACATCAATGGAGAAGAAGTGGTCGGGTTCCATGTCTGGGTAGGCGGCGGGCTGTCGAACCGACCTCATCTCGCCCGGCAGCTGGATCTGTTTGTGCGGCCCGAGCAAGTGGTGGATGTGGCGATTGGTGTGACCAAGGTATTCCGCGATTACGGCTACCGGCAAAAAAGACATCGCGCCCGTCTGAAGTTTTTGGTGGCGGACTGGGGAACAGAGAAGTTTTTGGAAGTGCTGACTGAGGTGATCGGCCCCTATCCCTCGCGGGGAGAAGACCGAACCATCGGGTGGAATGCGGGATATTTCACCGGAGTTCATCCGCAAAAGCAAAAAGGTTTGTCTTATGTCGGCTTGAATGTGCCGGTCGGGCGCACGTCGTCGGAAGAGTTTTTCGCCTTGGCCGACCTGGCCGATCGCTACGGTTCAGGAACTTTGCGCACCGTCAATACGCAAAATATCATCATTTCGGATGTTCCGGATGAAAAAGTGGAAGAGCTGTTAAAAGAGCCGCTGCTCAAGCGTTTGACTCCATTTCCAAAAACATTTGAAGGCTATGCGGTCTCCTGCACGGGAAACGAATTTTGTAATTTGGCCTTAACAGAAACAAAAGGGCTGATGAAAGAAGTAGTGGATTATTTAGATGCACACGTTCAACTGGACAGTCCCGTACGTATCCATATTAACGGATGTCCCAACTCATGCGGCCAGCAGCAAATTGCGGATATTGGCTTAATGGGGGGGAAAAGCAAAACGGCTCGGGGGATGGTAGAGTCTTATACGATTTCCGTCGGCGGCCATCTTTTGGGAGAGGGAAGATTCAATACGCAGTTAAAAGGACGAGTGGTCAAGGATCACGTACCGTTTGTGCTGAAAGAGCTGATTCTCTTTTACAAGGAAAATCGCAACGAACAAGAGCGTTTTACGCAATTTGTGGAACGCGTTGGCATAGAAGTCTTTCAAACGGAATTGGATCGGATTTTGGGGCAGGTGGTCTCCTCATAATGGAAAATGAACTCTATCTGTACCGGCTGACGGCAGCGGGCGGGGAAGGAAAACAGTATACGATCATAGTTGTTTCCCCGACGGATGAAAAGGCGTTTCAAGATGCGGAAAAGGAACTGGAACGCCAGGTTCTCGTAACGCCGGTGATCAGCGAATGGAACCTGATCGAGAAGAAGCGGATCCGTCCAGGCAGCGGTTATGTTTTGGAATCATGCAGCTAGAGATAGAAAGGAAAGGGAAGTCGTATGGCTAATCAAAACGGAAAGTCATCGGTTTTGGTCGAGTCCGAACAGGCTAAACTCGAATTTTTGCAGGAAGCAGCTCATCAGTTGAAAAATGAACATCCGATTGAGATCATTCGCTTTGGCATTGAACAAGTGGGCGTTTCCGGGATCACATTGGCCTGCAGCTTCGGGGCGGAAGATGTGGCCCTGGTGGATATGCTGTTAAAAGTGGATAAAGACGTGGATATTTTCTATTTGGATACCGATCTTCACTTTGCAGAAACTTATGAGGTGCGCGATCGGTTGAAAGAGCGTTACCAGAAAGACTTTATCCGCGTATCCCCGGCGCTTACCCTGGAGGAGCAGGCGGAAAAATACGGGGATGAATTGTGGAAAGTGAATCCCGACCAGTGCTGCCGCATTCGGAAGGTGGAGCCGCTCAAACAATTTTTGCGCGGATATCAAGGCTGGATCACGGGGATCCGGCGTGAGCAGTCCCCAACCAGGGCCCATACCGAAGTGGTCGAGTGGGATCGGGCGTTTGGCCTGGTTAAGATCAATCCGCTTGCTTATTGGACCAATGCGCAAGTTTGGGAATATATTTACAGCAATGACATTCCGTACAATAAACTGCATGATCAATCGTATCCCAGCATTGGCTGCCAGCCTTGCACGCGTCCCGTCAAACCGGGAGAAGATCCGCGTGCCGGACGCTGGGCAGGTTTAGACAAAACGGAATGCGGGCTTCATAACAGCCCGGTACGCTGATGATTTCCATCGTTTTCACCGGTTTTGTCGTCGGTTTGCTGGTAGGGTTGACCGGGATGGGCGGCGGATTGTTAATGACTCCGCTCCTCATTCTCTTTTATGGTTTTTCGCCCACCATGGCCGTTGGAACGGATTTGATTTATGCAGCGGTGACAAAAGCGGTTGGAAGCTGGCAACATATCCAGCAAAAAACACTGGATTGGCAGATTGTCCGAAAGCTGGCGATCGGCAGTATTCCGGGCGGAATCATCGGTGTGTGGCTGATCCAATTGCTCAAGCGGCTCACACCATTTCCGGTTGAAGATGTTTTGGGAAGAGTGATCGGTTTTACCTTTGTTTTTGTGGCGATTCTGATGTTTGCGCAACTTTTGCTGAACCGGAAAAATGGCCCGAAAATCCGCTTTAACGCCCCGCTCACCCTGGTGGGGCTGGCCGGCGGACTCCTGGTGGGTCTTACCTCGGTGGGAAGCGGTTCCATGTTTATGGTCGTCCTGCTATCCAGCACGGGCCTGACGGCCTCGAAATTGGTTGGAACGGATGTCGTTCATGCTTTTTTTCTGACATTGAGCGCGGGTCTGGTGCATGCTTCGTTTGGGCATGTGGATGTTTCATTTGTGCTGTGGCTGCTGCTCGGGTCGATTCCGGGCATTCTCATCGGGGGACGTCTTACCTTAAAGGTTCCCGATCTATGGCTGCGTTTTTTGATTATTCTCGTCCTGTTCATCACCGGCATTAAAATGATATGAAAGGAGAAGCGTCATGGAATATACAATCGCCCCTCACGGCGGACGTTTAATCAATCGCATCCTGGAAGGAGAAAAGAAGCAGGAATGGCTGGAGCGGGCGGCTTCTTTTCCGCAAATCACCGTATCAAAAGTGACACTGTCAGACTTGGCATGCATCGCGACAGGGGTCTTTTCGCCTCTCACGGGCTTTTTGTCCGAAGAGGATTACAAATCGGTCCGGGATTCGATGCGTTTAAGTGATGGAACGGTTTGGAGCATCCCGATCACCCTGCCGGTGCCGGAAGAAAAGGTCGAAGAAATCAAAAAAGCGGATTATGTGACGTTGACTGATTCGGAAGGAACGGTGATTGCCGTACAGGAAGTCCACAGCCTTTACCGGGTGGACCAACGGGAAGAGGCGCGCAAGGTATATCGCACGGATGATGAGAAACATCCGGGGGTGGCCCGGTTATTGCGACAGTCTCCGTATTACCTTGGCGGTGACATCTGGCTTGTCAATCGCCCGGACCGCGGCCGATTTGCCCGATATACGTATGATCCCGCGGAGACGAGACAGATGTTTATCGAACGCGGCTGGCGCAAAGTGGTCGGATTCCAAACCCGCAATCCGGTGCACCGCGCCCATGAATATCTGCAAAAATGCGCCCTGGAAACGGTTGATGCTTTGTTTTTGCATCCGTTGGTCGGGGAAACGAAGGCAGATGATATTCCTGCGGATGTCCGTGTCAAAAGCTATGAAGTGATTTTAAAGCATTACTATCCGCAGGATCGGGTTCTGTTTGGCGTCTATCCGGCGGCCATGCGCTATGCCGGACCGCGTGAGGCGATCTTTCATGCGCTCGCCCGCAAAAATTACGGGTGTACCCATTTTATTGTCGGACGGGATCACGCCGGAGTGGGGAATTATTACGGAACTTATGATTCCCAAAAAATTTTCACCCAATTTACCGAAACGGAACTGGGGATTACCCCTCTCTTTTTTGAACACAGCTTCTATTGCAAAAAATGTGCGGGAATGGCTTCCTACAAAACCTGCCCCCACAGCGATGAAGACCGGGTCATTCTGTCCGGGACAAAAGTGCGCCAAATGTTGAGCGAAGGCATTTATCCGCCTCCGGAATTCTCCCGTCCGGAAGTGGTGAAGGTGTTAATCGAAGGAATGAGGGAAAAAGCGAAAACGAGCTTGTAAGGGGACATGAAAAAGGCGAGAAGGATGATGACAAAATTCAATAGGAGGGGATGGGTGTTTTTTCTGCAGCGACCTTTGTGACGAAGGAACCGGGAGCAAAGAAAAAGCACCCGGCCCGGCGAACTTACGTTTAGGGATTTTGTCAACATGCTGACGGCGAGGAAGGATAACTCCTTTCTCGCCTTCGTTTTTTTCAGGGCCGTGCCAGAAAACGCTGGATGTGGGGACGGACATCCTCGATTGGAATGGCAAATCCGATGCATTGTGAGGGATAAATGATCAATGTATTGATTCCGATCACTTCTCCCAATATGTTGACCAGTGGCCCGCCGCTGTTGCCGGGGTTGATGGCTGCATCCGTCTGCACGACATTTTCATATGAACGGTTGCCCACGCGCAGAGGTCTGTTTTTTCCACTGATTACGCCGACGGTGACGGTCTGTTCCAAACCGTATGGATTGCCCACTGCCAGCACCCATTCCCCCACCTGGGTATTTGCCGATGTGCCGAGCGGCAGCGGTTTCAGCGGATGGGGCAAGGGAATGCGGATCACTGCCAAATCCTTTCTTTCATCAGCCCAAATCGGTGTGGCCGGCAACGGGTGTTTGATTCCTTCCACTTTGACTCGGATGCGGGATGCCTGGTGGATCACATGTTCATTGGTTAAAATATATCCTTTCGGATGGATGACAAATCCGGAACCGAACTGTCCTTCCCGATTCGCTTGGAAGTCATGGGTTTCGGGAAACAGAAAGTCGAACAGGTTCCTTTGCAGTGATCCGGTTGTCAGGCGGCGGTCGGCTTCAATGGAAACGATGCTCTTTTTTATGCGCCGGAAGACGGAGACAAAGACGTTGGCCGGATGCATGGAGGCAATCTGGGTTCCACCTCGATAAACGCGCAGTTTTCCTCGGGACATCTTCATCACTCCCCCGCCCTGACAGATCAAGGGCGCTATATCTTATGCCGGAGAGACAGGAGAAGACCGGGCGGGCGTGGAGGAACCTGGGGTTTGTAAACCTAATTTTTATTTTAAGTTGACATTAAACAGCCAAGATTTTACACTTTAGTTGGACATCATGAATCAATAAGGGGATAGGAATCATGACAAAATCGGTTTTACGCGTACGTGACATGACATGGATGGCCATGTTTGTCGCACTGCTCGCCATCAGCGGAATGTTTTCCATTCCGGTCGGGCCTGTGCCGATCACGTTGCAAACGCTGGTGGTGATGCTGGCCGGGTCCGTGTTGGGAGCCAGACGAGGGTTTATCAGCATGGTTGTTTTTATTTTACTCGCAGCTGTCGGGGCACCGGTCTTGAGCGGAGGCGGGGGAGGAATCGCCCACTTGCTCGGCCCGACCGGCGGATATATTATCAGTTGGCCGTTTGCTGCGTTTTTGATCGGCTGGATCATTGAACGATGGGGAGACAGTGTTTGGAAATTAATGGTGGCACACGTTGTCGGAGGGGTTGCCTTCATTCATTTGGTAGGATTCACGTGGGTTGTCTCTTATCTGCATCTGCCATTAAACATGAAAACCTTCATCACTTCCCTGTTTATTTTCCTGCCGGGCGATCTGGTAAAAGCTGTGGTGGCCTCTCCCGTGGCATCCGCGGTTTACCGGGCATTGCCCGCGTTAAGGCCCGGACGGGGACAATCTGTATTATGAGTGCGGCAGCGCCCTGCATCCGGGGCGCTTATTTTTTATCGACCGCAAGCGGGATGAGATCGGTATGACTTTGGATAAACTGTAAAAAGCGGTCATTCATGGGAACGACCAGATCAGTTGCTCCGATGGAATGTACCCCGTGCCGGTTGATGATGTTTAACCGGGCTACGGAAAGCTTGTAATATTGCTTTCCATGTCTTTCGATTTCAATTGGCCATTCCGGCTTGTGCATTTGGTTCATTTGTGGAAGAGAATAAGGCATAAGGCCGATAATATCACTCAACAGAATATAGTAAGAGAGATGCGGTTTTTGAAAAACCATTTCTCTCGTGGTCAGCGTCGCTTTCCAATTTTTTTTTGTCTGCGAAAAAAGCAAATGGCCGGCCAGGCCTTTGATGGGAATAAAATCGGAATGAAACATAAGAATATGCACCTTTCATTTTATTTATGCTAAAATTTATTGTATCATGAAATGGGAAGGGACATTTATGGAAACTGTAACTGATATTCAGAAGTTATTGAAAAGGTTTGGGACGGTGATTTACACCGGCGATCGCCAGGGAGATCTCGAGTTGATGCAGGACGAGATCAGAGAATTGAAGGAGATCGGGGCCATCGATTCCGAGACCTATCTCAAGGCGGCCTTAATCTTGCAAAGGCGGCTTCAGTCGGGCAAGGGATAAAGGAGGTAAATGTTTTTGAATGCGCTTACAAGAAGGAAATCGCTGAAACAGCTGCAACAGGAAGGATTGAAATCAACCGGTTTAAAAAGGGTATTATCGTTGCCCACCCTAACAGCGATCGGGTTGGGTGGAATTATCGGTGTCGGAATATTTGTTCTGACCGGTGTTGCAGCGGCGAAACATGCGGGCCCCGCGGTTATTGTGTCATTTATCATCGCCGGACTGGCCAGTGCGGCAGCTGCGCTCTGTTATGCAGAATTTTCCGGATTGATTCCCGTTGCCGGAAGTGCCTATACGTATAGTTATGCAGTGCTCGGTGAATTTGCCGCGTGGATGATCGGTTGGGATCTGCTGTTGGAGTATGCTTTGGTCGTTTCCGTGGTGGCGATTGGCTGGTCGGGCTATTTTAATTCGATACTGGAGCAGTTTGGCCTTCATTTGCCTGTATGGGCGCAAGGAGCACCCGGAACCGGCGCAGGGCATCATTTTGACTTATTTGCTTTTATCATCAGCTTGGGGATTGCGGGTCTTCTGACGCTCGGAGTAAAGGAAGGAGCGCGCTTCAACAACATCATGGTGGCGATCAAGCTGGCGATTATCGTCGTGATCATCGGCATCGGTGCCTTTTATGTGAAACCGGAGCTGTGGCATCCTTTTATGCCGTTTGGATTTGGAGGAGTCGTCAGCGGAGCGTCGCTGGTCTTTTTCGCCGTGTTCGGTTACGACACGCTGACAACAGCGGCCGAAGAAGCGAAAAACCCGCAGCGCGATTTGCCGCGTGCAGTTGTGCTGTCTCTGGTGGTCGCCCTGATTTTGTATGCGGGAATGTCATTGGTTTTGACGGGAATCGCCAAATATTCGACGCTTAACAACGCGGCTCCGGTGGCCCACGCATTTGCCGCACTCGGACTTAAGTGGGTGACGGTCATCATCTCCGTTGCTGCGGTGGCCGGGATTTTGAGTGTGCTCTTCTCCTTCATGCTGGCTGCGGCGCGCATCTGGTTTGCGATGAGCCGTGATGGGTTGTTGCCTGGATGGTTTGCCAAAATCCATCCGCGCTTCCAGACGCCTTATCGCCCGACCCTGATTTTGGGTGTGTTGACGGCGTTTGTGGCCGGGCTTACTCCGATTGCAGAGGTGGCGGAATTGGTCAATATCGGAACGCTGTCAGCCTTTATTCTGATTTGCAGCTCGATCATTGTGCTGAGGAAGAGACAGCCGAACCTGGAACGCACTTTCCGTACTCCCTGGGTTCCATTTACCCCCATCGTCGGCATTTTATTCTCCATCTGGCTGATCATCAAACTCCCGGCCGTTACCTGGGAGCGGTTTGTGATCTGGCTGGTGATCGGTTTGATTATTTACTTTGGCTATGGAAAGAGAAACAGTAAGTTGGCAAAAGAACATCAGCCGTAATGTTTCCGACTCTGAAATCAAAGCCCTGGGCAGATAAGTGAAATCACTTGGAGCCCGGGGCTTTTTTACGGTTTCTGCTAAAGTTTTGCCGAATAGAAGGCCGGCAGGTTCCGCTCATAAGCGGCGATTTTCGCTTCCGATTGCAAAGTGATGCCGATATCATCCAATCCCTCAAGCAGACAATAGCGACGATAGGAATCGATGGCAAACGAATAAGAAAGTCCGCTGTCGTCGTAAACGCGCTGTTCTTCCAAATCGACCGTCAGCTGGTAACCTGTCTGTTTCCTGGCGCGTTCAAACAACGTTTCCACCTGTTCTTCGCTGAGTTTGACCGGGAGCATCCCGTTTTTAAAGCAGTTGTTATAGAAGATGTCGGCGAAGGAAGGAGCGATGACGACGCGGATTCCGAAGTCATTGAGAGCCCAGGGGGCATGTTCGCGGGAAGAACCGCAACCGAAGTTCTTGCGGGCGAGCAAGATGCTGCTGTTTTGGTATTCCGGTTGATTGAGAACAAATGAGGGGTCTGGGTTTCCATTTTCGTCAAAACGCCAGTCGTAAAAGAGAAACCGGCCAAATCCGCTCCGTTCGATCCGTTTCAGAAATTGCTTGGGGATAATCGCATCCGTATCGACATTCGCCCGGTCCAACGGGGCGACAATTCCGCGGTGTTGTTTAAGTGGTTGCATAAATCCCATCCTCCTGATCCCGGTATTTCCATTCCCGCACATCGACAAAATGTCCGGCGATCGCAGCTGCAGCGGCCATAGCCGGCGAGACGAGGTGTGTTCTCCCCCCGCGCCCTTGCCGTCCTTCAAAGTTCCGGTTGGAGGTGGAAGCACAGCGTTCTCCCGGCTTCAGGGTATCGGGGTTCATCGCCAGACACATGCTGCAACCCGCTTCGCGCCATTCAAATCCCGCCTGCGTAAATATTTTGTCCAATCCTTCTGCTTCGGCTTGCTGTTTGACCAGCTGCGAGCCGGGCACAACCATTGCATGGACGTGTGGGGCCACCTTATAACCTTTGACTACCCGGGCTGCAGCGCGCAGGTCTTCAATGCGCGAGTTGGTGCAGGAACCGATGAAAACACGATCGATTTTGATTTCGCTGATCGGAACCCCCGGGGTAAGTCCCATATACTCAAGGGCCAATCGGGCCGCTTTCTGTTCCGTTTCCGTCGCAAACGAGGCGGGATCGGGGACGCATTGGGTAATATCGGTTCCCATTCCCGGACTGGTTCCCCACGTAACTTGCGGAGCGATTTTTCCGGCATCGATTTCGACATAACTGTCAAAAACGGCACCTTCATCGGTACACAGTTGCTTCCACTCTTCCACCGCCCGCTCAAATGCTTCACCTGACGGAGCAAAGGGGCGTCCGCGCAAGTAGGAGAACGTCGTCTCATCCGGAGCGATCATGCCGGCTCGGGCGCCTGCCTCGATCGACATGTTGCAGACGGTCATTCTTTCCTCCATCGACATGTTCCGGATCGCTTCTCCCGTATATTCGATCACGTGGCCGGTCGCTCCGTCCGTGCCGATTTCCGCGATCAAGGCGAGAATGGCATCCTTGGCCGTCACTCCCGGCGGGAGATTTCCCCGGAAGTGAACCCGCATCGTTTTGGGTTTCAATTGCTGGAGGCATTGCGTTGCCAATACATGCTCCACCTCACTCGTGCCGATCCCGAAGGCGAGCGCGCCAAATGCACCGTGGGTGGAGGTATGGCTGTCACCACAGACAATCGTTTTTCCGGGAAGGGTAAGTCCGAGTTCGGGGCCGATCACATGAACGATCCCTTGGCGCTCATGGTGCAGATCAAACAACGGGATTCCAAATTCCTCGCAGTTTTTCGCCAATGTTTCCATTTGCTTTTTGGCGATGGGATCGGTGATCGGCAGACGGCGGTCGGTTGTGGGGACATTGTGATCCATCGTGGCGATGGTCAAATCGGGGCGGCGCACTTTTCGCCCGGCCATGCGCAAACCTTCAAATGCCTGGGGAGACGTGACCTCATGGATGAGATGAAGATCGATGTACAGAATGGCAGGCTTTCCTTCCTGCTGTTCAATCACATGACGTTCCCAAATCTTTTCAAACATCGTCCGTGGTTTCATCAGGCTCACCTCAACTTTTTTCTCAGCTCAGCAGAATCAACCATTTAGATTGGCGAAAAAGTTATAATTGAAGACTATTTTAACAAAATTGCATCCTGTTTCAATAGTAAATTTTCGTCAGGGGAGAAAAAACAGGTTGAGGAGCAGGCAGATTGGCCTACATAATAAAGGGAAGAATCATGCTATTTAAAACTAAGAATATTTACAGGAAAAGAGGAATCGCTGTGGGAGAGAAAAAGTGGTGGCGCTTGCGGGAGATACCCGATTTGGATGTGGAAATGGAAGAAGCGGCCCGCAAACGGGTGCGCTCGTTAACCAAGCCCGTGGGGAGCCTCGGGATGTTGGAAGAGATTTTTATTCGCCTGGCGGGAATCACGGGTGAGACGATTCCGGATATCAGGAAAAAGGCCGTCGTTGTGATGTGCGGGGATCATGGAGTTGCTCAGGCTGGAGTGAGCGCCTATCCACAAGAAGTGACCGGATTGATGATGGAAAATTTCCTTCGCGGCAAAGCGGCGGTCAATGTGCTTGCAGAGCTGGCCAGGGCCACTGTGATTGTGGCCGACCTCGGCAGTTTGCTGGAACAGGTGCCGGAAGGGGTGATCGATTGTAAAGTTCGCAAAGGAACCCGCAATTTTCTGGAAGAGCCGGCGATGACCGTCTCTGAAGTGATCCAAGCGGTTGAGGTCGGAGTGCGGCTGGCGCATCAACTGGGCGGGCAGGGAGTTCGCCTCATCGCCCCCGGTGAGATGGGCATCGGCAATACAACTTCGGCTTCAGCGCTGGCGGCTGCCCTTACCGGAAAGGATGTCGGGGCGTTGACCGGACGGGGAACAGGGATTACCGATGAAAATCTGGTGCGCAAACAAGAGGTGATCCGGCAGGCATTGGCTCTGCATCAACCCGGGAATGCGATGGAAGCGCTGATTTGTGTAGGAGGGCTGGAGATTGCCGGCATGGTCGGTTTATACCTCGGAGCGGCACAAATGAGGATGGCTGCTGTCATGGATGGCCTGATTTCCACAGTGGCTGCGGCGATCGCCGTTGAAATGGAACCGGAGGTGAAGTCTTATCTGTTCGCATCCCACCTCTCGGCTGAACCCGCCCACCGCATCCTGCTGAATCGTTTGCAGCTGACACCGTTGATCACCGCAGAGATGAGGCTTGGGGAGGCGAGCGGCGCATCACTGGCCTTCCCGCTGTTCGATGCGGCCGTGGCTCTCGCCGAGCGGATGGCCACCTTTGCCGATCTCGGGCTTCCTGAACCTGATTGAGGTGATTGGTCAAGAGGCAAAGGGTGGATTCATGACACAATATCGATCGCATCGGAAAAAGAGGGAGTGTGTCATTTGGCTAAACTGGAGCGTTTTGGCCATGGCGGCGATCTGCTCACCGCCGCAGAGATGTTTGGCTGTCAGAGAGATTTTGTTGATTTCAGTTCCAATATCAACCCGTTCGGCCCTCCGTCCGTCGTGATGGAGACGATGGAGAAGGTGCTTCGGGAACCGGGTTTGCCGGCGATCGCCGTTTATCCCGATCCGGATCTGCGCCTGCTTAGGAAAAAGCTGGCCCGTTTGCACCGGGTAAGCGAAGAGATGGTCTTGCCCGGAAACGGAGCAGCCGAACTGATTGATCTTTTGGTTGCGGCGTTAAAGCCAAAGCGCGTCGGCGTGGTGGAACCGGCTTTTTCCGAATATCGCCTGGCAGCGCAGAAAAGAGAGATCCCCGTCCAAAGTGTGATTACCGGCTGGGAGCAGGACTTTCTCCCAAAAACAGAAGAGATGGAAACATTGATCCGGGATGTGGAACTGCTCTTTCTCGGGAGGCCCAACAATCCTTCCGGGCATTTCATCACGGAAGGGCAATTGGAAGAGTTGGCCCTGCTGGCAGAGCGCTTTGGCACGATACTGGCGATTGATGAAGCGTTCATCGATTTCGTTGATCAGGGCGAAACGCGTTCGTTCATCTCCCGCCTCTCCCGTTTCCCGCATGTTGCTGTCCTGCGATCGTTGACGAAAATGTTTGCTCTTCCCGGATTGCGACTGGGGTATGCAGTTGCCGGTGAGAATCTGATTCGCCGGATGAAACGGATGCAAGTATGCTGGAGTGTCAGCGGTTTGGCGGATCGTATCGGCTGTGCGGTGGCTGATCCGGATTTTTATCATGGCTACGTCGATGAGGTGCGGCGCCGGCTCGTGGCGGAACGGAAGTTTCTCTGCCAAGCCTTGCGCCGTTTCGCTTCACTCGAGGTTTATCCGGGAGAGGCCAATTATTTGCTCATCCGGACGATCCGCGGGAGGACGTCGGAACAGCTTCAGCAGCAACTGGGAAAACGGGGGATTTTAATTCGGGATTGTTCGATGTATCCGGGACTGGATGAGCGGTATTTCCGGATCGCCGTGAAAAAAAGAGAAGATAATCAGGTGTTGGTTCAGGCGTTGGGAGAGCTTTTGCAAGAGGGGTGAGAACATGAGACTAGTTCTGGTAACCGGGGGCGTGCGCTCGGGGAAAAGCGCCTTTGCCGAGACGCTTTGCAGGCAGAGAGGGGAGGAAGTGATTTATTTGGCCACCTGTGAGCCGGCAGATGCGGAAATGAAGGCGCGCATCGCAAAACATCAGCTGAGAAGGCCCGCGGATTGGGAAGTGCTGGAGGAACCCCATCATTTGGCCGGGGCGCTGGCCGGAATTCCGGCTGAAAAAATGATCCTGCTCGACAGCATCACCGCTTGGGTGAGCAATCGCCTGGAACGGCATGGTGGCGAATCGGGACAAAAAAACGCCATCGGACGGATCATCGAAGAGGCGGGAGAGTGGCTCGCTTTGCTCAAAACGCGAAACGCGATTGTGGTCACGGATGAAGTGGGGCTGGGCGGCGTGGCGATGCACCCGGTCACCCGGCAATTTCAGGACGCGTTGGGAACCGTGAATCAAATGGTGGCGGAGCAGGCAGATGAAGTCTGGATGGTTATTTCGGGAATTCCGTGGAAGGTGAAAGGATGAACGCTTTTTGGCATGCCGTCGCTTTTTTGACCCGGTTTCCGGTTCCTGTTCGATTGAAATCAGAGGGCTGGGAAAAAAGCACGATGTGGTATCCGGTGGTCGGAGTGGGATTGGGCGCTTTCCTGGCCGTGATCGATTTTTTGGTTGCCCGCTGGTTTTCGCCGCCGCTCCGGGCCCTCATCGATACGGCTGTCTGGATTTTTATGACGGGGGGATTGCATCTCGACGGATTGATGGATACCGCTGACGGCTTTGGCTCCCACCGGGATCGCGAACGGATGCTGGCGATTATGAAAGATTCCCGCATTGGTGCGATGGGGATGATTGCCGGCGTTCTTTTGATCCTGTTCAAAGCGGCAGCGGTTTGGACGCTGGCCCAGGGACCGGCCTCACTGTTTCGATCCGTCCTGGTTGTTGCCTGTGCCCTGGGGCGAATGGGAGCGGTCTGGGGGATTTTCTTTTTTCCCTACATTCGCGAGGACGGGATCGGAGTCGGAATGAAAGAACATTTAACCTGGATCAGGATGCTTTTCGCCTGGATTTGCTGTTTGCTGCCGGCTGTGATTTTGCTCGGCTGGCCGGGTGTCGTTTTATCTGTCGTCGCACTGTTGGTCAGCGGGGGCATCGGTCTGGTCGCCAAGCGGCGGATCGGCGGCTGCACCGGAGATCTGTATGGCGCCATGATTGAGCTCACGGAAGTTTGCCTGCTGTTGATTCTGTCGCTCAGGGGGGTGGAAAAATGGTTCGTCTGATCTGGATTCGGCATGGTGAAACGGAGGCCAACCGGGCGAAAAGATATATCGGGCATCTGGATGAGCCTTTAAACGGCAGCGGCATTGAGCAGGCAGGGCGACTGGCCCGTTCCCTTGCCCATCTCGACGTGGAGATCATGTATGTGAGCGATTTGCGGCGCTGTCGGGAAACAGCCCGGTTTTGTGCCAAACATTGGCCTGATGCCCCGATGGAAATCACGCCGGACTTGCGGGAGTGCTCATTTGGGCGGTGGGAAGGATGGACCTACCGGGAGATCGCCGAACGGGAGCCGGAGCTCTTGCAAAAATGGCTGGGGGATCCGTTCCGGCATGCTCCGCCGCAGGGGGAGAGCCTGAGAGATTTGGATCGGCGTTTAACTGCATGGCTGGAGGAAGCGGAACAAAAAACAGTCGGGAAAACGGCGGCCGTCTTTTCCCATGGTGGCCCGATCCGCTGGTTTTTGGCGAAACATGTCTTTCGCGATTGGGATCAGTTTTGGCGGCTGGAGATTCCTCATGCCGGTGCATGGGTTGCCGTGAAAGAGGAGCGATGGGAAATCGAGCGGATTTTTGCCGGAAACGGGGCGGAGGAGTCATAATGCAAAAGTTGTTTCAAAACGGAAGCTGGTTATTGACATGGGAGCAAACGCCGGAGCGGGTGATGGTTGCCTCCGAAAGGCCGCTGACCGTACTGTCGAGCGCGGTGTACGGAGGGGAGAAAAAAACGGCGCTTCGCCTGATTAACCGCCATGTGCCGCTGAGCTATGCCGCTTCTGATCCGGAAGGGGAAATCGCCGGGTGGCTTTTGCGCAGCAACTTGGATCCCGAAGAGTCGGTTGTGTTGCTTACCGCAGCCGATATTGATCGCGGCTGCCTGCGGGTAATCGAAGAAAAAACGTTTCGCCTCGCTGTTTTTGCTACTGCGGGTGTGAGCAATGCCGCACGGGCGGGAGAGGCGTATCCCGTTTTTTGGCATCATTCTGACTTAAGACCCGGAACGATTAATTTGATGATCGTGATCGATGGAAAGATGACGGCAGCCGCCATGATCAATGCCGTGATGACGGCGACGGAAGCGAAAGCGGCCGCCCTGCAGGATTTGCATGTAAAGGATGCACATGGAAAACAGGCGACAGGAACAACGACTGATGCGGTCATCATTGCCGCCACGCAAATGGAACTGGCCGGTTATACTCATGTGTATGCGGGAGTGACTACACCGCTCGGCAATGCGATTGGACAGGCTGTGTCCGCATCCGTTCGCCAGGCGGTGGCCGGTTCGGGAGGATAAGGGGAGAAAGAGGATCGGGATGGAGAAAATATGGATTATTTGCGGAGCTTTTCTGCTTGAACTGATGTTCGGGGACCCCCGCTGGCTTCCCCACCCCGTCGCCGGGATCGGCCGCTGTATCACATGGCTGGAAAAAGGGCTTCTCCGCCTGATTTCCCGCCTTGCCGTTACCGGCCGGAAAGTCCGCCTGCTCGGGTTGCTGTTTCCGCTGGTGATTGCCGGAGGAACCTACGGACTGGCATGGGGGATCACAAAACTGTGTGATGGTTGGAGCCCGCTGGCCGGACTGGTGAGTGAAATCGTCTTGGTTTGGCTGACGATCGCGCCGAAAGGGCTGGCTGACGCGGGGAATCAAATCTTCCGGGCGCTGGCGGAGGGAGATGTGGAAAAGGCCCGCCGGGAACTGGCGATGGTGGTCGGACGGGATACGGAGCATCTCGACTGTGATGAAATCGTCCGCGGAGGGGTGGAAACGGTGGCGGAAAATATTGTCGATGCAGTGATTTCACCTTTGTTTTATGCGCTGATCGGCGGAGCCCCGCTCGCCTTTGCCTACCGGGCAGTCAACACCCTGGACGCGATGGTGGGCTATCGAAATGAAAAGTACATCGATCTGGGCTGGGCTTCGGCCCGGCTTGACGATCTGGCCAACTGGCTGCCCGCCCGCCTGACCGTTATCCCCATGCTGGCAGCTGCTTTTTGTTTGCGCCTCGATTTCCGTTCCGGTTGGCGCGTGGTCCGGCGCGATGCTCATCTGCACCCCAGCCCCAACAGCGGCATTCCTGAATCCTTGATGGCAGGGGCGTTGAATATTCAACTCGGGGGAACCAATACCTATCAGGGGAAGGTTTCAGTTCGCGCCCGGCTTGGTGACCCCCGGCAACCGAAAAAACGGGTGCATCTGAAGTTGGCAGTGCGCATGATGTGGTGGACGACGGTGCTTTTCATCGCCGGTTGTTGCGAAATTGTCCTTGTTTGGAAAAAAATGTTTTTTCAGTCATGCATGATCCCACCTTTTTAGGGGTAAATACAAGCAAGAATGCAAATAGGAAGGGAAAGCCCTCAAAGGAGTGGATCCGCTATTTTTCAAACAGGAGGAACATTGCTCCGCGGCGACGTGGAACAGGAGCTGAAGCGCATTCAGATTGTTGCTTCACCTGAAAATGAATTGGTGGCGGTTAAAAGCGTTCCGCCTGTTTTTCACGAGATCGGACGGGGAACGGATGCGATTGTCGTATCCCATCCGGAATTTCCGGGTATTGTGTTTAAAGTGTATGCAAAGGACCGGATTCATAAAAAAGAAAAAGAGTGGACGGTTTATCAAAAACTGGGGAATTGCCCCTTTTATGCCCGCTGTTACGGATACGGGGATCATTATCTCATCCTCAGCCATGAAAGCGGCCCGACCTTGTATGAATGCTTGGAACTGGGGATCGTGATTCCGGAGCAGGTGATCCGCGACGTCGAAGAGGCAGTTGATTGCGCGCGTTGCCAGGGTCTCAATCCCCGCGATATTCATTTGAAAAATGTGTTGTTGCAAAAGGGGCGCGCCAAGCTGATCGATGTGTCCGAGTATATGGAACCGGGTCGGGACCGGCGCTGGGAACATCTGGTGGAAGCTTATTATGTCTGTTATCCCTATATCCGTGGGCGAAAGATTCCCAAATGGCTGATGGAAAGAGTAAAAAGAGCTTATTTCAATCAGGGGGGAAATGCGTTTTCCCTGCCTTCTTTTGTGCAGAATATGAAGCAGCGAATGGGGATCGACTGGCTGACACAAGAGAAGAATGGAGAGGAGCAGGAAAATGTTTCAGAATCCGACTGATGCAGAGAGGGCAAAATTGCTGAAAGAGGCGAAAAATATCGCTGTGGTGGGATGCTCGGATAAACCTGAACGAACGAGCTATCTGATCGCTGCGGCATTGCAGGATGCGGGATATCGCATTTTTCCGGTCAATCCTTATCTGACCGATCCGGTTTTGGGAGAAAAGCCCTATCGCTCACTGAGCGAGATCAACGAGCCGATCGATATTGTCAATGTGTTTCGCCGAAGTGAAGAGGTGTTTCCGATCGCGGAGGAAGCCGTCAAAGTCCGGGTAAAAGCGATCTGGATGCAGATCGGAGTCTGGAATGAAGAAGCGGCGGAGCTGGCCGCTGAAAATGGACTGATCGTGATCATGGACCGTTGTATTAAAGTGGATCATGCCATTCTGCTGGGGAAACGGTCCGCCCGGGAAAGCTGAGTCTGTAAGCCGTCCTGCACTCATTTTTGATATTTCCTGTATTTTGAAAACTTGGTTTGGTGATCAGCCCCCGAGTCCGGTGGAATAGCCGGACTTTTTTCTTTGACTGCGCAGGGGTTGCGCCGAACAAAAATAATATCCGCCAGATTTTTATATAGGAGATTGTGTTTCGATTTGTCGAAAAAAATAGATTTTTAGCGAAAGATGTGGCATAATGAAAAAGCAAACAGCGGGTTTTTCCCCTTACAGGTGTGGCAAATTCAGCTGATTGAGGTGAGTCAAAATGCAAACATTGAGGTTATCTCAATTGGTATTGGCAGTTTCCCCCGAGTTGTATGAATTGTTGACAGAAGCTGAACTGGATGCCAGCGTTTTGGTTCACGGTGAGCTTTCCAATATAAACAGGGACGATATCAGCCGCATTGTCGCACAGACGATCGCTTATCATCACGGAGATAAATGGTACCATTAACAGGGAAGGCCCGGAGAGCCCGGGTCTTCCTTATTAATGTACGTTGGTGGCCGAGTTTTCGAATTCGCGAATCGCCTGTTTGATCTCTTCCGGGAGAGGCTGGCTTTTTCCGGTTTTCGGGTTAATATAAACGACCGTTCCGCGACCGGCAGCTGCCAGTTGGTCATCGGCCAGCAGGGCATATTCAAAATCCATGCTGCTGTTGCCGATGCGACTGATGCGAACCCCGAGGTTCACCTTTTGCCCAAAGTGTACCTGCCGCAGATACTGGCACTCCAAACTTGCAGCCACAATGATTCCGCTGTGTTCCGAATGGAGATCGAACATCCTATCGGTTAGATTCAACTCCTCGAAATAGGCGATCCGCCCATGCTCAAAATAGCTGAAATAACTGACGTTGTTGATGTGTCCGAGCATATCGGTATCGGAGAACCGGACTTGAACCGGGGTGAAAAAGCGAAAAGAATCAACCCATTGATTTGGGTCTTCTGGTAGCCATGCAGGAATCATGGATCTGAACCTCCATTAACATGTCGTTAAAGAAAATGTTGGTACAAACAATATTATTATATAAATAAATTCATTTATAAATATGATTTTATTCCTGTAATTTTATGAGAAAAACGTCGAAATTAAATGCAGAAATTAAATACTTCATATGATATACTAAAAGTGGAAATGAAGGGGGCTAGTCCTGGTCCAAGGGGGGTCTTTTTGATGCCGGCAGAGCAGACGAGACAATTATGTGTTTTCGTAAAAGACAAATTAAAAGAAGCGAAAGAAGAGCTGAATCATTTTCTTAATTATACCCATGTGCCCATGCTGCTGGGGGAAAAAGAAAATGATTCCGCACAAGAGGCCTATATCTGTGAATACCTGCAGGATTTAAGGCATTTGAGTGTCGCTTGCGAACTCGGGTATGAGAAGGTGAGCCTCGTTTTGCGGCGAGCCAAGTTCAATCACGAGTTTGCGGAAAAAGTGCTGAGTGAAATCGTCCATTCATGCATTTATGCCTTTTATTATCCGAAGCACGAGGTATATGAGGAAGACGGCCGTTACACATATACTCAGATGGATGCGATCAAATTCCGACAAACACCTCCCGAAGCTTTGCGGAAAATCACGGTTTCCCTGTCCAAGATCTTCGAAGCTTTGAGAGATGAGTTGGACTATTATGAAACGGATTATATCACGCGCATCCGTTTGCAATCCCGATAAGGTTGTGTTTGTTTGGCAAACAAACCCTGTTTCGTCCTCTGTTTCCGGGGGGTTGTTTTTCGTCAATGAATGAATAATTATTCATGAACAAGCAATGACTTGACGACAGAACCCCAGGATAGACTTAAGCAATGGATTGGAGTGGTGCCCCCCTCAGTGAACATGGGGAGGTCTGGGGGGACACCACGACCCGGCAAGCAGCAAAATTTTACAGAAAAAGGATAGAGAGAGATGGGAAAAAGGGGGAACTGTATGGTGGCGGGGCCGATCATTGAGGCGGATTTTATTGCTGAACCTCAAGGGAAAAGACTTGCGTCAGGCAGCTATCGGCGGAATCGCGCCCGCATAGAGCGATTGCTCAAAAATGACCCGAGAGTCGAATATTATCTGGTGCTGTCCATTTTGGAGGCGCGCAAAGGATATTGGCACCGGGCGCAAGCAGCCGTTGAGGAAGCGCTCAAGCTGGAGCCTCAGCATGCTGATGCCATGCTCCTGTTGGCGCAAATTTGTGAGGCGCAAAACGACCTGAAAGAAGCTGCATCGCTTTATCAGGCGTGTGTGCGGGTACATACCCGCTTTGCCAAGGCTTACCGTGAGTATGCGCGCTACTTGATGAGCCATACGGATACGATCACCCTGGCGCAAAATTTGTTGTTTCGCTGTCTGGAACTGGACCCCAAAGACTCAATTGCTCACACGCTGATGGCGGAAATTTACCTTTTACGCGGAAAAACCGGACAAGCTCTTTTGCACTTGGAACTGGCAGCTCACTACTATCGGGCCAACCCCTTGTACCATCAACGCAAAGCAAAAGTGTTCATCGAGATGAAAAAGTACGAGGAAGCGGCGAGGCAATTGAAATTGGCGCTGAGGATGGACCCGAAAAACAAAGTGATACGCTCAGAATTCACCGAGGTGCTTAAAGCGACGAACACACCCCGGATTTTCCTGTTTTGGAAGCGTTGGGTAATTTAAAACTGTTGGATTAGACCGCCAAACTTGAAAAAGTTTGAAAACGATCATCGACATGATATCGACAAATTTCGGGGAGCGTGTTAAAATGTTTGTGTAAGTAAGGTTGACCTTCTTGCTTACGCTACCACGCTTCTTTTTAACTCCTTAATCTTGACCCTCTTTCATGTGACCAGGTAAACCTGGTCTTTTTTCTTTTTCCCGGGTTTCTGTTATGCTGATTAAAAATGGAATGTGAACGGAGGTTTGAATAAAAGCGATGGCTCACAATCTCTATCAATTATTTTTTATTCATTATCACCGGAGGGAATATTGGGAAGCGCACGAAGTTTTGGAAGAATTGTGGCAATCACAGCGTCACAATGACTTTTATCACGGTTTGATCCAAATTGCGGCCATCATGCATCAACTCAACAGAGGAAAAGTGCGCGGAGCCAGAAAACTGGCGACCAGTGCCATCAAATACCTTTCGCCGTTTGCTCCCGAAAAAGATGGTGTTTTGGTCGATCGGGTTCTGGATTGGTTGAACCTCTGTCTGGAGGTGCTTCCGGATGGAGTGGAAAAACTGCCGCCCGATGATGCGCTGTTGAAAGAAATACCGGTTTGTCCGCTGCCTGATGTTCGGGAGGTAAATTCCAATTAGCGAACCCTGTGAGGAAGAGTTGGAACAAAGCCCGAAGCGGAGTGAAGCGCCTGAGGAAAGGATGACTCAGCGATCAGTCAGCAACAAACTTTCACCGATGCAGGTCTATCCAAAATGAATATTTTTTATGATGTGTTATCATAAAAACCTCCTTCTCCGACTAAATAATGAATATAGAAAATGTGTAGGAGCATCATCAGCGGAGAGGAGGAGGATGGATGAAAGGGCGGGGCTGGACAGCTGAAGAAGATCAACTGTTAAAAGAATGTGTACTCCAGACTATTATCAATGGAGGCACGCAGGTTGAGGCGTTTGAAAAAATCGGAAAAAAATTGGGCCGCACGCCCGGAGCCTGCGGGTTTCGTTGGAACGCCGTCCTGCGGCAAAAAGATCCGCTTTCCTATACAGAGGCAAAAAAGAAGCGTGTCTACCGCCAATTGCAACAAAAACGCGCCAATTCCCCCCAAAGCATATCGCAGTTGATTCCCCTTATAAAGCAGATGGAAAAAGAGGGCAGCAGACTGAAAGCAGAAGTGAAATCGCTGTCTGAAAAAGTGGAGAGCAAGCGGAAACAGGAGAAAGAATTGAGGGAAGAAAATAAAAAACTGCGGGAGGAAATGAACTCTTATCAATGGTATCAGCAGGAAGTGAAAGATAAATACCAGCATCTCATCCGTTTGATCTCTTCCGTGAAAGAACAGGCAGAGATCCCGTTTGAACTGAAAAATGACAAACGCCTTCAGGTGAAAGCCGATAACGAAGAAGGAATCACAACATAAGATAAAGTGCTTATTTAGTTCTAAGGCAGAAAGAGGTGCGGGTTTTGCCTGACCGGCTGACAGAATGCTTGGACTCTCGGTTGTCTCGCCTCGAAGAACAGATGGAAAAGGTGCAAAGCCAGCTGGAACAATTGATTAAGGAAAACCGGAAAATAAAGCAAGACTTCAAGTTTTTTGAACTCATGCTATTGGAGGAATACCAGTTATTGGTTCATTTGCTCAGCAAGGAGCAAGACCATCTTTTGATTCAGTCCATCGGCGCCGGTTCCAAACCGAATGAAGAAAAATGAGCCTGAAACGGGTAAGGCTCATGTTTTTTTGGTATTAAGAAAGTGCCCTCCGGAGCGGGGGCACTCAGCTTGTTGGCAAATTCCTGAATCGGAAGTCCGACGGGTCAGGGTGCTCTTTGTTTCGGTCGCCTTCGTCACCAATGCCGCGCGTTTCTTCCGGTTGCGTTGATTGAGAAGCTTCGGCCGAAACCGCAACAGTAAAAGCCGCTCCTTTCAATGCACCTTCAACCGGGAATCGCGGTTTATGACTATGCCAAGGGTACAAAGGCCTCCCCTGCCTGCGTTTCAAAGATTGGCGACAAAGACAAAAATCGTGGGAATGACCAGCAAAAACAGCAGCAGATTCAGCCATGGGGAAATGACGGGCGGACGGAAAACGGCGGCCTTTACTTGCACGGGTTTGTAACCCATTCTGCTTCAACCCTTTCTGCCGACTGGTTAGTAAAATCCTATACCTTTCCCGCAAAAAAAGTGTTGGGTTGGTACCCGTTTCTCCTCTTTTGGGCTTGTTGGCAGGGCTTTTGCCCCGGACTGCACCGCCTCTCTTTACATAAGGTGTACAGAGTTGCCTTAATAGGAGGGGATCTGATTGGCCGGAAATGAAATCACGGTAAAAGATTTGGTGCAGATGATCAATTCTGTCATGGGACAGCGTGTATTGACTGAACAGCAAATGGAACAGATTTTGGCCGGAGCAAAGAGAGCTCATGACCGCGGCGGAATGAACGCGGTATTGGAATATCTGATGAAAGTGACCCGAGCCGATGTTGATTTTAAGGAATTAAAACAATTTGCAGATTCCATCAGGGCTGATCCTTCGCTGGGGATGGACATTCTGCAGGGGAAAAAGAAAGTTCCGCGCAAGAAAAAATAGCAGGCTTGAAGCAAGCGAGGCCCTCCCGATCCGGGACAGGGCCTTTTCCTGTGAGTCAGTTACCATTCCGGGGACGCCTGCCCCTCTTCTCCTCGATTTTCGTTAGAGCGGATTAGAAGTAGGCGGGCTTTTGAGAAACGGGGTCCGTCTTTTCCATCGGCAAACAGCCGGCCCAATTGCACGGCGAAAAAATTTCCGTCGCCGGCGAGTGTGGAAAAGACACTTGTTTCGCGCCGGCCTTTCCCGTTTCTTCATCCGGTCACGATGCTGTCCAATTTTTGTCATCGTTTTTGGTTATGCTAGTAGCATATCGCCGAATTAGGAAAAAGGAGGAGAGCATCGATGCTTTCATTGAAAAAGCTGATCGGAACGGCTGCCGTTCTGGGGCTGATCGGGGGCATCGCTTTTGGCGTCCATCAAGTCAGTTTTGCGCAGGTGAAAAAGCAAATCCTTGGCGAGAGCGGTCAGACACAGCAACTGCAGGGAACTCACCGGGAAAAAGCGGAGGAAATCGTCGCGAAACAGTTGGGAATGGATGTTGCACAGGTAAAACAATTGATGGCCACCTACCAGGTGAAGCCCGGAAAGCTGGCCATTGCCGGTGTAATTGCAAAACTGAGCCGCCAACCGCTCGATCAAGTGCTGCAAACGATGAAACAGAAGCAGAATTGGAAAGAGGTGCTGTCCGTTTATCATTTGGACCGGAGAGCGGTGGTGCAGGAGCTGCATAAGTGGTTTCCGCGCGCACACGCAGCGAAATGGCTGAAAAACAATCCGGCTGTCGCTTTTGAGATTCTGGCCGATTATCTGGGCCGCACCCCGGCGGAGATTCAACAGGCACTCTACCATTCCCGGCTCGGTTTGCCCGGGGCTGTCAAAGCTGCCGTTTTGTCCAAAGCAAGTGGAAAATCTTATGAAGAAGTGCTGAAATTGAAAGAAGAAAAAAAGTCATGGAAAGAGGTTGAACAAGCTCTGCAGATCGATCAGGCCAAGCTGAAGGCGGAATATAAAAAACTGAAGTCCGTTTTCCGCAAAGAGATCAAACAGTGGCGGCAGCAATGGGAAAAGAACCCGGCGTGAAAAGACATGAACATTCGTATCACTGTGCACTTTCATGAAATAACGCCCAAAGGTACAACCTGCTGTACCTCCGGGCGTTATCTTTTGACGGCTTAAAATCCTTGCAAGGTAGTCCATACTTCCAGTTTGGTCTGCACTTTGCTGATCACTTCGTTGGTAAATTCGGTTGTGGTGGAGCTTCCGCCCAGATCGGCAGTGCGGACGCCTTCTCGCACGCTTTCGATCACGGATTCGTAGATGGCGCGGGAAGCGGCGGTTGCTTTGGGATCATTGAAATAAGTGAGCAGGGAAGCAGCGGCCAGGATCATCGCCATCGGGTTGGCGACATTTTTGCCAAACAAGGACGGGGCGGTGCCATGGGGAGCTTCAGCCATAACGACTTGAGAATTGAAATCTTCATTAAAACTCATCAAAATCGATTCTGAGCCGGCGATCGTTCCAAACATTTGCAGAACGAGGTCGCTGAGGCAGTCACCATCGCGATTGAGTGCAGGAATTACCAGGGATTCACCGGAATTGTTGATGAGAAGCGCATAGGTGGCATCAATCAGTTGCGGCTCGTAACGAACTTCAGGATAACGTTTGGCTGCCTCATCCATTTCTTCCTTGAGCATTCCTTCATAGACGGGGCTGACGGTATATTTGGGGCCGCCAAACACTTTTGCATTGGTTTTTTTTGCGTGGCGGAAAGCAAATTCGGCCACGGCGCGGCAGGTTTTGCGGTCGATTTTTTCGGTGCGATAGGCGATTTCATCCAGACCTTCCCCTTCCCGCCATTCTTTGGCACCGTAGGCATCACCGACTGCCATGCGGATGACGGAAATCGGGGCAAATGTTCCGGCCACAGGGCGAACTCCTGGAATGCGGCGGCCGGTACGAATAATCACCTTGCCGTCGATTTCCTTGCGCAAAATTGCGTTGGGGCTGCCGACATCCCCTTTTTCCTCCGGTGTGATTGTTGCCGCTTTCAAACCGAATCCGGCCCGTTTCATGGCTTGAGCCGCATCATAAACAACTTGATTTTTCGTGTTTCGGCGATTTTCTAAACTTAAGTCAAAAGTTTGAAAATCGATCTCAAAGCCGATCACATTGGGATCAAGGACGCGCAATGCTTCGTCCAACAACTCTTGTCCTGTTTGGTCACCTTTCATGACTACGACGGATTTCGTATCCATATTCTTTCACCTCAAGCATTTTAACATTCCCCGTCTATTATACAGTTTCCAAATTGATCGTACTAGCGCTGAAGATTCGGACTAATAACTTAACCCGAGGATTTGGAGTTTTGCCTCATTTTTGGTGGAGCTTGCAGGAGACTATTCGGTACAATGAAAAAAGAAGCAAGCGGATGCGAAGGGAATATTTGTCATTCGATTTTTCGGATTCGCCTCCGCCTTCATCCCCGGTCCTGGGCGAAACGGGGGCAGGAATGATTGCTGAGAAATGGCAAGGAGGTTCTCGCGTGATTATTGAAGTGAGTGTGGCAGTGATCGCGGCAGCGCTCGTGATTCTCGTTATTTTTCTCATTCGTTCATTAAATGCTTTGACCCAAACATTACTGTCTGTAAACCAGACACTTGCCGACCTCAAGGGGAAAGTGGAAAATACTGTTGAGGAATCGTCCCGCACACTGAAAGAAGTCCGGTTTTTGGTGGAAGACGTGCGGCAAAAATCGCAAAAGGTGGAGCACCTGTTTGATTCACTGGGGGAAATGGGGAAAAGTTTACAGGAGGCTTCCACAAGTGTATTAAAAAGCGTAGAGGTGAACCGCAACCGTTGGGGAAATGCGATTGCGCTCCTCGGTGTCGGAATCGAGCTGGCCAAAAAGTGGAGGCAGGACCATCAGTATGAAAAGGGAGAACGAGGAGGAAAGCTGGATGGCGAAAAACGGTAGATATTTTGTGGCGGGGGCCATTCTGGGCGGTTTGGTCGGTGCGGCGGTTGCCCTGTTAACCGCGCCGCGTACGGGCAAAGAACTGCGCGAAGAATTGGGGAAAAATCTTGAAACAGTGAAAGCGAAAGGGAAAGACCTGTATGTGACCGTGAAAAATCAGGCGGAAGACCTGATGGATAAAGCGAGTGATGCAGGAATAGAGTTTTCCGGCAAATGGCTGGAATTGCCGCTGAAGCCAAAAGAGACGTCTGCAGCGGAAAAAGAATAAATGAAACGGGCTTTGGAGCATGGCCTTCCGCAAAAGGGGGGAACACGTTCCAAAGCCCGTTTTTCTTCTCAAACGGATTTCCGTATTCTGCCAACATCGCACAAGTCAACACTCCGGAAACGGATGTGTTAAAATAAGAAAAATCGACACAAAGGGTGAAAAAGATGAGCACCTTTACACAACTGAGCGAATTAAACCAATGGGATGAAGTGTATAGCCAGTCAAAACAAATTCCGGTACTGGTGTTTAAACATAGCACAACCTGTCCGATCAGCGCCAATGCCTTTGCGGAACTGAAGAGATTCAGCGAAACCCCTGCCGCGGCCGGCGTCAAAATAGCCGTGGTGCATGTGAGGGAAGATCGGGCGGTGTCCAATCACATCGCCGACCAACTTCAAGTGAAGCATGAATCGCCGCAAGCCATTTTGCTTTCGGACGGAAAAGTTCTCTGGCACGATTCGCATTGGAATATCACGGTCGAATCCCTGCAAAAAGCAGTTGAACAATAGAGAAAGAGAGGTGAAACCCCTGTTGTGCAAAAATCGCCGTGCAACAGGAAGCCATGAACAGCAATGGGATGGGGGAAAGAGCGTGGAAAAGCGTTGCGGATGAATTTATGGAGCGGCTGCACAAACACCAGCGGTACTTGTTCCGCATCGCCTACCGCTTGACCGGAAACCCGGAAGATGCAAAAGATTTGACGCAGGAAACGCTGTGGCAGGCTCATCAGAAATCAGGCAAATATACATATGAAAAATCGCTGAAAGCCTGGCTCAGGACGATGATGACGAATCGTTTTCGCGACCAGAAGCGGAAAAAGAGCCTGCCCGTGGTTACCCTGGATGAAGCGATGCCCCAGGCCGAAGCAGCCGTGAATGCAAATGCTTCAGTCGAAGAACAGGTGGAGCGCAAGCTGTTATTGGAACGGATGAAGGAAGAAATCGGTTCCTTGCCGGAAATATACCGGCGCGTCATTGTCTTGCGCCATTATTACGGGTATTCTTACGCGGAGATCAGCAAGGAATTGGGCATTCCGGAAGGAACGGTGAAAACTCAATTGTTCCGTTCCCGCAAACTGTTGAAAGAACGGTTATCCAGGAAGGGGTAAGGGAGAGGGGCGTATGAGCCGAACCTGTAGGGAAGTAGAGACGCTGATCCAACTCTATGCGGACGGTGAGATCCAGGATCAAGAGATGATGGTGCTACAGGCGCACGTGAAGGTTTGTCCGCATTGTCGGCAGCTTTTTTTCGAGATGGTCGATTTGGTCACGTCACTGGAAAAACTGGGGCGGGAAGCACGGACAAAACAGCGGCGCATCCTGTTCCAGCCGCTGAAATGGACGACAGTCATCGTAGTGGTAGCTCTTTTCGCCTTCATTTCCTCCTTTCATGCCAAATCAAAATCCCCGCAGATCCTTTCGGCAGAAGACGATCCGGAAATGGAAGCAGTTTCCGGCTTGTTGGTATTTGCGACAAGGGACAGACAGGCTCTTCCCGAGGGGACTCCCTTTATTGGCAGTCCGGAATATGTGCCGTACTCCATGGCCTCCGAATCCGCTGCAATTAATCCGGGCAAATCTCCAATCTTTGTCCGGACAAGCACGGCCTGGATGCGAAAAGTGAACCGGTTTATTTTTGTCAGGGTGAGAGATTCGCGCACCTTTTATTACCTGCTGAAGGAGGCGGGCATTCCGGCCCAAACGGAATGGCTTGGAGAGGGATCGGTTCATTTCCCCGCTTCTTTTGTGATCACAACCGGAGAGAGGCCCAGCATTGAACTGATCGATGATTCCGAAGTCGCCCCCGAAAACCCGGGCTGGTTCAGCCGGTTGACCAGTCAAACTCTGATCACTCCCTGAAATCAGGGGGTGACAAGAAAAAAGAATTCGGATATAATGTACAAAATTATTTTTAGGATCGCTTCTGGCATCCAATCCATTTTACGCTTTTCATCGAGCGGAACCTCGTTAAACTACAACATGGTGAGGGCATGGGATATGCCATCGCAGAGAGAACGCCAGCAGGCTCAATGTAAGTGAAGCCACCATAAAAGCTGGCGGGGCAGTTTTTAAATGAGTAGAGAGGAGAAAGACGAGTGAGTGAGCATCGGTTATCTGATTTGCGCGAGAAATTGGATGAGATCAACCTGAAATTATTGGCTCTGTTAAACGAGCGTGCGAGCATTGCAAAAGAAATTGGGGAAGTCAAGAAAAAACAGGGAATTAACAAGTTCGACCCTGAGCGCGAACAAAAGATGTTGGAAGTGCTCACCAAGGAAAATAAGGGGCCTTTTTCCGACGAGACCATAAGCTATCTGTTCAAACAGATTTTCAAGGCTTCGCTCGATTTGCAACAGAGCGATCAGAAAGAAGCGCTGTTGGTCAGTCGCAAAAAGAAGAATTCCGATACGGTAATTGACCTCGGAGGAACCCGGGTTGGCACAGGACGCCCGCATGTGATCGCAGGACCGTGCGCGGTCGAGTCGGAAGAGCAGGTGTTTGCCGTTGCGCGGGCACTCAAGGCACAGGGGATCGAAATCATGCGCGGCGGAGCCTTTAAACCGAGAACGTCGCCTTATGATTTCCAAGGATTGGGCCTTGAGGGATTGAAAATTTTGCGCAAGGCTGCCGATGAATTCGGCCTGAAGGTGATCAGTGAAATCGTGAACCCGGCCGATATTGAAGTGGCAGGCGAATATATTGATGTCATTCAAATCGGGGCGCGCAATATGCAGAACTTTGAATTGCTGAAAGCCGCCGGTTCCGTCAATACGCCGGTTCTGCTGAAACGGGGACTTTCCGCTACACTGGAAGAATTTTTGTTTGCCGCGGAATACATCATGTCGCGTGGAAATGATCAGGTCATGCTCTGTGAGCGCGGGATCCGAACCTATGAGAAGTGGACCCGTAATACGCTCGATATCTCAGCCGTTCCCATTTTGAAGAACGAATCGCACTTGCCGGTGTTTGTGGATATCACTCACTCAACAGGCAGACGGGATATTTTGCTGCCCTGTGCGAAAGCGGCTCTCGCAGCGGGAGCAGACGGCATTATGCTGGAGGTTCATCCCAATCCTGCTGTCGCCTTGTCCGATGCAAAACAACAAATCGATATTCCCTCGTTTGATCATTTTATGGGAGAGCTTCGTGCATCGGGCTTATTCGAACAGTCGAAAACCGCTCCAACTGGTGTTTAAAAGGGATAAAGAGAAAAAAACTTTAACGAAAAAGCGAACAGACGTCACAGTCTGTCCGCTTTTTTTGGCTGGAAATTTGGTATGATGATATACAGATAAAAGTCCCGTTTTTGGAAACAGGTTTCAGTTGTTGTCTAGAGGGAGGAACGGTTTGTTGAACACGAGGGAATATCTAGAATTAGCCAGTACCAAGCAGGTAAGCCCGGATGAACTTTATCGTTTTATGGCTACACAAGTTCCGGAGTTAGCGGTTTTGTACCAGGTGACAGAGGGAAGTAAAAAGCCGTTTTTGGCCAAGGGTAATGCGCCGGATCGCCGATATGTTGTCGCTTTCTCGGATGCGGAGGCATCGGCGGTGGTCAAGGTGGATTACCCTGAATATATGAAACGGGAAGAGGAAGCGGCCCTGCCCTTTCTTTTGAAAGCTTTTCGTTCCGATGCGGAAGGGATTGTTTTGAACCCGGGTCTTCCGTCGCGGTTGTTTTTAAATAAAGGTTATTTGAAGGAATTGATTCGCGAGTACGCTGCAGAGCAACTTGCGAAAATGCCCGGGCCGTGGGTGCCGACGATGGAGCAAAATGTGTTGTTGGTCGAATATGAAAAAGGGCAATATACGGTGGCTGTCTACTTGCGTGAGGAAGATGCCGGGGCCGTGACGCAAAAATCAGGCGGGAAGCCTGTTCAGCGTACCTGGAGCGAGGTTTTGGAGCGTTGCCGGCAACTCGGTGCCGATGCTCCCTATTTTCACTACGGATTGCCGGAACAAATTCCTTTCACAAAAGAGCAGGCAACGCGACTCTTCGCCAGCGTCCAGCCCAAGCAAGTCACGGAGACACCGTCGAAAACGGAGAATATCACACCCCAGCAACGACCGATCGATCCGGATGTGGCCGCAGGGCTTAAGAAATTGGAGAAAGCGACCATTGAAGGACAGGGGATGGGAAATGGCTGGGAAGTTTGCCGGGCGATGGCTGAACTGCGGCGGATCTGGGTCGTTGTGGATCCGGAGGGCAATATGGTGATATTGGCTGGACAAGATCAAAGCCCGATCGTCGACTTTTTCACATCGGAAGTTCATGCCAACCGTCTGATCGCCGAGGCCAGGCAAAAAAACCCCAATCTGCCTGCGATGACGCCCCGCCTCATTTCCACGAAGAAGTTGTATCGTGCTTTGGCCCCGCGCAAGCCGATCGTGTGGATTAACCGCGGATCTCCCGAGGCGTGGACCAGCATTATGGGAGACACTTTGCCCTATGTTCTGCAATTGATGGGGCAATTGCAGGGAGAGTCGGTTTAACCGGGGCAGCTCATTCTTTTTTCATGGATGGAAAAGCTAAAGAGTAACTTAGTCTGAACTTGTATTGATTTTGATAAATGGATGTGGAGATAGAATGGCAAAACAGAAGGAAACGATTACGATTTATGATGTGGCAAGAGAAGCAGGGGTTTCGATGGCGACCGTATCGCGGGTCGTAAATGGAAACCCCAACGTAAAGCCGGCTACCCGAAAAAAAGTATTGAATGTTATCCGCCAGTTGGGTTATCGGCCGAATGCCGTGGCCCGGGGGCTGGCAAGTAAAAAAACGACCACTGTCGGCGTGGTGATTCCGGACATTTCCAATCATTTTTACGCCGAACTGACACGGGGAATCGAAGATATCGCGGCCATGTATCACTATAATATTATCTTGAGCAATTCCGATCTGAAAAAGGAAAAAGAAATCAGCCTGATCGAAACTTTATTGGAAAAACAGGTGGATGGATTGCTCTTTCTCGGCGGGGAAGTGACAGAGGCGCACCGGGAGGTTTTCGCTGCCACTTCCGTCCCGATCGTACTGGCGGCGACGAGAGATGAGAAAAAAGAGTTGCCTTATGTGACGATCGATCAGATTCAGGCGGCAAAAGAAGCGACCAGCGTTCTGATCCATGAAGGAGGCCGGCGCATCGCTTTAATCGGGGGGCCGCTGACAGACTCGGTCAACGGGTATTCGCGTTATCTTGGCTATAAAGGGGCATTGGAAGAAAATGATCTCCCGTTTGACGATGAATTGATCCGGATCGGTGATTACCGTTACCGCTCCGGTTATGAGGCGATGACCGATCTGTTGAAGTCCAAACCGGATATCACTTCCGTCTTCGCTACCAGCGATGAAATGGCGGTGGGGGCTCTGCATGCCGCGCAGGACATGGGGCGGAAGGTTCCCGAAGAACTGTCGGTTATCGGCTTTGAAAATATTCCTCTTTCCTCGCAGGTTCGACCTTTGTTGAGCACGGTGGCGGTTCCGATGTATGATATCGGTGCGGTGGCGATGCGCCTTTTGACCAAATACATGAACGACGAACCGGTCGAGTCAGGCCAGGTGATCCTGCAATACCGCATTGAATTGCGAAATTCGACCAGATTGCGGGAGTGGGAAGAAGAACGCTTGTAACAGAAAACATCCTGTCTGGTCAAACTGCAGCACGGGATGAAAGGGAAGCAAAAGGGAGAGGTTGAAGCGAATGCAGGAAAATCGGAGAGTCGGCCTGATCGGCGCAATGGATGAAGAAATCGCATTGCTGCTGGAAAAAATGGATCAGGCAGTAACGCAGAAAGTGTATCAGACTACCTATTATACGGGAACGCTCAACGGGACCCCGGTTGTGGTTAGCAAATCAGGCGTCGGGAAGGTAAACGGCGCGATTTGCACACAGGTTCTCATCGAGCGGTTTCATGTTGAATCGATCATTTTTACCGGAGTCGCCGGAGCGCTGCATCCGGATCTCGATATCGGGGATCTGGTTATTTCGACCGAATGCCAGCAGCATGATCTCGATGCCAGCGCGCTCGGCTTTCCCAAAGGAACCATTCCGTTTCAGGAAACATCCGTGTTTCCCGCTGATCCGAAATTGATCGAATGGGCGGCGCGAGCGGGCGAAAAGCTCGAAGGAGTTCAGGTGCGCCTGGGCAAGGTTTTGTCGGGAGATCAGTTTATTTCCGACAGCGGGAAAGTAACCGAACTGCGTGAACAGTTGGGCGGGGACTGCGTGGAGATGGAAGGCGCGGCAGTGGCTCATGTGTGCCACTTGAGCGGAACGCCTTTTGTCGTGATTCGCTCCATGTCGGATCGGGCCGACCATTCGGCAGATGTGAATTTCACCGAGTTTACCAAGCTGGCGGCGGAGCGTTCCTCGGTTCTTGTCTGCGAAATTCTCGAACAGCGCAAACGGGAAAAAGAACGGAGTTAAAACCAAAGCACCTTGGGCTTTTGGCCCTTGGTGTTTTTTTCATCATGTTGCCAGTGTACCTCCTCCTGCCGGTGCACATAATAAGGATACGCCAAAGGGGGGAAGCATAATGCCGAAAGACGTACTGTGCGAAGTGAATACCTGCACCTATTGGGGACAGGGAAATCTGTGCAAAGCAGATGAAATTTATGTCGTGACCCATACTGAACAGGCCAAGGATACCAAAGAAACTGATTGCAAGACCTTCAAACCCAAGCACTAACCGAATTTCCGCATCCGGCTGCTTTCGTTATGCAGGCAGCCGGGCTGCTTCTTTGGTGTCAAATTGCCAATATTATAATGTATGATATAATAATGAAAAATGAAATCGTTTACAGGGGAGGCGTCTTCATCATGAAAAACACGGAACGTATACCCGTTCAAACCAATGGGAATAATTTGCAAAATTATGAAGAAACCTATGCATCTTTTGACTGGAAACAGGTTGAACAGGAATTTTCCTGGTACAAAACCGGAAAAGTAAACGCCGCCTATGAAGCGATCGACCGTCATGTGGAGCAGGGAAAAGGGGAGAAGACTGCGCTCATCTACAGCGCCCCCGATCGTGAAGAAACGTATACGTTCAGGCAATTAAAGGAGAAATCCAACCAATTTGCCCATTTGTTGAAGCGGATTGGCATACATAAAGGGGACCGCGTTTTCATCTTTATGCCCCGGACACCGGATTTATATGTTAGCTTTTTAGGGACGATTAAAATCGGGGCCATTGTCGGACCGCTTTTTGAAGCCTTTATGGAAGCAGCCGTACGAGACCGCCTGGAAAACAGTGAAGCAGTTGCCCTGGTGACTACGCCAACCCTGCTGGAACGGGTTCCTGTAGACGATTTGCCTCATTTGAAACATATTATTCTCGTCGGGGCCAAAGGGGAATTGACGGACGGCTATTACAGCTTTGAAAAAGAACTGGCCAAATCCCCGACCGAACTGGAACCGGTGTGGGTGGATCGCGAAGATCCGATGCTGATCCATTATACGTCCGGATCAACAGGTAAACCGAAAGGGGTGGTTCACGCCCATAACGCGATGATCCAACACTATCAAACGGGAAAATGGGTGCTGGATCTGCAGGAAGGGGATATCTACTGGTGTACGGCCGATCCCGGCTGGGTGACGGGAACATCTTACGGGATTTTTGCCCCGTGGCTCAACGGTGTCACCAATGTCGTGCGCGGGGGACGGTTCAGCCCTGACGATTGGTACCAAACACTGGAAAAATATAAAGTGACGGTCTGGTACAGCGCTCCGACCGCATTTCGCATGTTGATGGCCGCCGGTGAAGATTTGGTGAAAAAATACGACATTTCTTCGGTGCGCCACGTCCTGAGCGTCGGTGAACCGCTGAACCCCGAAGTGGTGCGCTGGGGACTCCAAGTGTACGGCAAACGGATTCATGACAACTGGTGGATGACCGAAACCGGGGGGATTCTCATCTCCAACTATCCGCAGATGGAGATCAAGCCGGGTTCGATGGGGAAACCGTTCCCGGGCATTTATGCCGCGATCCTTGATGATCAGGGCAATGAGTTGCCGCCGTATGAAATGGGCAACCTGGCGATAAAAACACCTTGGCCCTCGATCATGCGCAAGATTTGGAAAAATCCGGAGAAATACCAAGAGTATTTCCGCATCCCCGGCTGGTATGTATCGGGTGATTCCGCTTATAAGGATGAAGACGGCTATTTCTGGTTCCAGGGGCGTTTGGATGATGTGATCAATACCTCCGGCGAGAGAGTCGGTCCCTTTGAAGTGGAAAGTAAACTCGTGGAACACCCGGCAGTGGCTGAAGCCGGTGTGATCGGAAAACCCGACCCCTTGCGCGGTGAGATTATCAAGGCCTTTATTTCCTTGCGTGCCGGTTATAAGCCATCCGAAGAGTTGAAGGAAGAGATTCGCCAGTTTGTGAAAACGCGCCTGGCTGCTCATGCGGCGCCGCGAGAAATTGAATTCAAAGATAAATTGCCGAAAACGAGAAGCGGCAAAATCATGCGCCGTGTCCTGAAAGCTTGGGAATTGGATTTGCCGGTTGGCGATTTATCCACGATGGAAGATTGAGCGACATAAAAAACCCCTTTAGGCGTTCAGTTCCTAAAGGGGTTTGGTTCGTTACTACTGTATAATGCCTCCCGGTTGCTCCGCTCCTCCGTCTGACGGGCCTTGTCCGCCGTTATTATTGTCAGTCGGTGGCTGGGAAGAAGAGGGCGGTTGCTGTGTGCCCGGGTTTTGATTGGGCGGCTGAGCCGGGTTATTTTGCCCGGGGTTGGGTACGGCCGGATTATTGGCCGGCGGTTGTGCTCCTCCGCCCTGTTGACCGCCGGATTGCTGTCCGCCTTGTTGCGGCTGGGCAGGTTGGCGGTTGCACTCAAAGCATTGAAAGGGAACAGAGCCTTCGCTTTTAAACTTGCTTCCCTTCGGAATCATGGAAGGCTGCGCTTGGGCCGCCGCTTTGAAAATGCGATTCCAGGCCATCATGGAAAGATCGTGAACCACGACTGTTGCCGGTTGGTCAAAACCGGTCCAGACGCCGAGCGAGATTTCGGGTGTCGCCCCGATAAACCAGACGTCCTTTTCCGAGGAAGTGGTACCCGTTTTCCCGATCACTTCATAGCCGCTGGTTGCATTTCCAACCATTTGTGCCGTACCGGCGGCCACAACCTGTCGCATCATGCCGCGCAGGTCAGATACAGCTGCCGGGCTGAAAACTTTGACCGGCTTGTTGTCCCTGGCGTAATCGTATACGACGTGTCCTTCGGAATCGATGATCTTATCGATCAGATGCGGTTTGTTGAAAACCCCGTTGTTGGCGATCATCGCATAGCCGCCCGTCATTTGTGTGACGGAAAAACCATCGTGAAAACCGCCAAGTGCCGATGCTTCCCCGTCATATTTTTCATTTGGGTTGATATCCATTTTGCGCAGGTACTCAAACCCGTGCTCCACTCCCAGTTTGCGAATGATCTTGATGGCCGGAATATTGAGCGACCATTGCAAGGCGTATGTTGCTGTAACCGGAGCGTTATGGTATTTGCCATTGGCATTGCGGTATGGTGAACCGTCCGGCTTGTAAATCTTCTCATCCACAATCTGCGATGTCGGTGAGATGATGCCTTCATTTAAGGCCGGTCCATAGACCAGGAGCGGTTTGATCGACGAACCGGGTTGCCGTTGCGTGTCGAGGGAACGGTTGAGCCAGTCATAATGCGTTCCGCCGACAAAGGCGAGGATTCCGCCCGTTTTGTTGTCGATCAGGGTTGCACCCACCTGCTCCTTGACCCGCTTGCCATTGATCTTTTTCGACGGCATATGCATTTTGGCAACCGCGTCGTTGACGGCATCGTACATCTTTTGATCGATCGTGGTGTATATTTTGTAACCGCCATTGGTCACTTGCTGGTTATAAGCTTCCAGCGGTTTGTCAATCCCTGCTTTTTTGTCCTTCTCTTGCAGGATTTGTGCAGCTTCTTTGGTGACTGCGTTGATGATGTAAGGATAATCGGCAAATCCGTTATGGAACGACGATTTTTTCGCCAGATGTTTGGCAACATCGTAATGGATTGCTTCATCGTATTGCTCTTTGGTGATTACCTTGTTTTCCAGCATTTTGCCGAGCACGTATTTCATGCGCGCTGTACCGGCTTTCAAATGCGCTTCCTCGTCGCCGTCCTTGGGTGCGTAAAACGGGTTATAGGCATAAGGACTCTGCACCATTCCCGCAAGGTAAGCTGCCTGCGGAATGTCGAGGTCTTTGATGTCCGTATTAAACAAGCCTTTTGCCGCGACGGCAAATCCGGTCATCCGCTTTCCATCCGCATCCGGACCAAACTCGACGCTGTTTAAGTATTTGACCAGGATTTCATCTTTGCTGTAATACTTCTCCAGGCGGATGGCGTCGATGATTTCCATCGTCTTGCGTTCATAGTTCTTGGAACGGTCGTCGAGAATCTTGTTTTTCACCAATTGTTGCGTCAGCGTACTGCCCCCGGTCTGCACGTCGCTGCCGATCACTTGTTGGATTGCAGCCCGAGCGATCGATTTGGGAACAATCCCGTTGTGGGTCCAAAATTCCCGGTCTTCCGTTGAAATTAAAGCGTCGATGAGATTCGGGCTCACTTGATTGAGATTTTTGATCAATTTGCTGTTGGTTTTGGTAACCATGTACCCGATTGGTTTGTTGTCCCGGAAATAGGCGTAGCTTGTTTGCGACCAGCCTGTCAGGTATTTGTCATAATCCTTTTTGGTCATGACCGGCGCGTTTTTAGCGAATGCGGAAAAGACGCCGGTTCCGACGCCGATCACCGCGACGGCGATGATGGAAACTGACGCGAGCAGGATGAGCGCAACGCGTTTTATCACCGGAACGATTTTACTTTTTCCCCATTTTGTCTCTTTCTCGCTGGGGCTGCTTTGAGAGTCCTTCATTCCCTCATTTCTCCCCCCTTTGTCATGCGAAATTAATTATATCACATCCGCCAAACCGCTTGGTGATAGAGAATTTTTGACAATATCTTATTCATTTTTTTAAGACAAAAGACCCCCATCGGGGGAGATGGGGGCGGTCAAAAAGGAAAAGGATCATGATGCGGTTTCTTTTTTCCTTCATCCGGCGGAGGCGGATACCAGGGTTTTGTCGGAGGTTCCGAAGGTTCCGTCGGAGGTGGGTTGTCGCCGTTGTTCGGGGGCGGGGGTACCGATGGAGGAAGCGCCGGTGGAAGATCAGGCGGCTGGTTGTTATGCTGATCCCGGTTATTCTTTTGTTCTTTTTTCTTCTTGTCTTGATATTTTTTGATTTTATCGCATTCCAGGCATTTTACACCGTCAAACAGATGCCCGGGGTTTTCAAAACGGGCTCCTTTGTCGAAGTAAGAAGGGCTTGATTTTGCTGCGGCGTTAAAGATATTCACCCAGGCCCGTTTGGTAAAATGGTCATTATGAGACATGCTGAATCCGTAATCATAACCGCTCCAGGCTCCAATGGTAACCTGTGGTGTATAGCCGATAAACCAGAGATCGCGGTCATCGGTCGAGGTACCCGTTTTGCCGGCCAGGTCGTAGCCGTGAATCCGGCTGCCGATGAAGACACCGGTTCCGCTTTTCACCACATCCCGGAGCATGTCTGTTATCTGATAAGAGGTTTGCGGTGAAAAAATGCGGGTTGGAGCCTGTTTGTGTTCCCAGATCACATGGCCGTTTGCATCTGTCACTTTGGATATGAGATAAGGGCTGTTGTAGTTTCCCTGATTGGCAAAGGTAGCGAAAGCGGCGGTCATTTTAGCCACGGTGTAGCCCCGGGTCTGCCCGCCGATCGCCGCTGCTTCCCCGTCGATCGGATCAGGCGGTATTCCCAGTTTGCGGAGGTAGCTAAAGCCTGTGTCGTGGCCCAACCGGTTGAATACTTTGATGGCTGGGATATTGTACGACCATTTTAGTGCCTCCTTCACAGTAACCGGCCCGTGGTATGTTTTGCCCGAATTCTCATAGTAACCGGAGCCGTCGGCGCGGGGAATTTTCTCGTCCAGAACCAGTGTGTCGGGAGAGATCACTTTTTCCTCGATGGCCGGCCCGTAAACCAGAAGCGGTTTGATTGTGGACCCCGACTGTCTCGAGGCATCCAGCGCATGGTTTTTCGCATTCTGGTTATAACTCGAAGTGCCCGGGACAAATGCGAGAATGGCACCGCTGCGGTTGTCGATGATCACTGCTCCCAGCTGTTCGTGCCCCTTGATCCCTTTGTAGGTGCGGTTATGAAAAGTCAAATTTTTGGTTGCGGCTTTGTTTACGGCGTCATACATTTTTTGGTCGATTGTGCTGTAAACGTGGTAACCGCGCGTCTGTACCTGCTTGACATACTGTTCGAGTGTGGAGCGGTATTTGCCCTGTTTGCTGAGTTCTTCGATATTCAGGCCGTCATGCTGCATGAGAATTTCCGCTGTTTCCGTTTCCAGGGCATACATGATAAATGGATAACTGCTATAGCCGTTGGCAGACGGATCAGGTTTGGCCAGCGATGCCTTAATGTTGAATTTCAGTGCTTCGTGATACTGTTGCGGCGTAATCTTGCCAGTTTCCAGCATATTGCGCAGAACCAGTTGCATTCGCTTGATACCGTGTTGCAGATTTTTTTCACCGCGGAAGGGGTTATAATCGTTCGGCCGCTGAACCATACCGGCGATATAGGCGGCTTGTGGCAGATTCAATTCCTTGGCATCGACGTTGAACAAACCTTTGGCAGCTGCCTGGACACCGTATAAATTTTGCCGGTTTGCCCCTTTTCCGAAGAAAACGCTGTTCATATAGTAGACAAGTATCTGGTTTTTGCTAAACATTGCGTCGAGGCGAACGGCCAGAACGATTTCCTTGGATTTGCGCTCAAGGTCCTGTTCGCGGTTTTTGAGGATCACATTTTTGACCAATTGCTGGGTGATCGTGCTTCCGCCGGTCGTGACGTCCGCATGAACCAACTGCTGGTAGGCAGCGCGAAGAATCGAGCGCGGCACGATTCCGTGATGAGTGTAAAAATCGCGATCCTCCGTGGCGATAAAAGCATCGACGAGGTAAGGACTCACATCGTTGACGGATCTGATCAATTTGCGATATTCACCGTCATTGCGAAAAGCGCCAATACGTACAGGGTTATTATTTTTGTCCGTATTTTGAAAATAGGCATAACTGTTTTGAAATAAACTGTCGAGATCGCGTTGGAAATCTGCTTTGCTGCGCACCGGTTCATCTTTGACCATGGCGGAAACGATTCCCACCCCGATTCCGGCTCCGCAGGCAGACAGGATAAAAAGCAGCGCCAGGGCCCACCAGACGGTCTTTAGCGTCCATTTGAGATAGCGCCTTTTTTTCCTGTGTCGCTGGCGCCTGGATTCATGTTTTTTCATTCACTTGATACCCTCCTCGTTCTAGGGTAATATTATAACATAATCTGGATGAAACATTCTTTCACCACGAATAAACTTAAATATCAAAAAAGCTGTGAACAAGCCCAGTAGCCGATAGAGAGGACCTTTCAGAGAGCTGGTGGCCGGTGCAAACCAGCAGGCCGCTATCCGGTGAATTACACTTTGTGAGCTGACACTGGTTATGTTTGGATCAGTGTACGGACCGGTTCCGTTATCAGAATGAGCGGGAAGCAGAAGCTCTGCTTTCAATTAGGGTGGTACCGCGGAAATCAAGCTCCGTCCCTTCTTTGGGCGGGGCTTTTATTGTTGAACAAAAGGAGGGTGTCTTTGCATGAAAGTAAAAGAAGAAGTTTTATCGCCTGAAATCGAAGCGGAAGTAAACCGACAGTTAAAAATCATCAAACGGGGGGCAGCGGAAATTCTTCCTTTGGAAGAGCTCGTTTCCAAATTGCGCCGCTCCATTGCCACGAAAACCCCGCTGAAAGTAAAACTGGGACTCGATCCCACTGCACCCGACCTGCATCTCGGCCACACAGTGGTCTTTAATAAGCTTCGTGATTTTCAACGGCTGGGCCATATCGTGCAACTGGTGATCGGCGATTTTACTGCGCAGATCGGTGACCCGACGGGCAAGTCGGAAACCCGTAAACAGCTGACGGAGGAAGAAGTGAAGGAAAACGCCAAAACCTATACGGAACAGCTTTTTAAAGTACTTGATCCGGAAAAGACGGAGATCCACTTCAACAGCCATTGGCTGAGCCCACTCACTTTTGCCGACGTCACCCGGCTGGCTTCCAAATGCACAGTGGCCCGGATGTTGGAACGGGATGATTTTTCCAAACGCTACCATAGCGGGCAGGCGATCAGCATCCATGAGTTCTTCTACCCGCTGATGCAGGGCTATGATTCCGTCGCTCTGAAAACCGATGTGGAACTTGGTGGAACCGATCAAACCTTCAACCTGTTGATGGGACGCCAGTTACAAAAAGAGTTTGGCCAGGAAGAACAAGTGATTTTAACCATGCCGCTCCTCGAGGGGTTGGATGGCGTCAAGAAAATGAGCAAAAGCCTCGGCAATTACATTGGCGTCGATGATCAGCCGGATGATATGTACGGGAAAGCGATGTCGATTCCGGATGAGCTGATGGCTAAGTACTTTGAACTGGCGACCGATGTATCGCTCGAGGAGTTGGAAAACATCAAGAAAGGGCTGGAAAGCGGACAGCTTCATCCCCGTGACACAAAAATGAAATTGGCGCGCACTCTGGTGCGGATGTACCATGGTGAGGAAGCGGCAGAAGAAGCGGAAAAACGCTTTAAGGTCGTGTTCCAGCAGCGGGAACTGCCACAGGATATGCCGGAAGTGGCAATCGGGGAAAATGAGCTGGAAGATGGCCGGATGTGGATCGTCGCGCTCTTGTCCAAACTGGGGCTGGTTGCCAGCAATGGAGAAGGACGCCGCATGATTCAGCAGGGAGGCGTGCGCATCAATCAGGAAAAAGTCTCAGACCAGTCAGCACAAGTTCCGGTTGAGGACGGAATGGTCGTGCAGGTGGGCCGGCGCAAATTTGCCCGGGTCAAGCTCGAATCATGATCGTGAGGGGATGGTTTGTCAGTGGGCAAGCCGTCCTTTTTTTCATTGAAATTGTCCGATCGCGGGTTCCGGAGTTCCCCCTGAATCTCCTGACGTTTCTTACACAAAAAACTTTGGCCCGCAGAACAGCCAAAGTTTTTTGAAGCCGCCGATGACTGGGACGGAGGGTAAGTTAAAATTCTACGAAAAACGGGTGTTTTTTTTCGTCGAGGCAGTAGAAGATCCGTTGTTTCATGTTGCGCCAGGATACCAGGCGCATCGCCGTTTCAATCGGAAAATAATCAGCATCTTCGATTTCATTGTTTTCATCAATCGTAATGCGTCCACCAATGGGCTTCCCGCGGAAAAGAAAGTTGCAGATGCCGGAACGCGGATTTTGGAAAATTCCGCAATATTTGACCAGCTTAATGTGAATTCCCGTTTCTTCTTTCACTTGACGGATCACGGACAGGCGGATCGATTCTTTTTCTTCCACAAGTCCGCCGGGAAGCTCCCAGCCCCGTTTCGGATGTTTCACCAGCAAAATCTCGGCATCATAGTTGAGAACGACGGCATAGGCAGCCAAAACATGTTTGGGTGAAGCCATGGGGATCACCTGACCTTTCGTCTCATGGGGCATACTTGGAGCTCGAAAGCGAGAAGAAAACGTTTGGTTACTACCATTTTAGCAAAAACCGGCTGGAAAAAGTATAGAGCAAAAAAGTGCAGGAGCAGGATAAGAGGGGAATATTATTGGAATTGGCCGGAGTTGTGTTCTGTTTCTGTTAATCTATGCAATTGGATTTGTGATGGTCAGGGCAGCACCGCTTTCCTCCCGATTTTGTCTTCCTTTTTCACGGGGATGACCATTGCCGGATTTGTTTTGACAGAGAAAAAAGCCACACCCCGGACAGGAGTGCGGCTTTTCACGGTATATGATGAGATTAACGAGAGTAGAACTCTACGATCATCGTCTCGTTGATTTCAGACGGCAATTCGGACCGCTCCGGAAGACGGGTGTAAGTGCCTTCCAGTTTGTTCTCATCAAAAGAGAGATACTCCGGCAGATATTGACGTTCTTCCAGAGCCTCTTTTACAACCGTCAAATTGCGGCTTTTTTCGCGCAGACCGATCACATCGCCAGGTTGTACCTGATAGGAAGGACGGTCAACGGTTTTACCGTTAACGGTAATGTGACGGTGTACCACCAATTGGCGGGCTTGTGCGCGGGTACGGGCAAAACCGAGACGATAAACGAGGTTATCGAGACGGGATTCCAAGAGCTTCATGAAGTTTTCACCATGAACCCCTTTCATTTTACCCGAGCGCACGAACAAGTTGCGGAATTGTTTTTCGCTTACGCCGTACATGAGGCGCAGTTTTTGCTTCTCCTGAAGCTGCAATCCGTATTCAGAAAGTTTTTTGCGTTGGCCGGGTCCGTGTTGTCCTGGCGCATAAGGGCGTTTAGCCAGCTCTTTTCCGGTGCCGGAAAGAGAAATACCAAGACGACGGCTCAATTTCCAACGCGGTCCGGTATAACGTGCCATTTTTGTTGCTCCTTTCATCATTTGCTTTGAAATTGACGCAAATGACAGGGTGCTAATTCGCTTTGCTTTATCCAGGCCTTCCGGATAGCGGCGAAAGACCGGATACCCATGATAAAATCACGGGGCGAATTAGTGAGGGTGATCCCTTCACCTATCCTTTGCTGCTATCCTCAAATCCCCTTTGGAGGCAGTTTTGAGCCATACAAACAACAATTATAGCCGATTTGGGCGAAATGTCAATAAAGGGAAGAAAGCGGCCGGGCCTTGCCGCAGCAGCCGATGGAACGGGCCTATTCGCCCGGATCAGCGGAACCTTTCCGGCCCGGTCTTACCCGGACATAGTGGATCGGCATTCCACGGGAAACGAATTTGTCTTCATACTCGGTTGTGATATTGGCCGAAGCATAAGGGCTGTGGTGCAGATCACGGGAGAGTTCGATCGTCTCCCAACCGGCTTCCTGAAATTCTTCCAGCGAAAAATCGAAAAGGGAAACGCTGTCGGTTTTCAGGATCAGGTCACCGCCCGGAGCCAGTAATTTCTCATAGCACTCGAGAAATGTGCGGTAAGTGAGGCGGCGTTTGGTGTGGCGTTTTTTGGGCCACGGATCGCTGAAGTGGAGATAGAAGCGGTCGACTTCCCCGGGTGCAAAAATCTCATCCAGCCATTGGACATCGGCCCAGATATAACGAAGGTTGGGGTTTTTCGTCGCTTCACCTTTCCGGACAGCCATGAGCAGCGGTTCTTCAATCCGCTCAACCCCGATCCAGTTGATTTCGGGATGAAGACCGGAGGTTTTGGCCAGGAACTGTCCTTTTCCGGTGCCCAGTTCCACATGGAGCGGTTGCGCCGGTTCGGGGAACAGCTCGCGCCACCTTCCCTGAAATTCGCTTTTATTTTCTTCCGTCGCCGTGAAGACGAGCGGGTGTTCACTTAAAATCTTCTTCGCTTCGGGTTTTCTTCGTAGACGCATTTTTCTCAACCATTCCTACATTTTTTTTCGTTTCTTATTATATCGGGGTTTCGCCCAAAAACAAACTTGAAAATTCCCCGTCGCCTTAACCGGTAAAAACAATATAAATTTATACTTGCGGGAATTTTGGATCTACATTATTCTATTCTTGAGAAAACGTTTTCATCAAATTTGTGAGTTTTTTTATTCAATTTGAAAAAAAGGGTGCCGTTTACGGGAGGTGTTGGTTCCCCGCGGCGAAAGTCGCCGGTTTACAGATCATCTCCGGGAGGGATCACGCTCCCGGGAAATGTCTTTCCGCTCAACTCATCGCAAGGAGGAGAAGGAAATGAAGCTAGGGGTTTTTACTGTTTTATTTTCCCAGAAGCCATTTGAAGAGATGCTGGATTATGTCAAGGATGCAGGTGTTGAAGCAGTGGAGATCGGAACCGGCGGATATCCTGGCTCCGCTCACTGCAATCCGGATGAATTATTGGAGGATGCGGGCAAGCTGAAGGCGTTCAAAAAAGCTGTGGCCGATCGTGGCTTGGTGATCAGCGCTCTCAGCTGTCACGGGAATCCGCTCAATCCGAATAAGGAGCACGCCAAAGCTTCTCATGACATCCTTATGAAAACGGTTCGCCTGGCTGAAAAGCTGGAGGTTCCCGTCGTCAATACCTTCTCGGGAACGCCCGGTGATCACGAGGGAGCCAGGTACCCGAACTGGCCTGTCGCACCCTGGCCGCCTGAATACCGGGAAGTGCTTAAATGGCAATGGGAAGAAAAAATCATCCCCTATTGGAAAGAAGCCGGGAAATTTGCCGAAGAGCATCATGTGAAAATCGGCCTGGAACTTCATGGCGGTTTCTCTGTCCACACGCCGGCCACGCTGTTGAAATTGCGTGAAGCGGTAGGTGAAGTGATCGGAGCCAATCTTGACCCCAGCCATATGTGGTGGCAGGGCATTGAGCCGGTGGGCGCGATCAAGATATTGGGCAAGGAAGGGGCGATTCACCACTTCCACGCGAAAGATACCGTGATTGACCAAGACAATGTGAATATGTATGGACTGACGGATATGCAGTCTTATGAAAATTTGCAATCGCGGGCATGGCAGTTCCGGACGGTCGGATTCGGGCACAGCCTGAAGGAGTGGGCCGATATTTTGAGTGCTTTACGCTTGTCCGGCTATGATTACGTAGTCAGTATTGAGCATGAAGATGCCCTGATGTCGATTGATGAAGGGTTCCGGAAAGCGGTTGCCAATCTGAAACAGGTCATGCCGAGCGAGTCACTGTCCGAGATGTGGTGGGTCTGACCGAGTAAAAAGAAGATGGGGTGGAGTGGATGAGTGCACAATTGAAGATCGGGCTGATCGGGGCCGGCGGGATTGCCCAGGCCCATCTCCGGGCCATCGAAAAAGAGCCGCGGGTCAAGGCGGTGGCGATTGCCGATGTTGCCGAGGAGTTTGCCCGCACAACGGCTGCCAAGTTTGCCATCGATCAGGTTTATACGGATTATGAGAAAATGCTCGAGCAGGAGTCACTGGACGCAGTCATCGTCTGTGTCCCCAACTTCCTGCATGCTCCGGTGGCGCAGGCTGCACTGGAAGCGGGAAGCCATGTACTGTGCGAAAAACCGATGGCTTTAAACGTTGAATTAGCCGAAAAAATGAAAGAAACGGCCGACCGGGCCGGCAAAATTTTGATGGTGGCACAGAACAACCGGTTCCGGACGGAAACGCAACTGGCAAAAAAATGGGCGGACGATAAAAAATTCGGAAAAATCTATCATGCCAAGACCGGCTGGGTACGGCGCAACGGAATTCCCGGCTGGGGCAGTTGGTTTACGCAAAGGGAAAAAGCGGGAGGAGGGCCGCTGATCGACGTCGGGGTGCACGTGCTTGACCTGACTTTGTGGATTATGGGTTATCCTCAGCCTGTATCTGTCCTTGGCCGGACGTATGATATGTTCGGTTCACGCAAAGAGAAACTGATGGGTTATGGCCGGATTGTCGACCAGGGATCATTCAATGTGGAAGATCTGGCGGTTGCGATGATCCAATTCGCCGATGGATCTTCCCTCGTACTTGATGCCAGCTGGGCAAGCCACATCCGAAAAGAGAGCGTTTACCTTGAATTGTACGGAGATCGGGGCGGAGCCTCCCTCGACCTTATGGAGCAAACAGTGACATTGTATCAGGATGTGGATGGCAAGCCGGTCGACCAGGTCACTCATTTAGATTATCAGGATGAACGCCTGGCATTGCTGAAAAATTTCGTTGATGCGGTCACCGGAAAGGCAAATCCGATCTGCAAACCGGAAGAGAGCATCATGATTCAAAGAATTTTGGATGCGATTTACCAGTCGGCGCAAACGGGTGAATTGGTTCGTTTCGCATAAGTGTTCCCAATTTTTCCTCACGGGAGGTTATGTCGATGAAGAACTGGAAAAAGTGGATCGCGGCCGGACTGCCTTTCCTGATGGCTTTTTCATTGACTGCCTGCTCGCAGGATGAGGCGGGCGGAGGGCAAGGAAAAGGTGATGTGGTCACCATCACCTGGGCCCGGGGCAAAGACGAAACACAAGAATCGAAAAAATTGGTGGAAGCTTTTGAAAAGGCGCATCCCAACATCAAAATCAACATAAAGGACATGCCGACGGACACCGGACAGTACCATGATCAAATGGTGACGATGCTCAGCGCAAGCTCGAGTGAAATCGATGTTTTTAACGCGGATGTGATCTGGCCGGCCGAATTTGCCAAAGCCGGTTATCTGGAGCCGCTCGACCGCTATATTGATCATGACCAGATTGACCTTGGCAAATATATCCCCGGTGCTGTTCAAGCAGGGAAAGTTGATGGTCAACAGTATGCACTCCCCAAGTATATCGATGCGGGCCTTTTGTTTTATCGCAAGGATTTGATTCCGTCCCCTCCGAAAACGTGGGATGACTTGATCAAACTGGCCAAGGAAACCAAAGGCAAAGGCGGTACTCAGTTTGGTTATCTGATGCAGGCCAAGCAATATGAGGGGCTGGTCTGTAACTTTATCGAATTTGCCGGCGCTTATGGCGGCCGCATTCTGGATGACAAAGGCAATGTGGTGATCAACAGCCCGGGCACGATCAAGGGCTTGGAGAAATTGATCGAAATTACGCAGTCCGACTTCGTGCCGAAAAACATTTCCACCTTTACCGAAGTGGAAACCCATACTTCCTTTACTCAGGGACAAGCCCCGTTGGCGCGAAACTGGCCTTATATGTATAACCTTGTGCAGGACAAATCCCAGTCGAAAGTGGTTGACAAAGTGGGGGTCGCCCCGTTGCCGGCCGGAGACCACGGATCGGTCGCTGCGCTGGGCGGATGGATGATGGGGATCAACAAGTTTTCCAAGCATAAAAAAGAGGCCTGGGAATTCGTCAAATTCATGTCCGGCCCGGAAGGGCAAAAGATTTCGGCCATTTATGGAGGGAAAACGCCGACTTATCTCCCGACCTTTGACGATCCTGAAGTACAAAAGGCTTATCCGCTCTTTGGAGACAAGAACTACGTCCAGGGAGTGAGCGCTGCTATTCCGCGCCCCATTTCACCGGATTATCCGAAAATCTCTGACGTGATCCAAATCGAGGTTTCCAAAGCGGTTACGGGCAAAGAAACAGCAGAACAGGCTGTCAAGAACATGGATACACAGCTGAAACAGCTTTTGCACCAATAACATCGATGTCTGATTCGGCCCGTCCCTTGGTCAAAACCGGACCGCCGTCCGCATAGCGCTTGCGGTAAGAGGAGATACCCAAGAGCCGAGAGTCATAGGCCGAGTGCTTATGGCTCTTGGTTTATCAGGTCTTTTTGGCTCAACCCGAGTTTGATAGTCCAATCAACATCGAATCGACATGCGATGGCACTTTCACAGAAGAGGTGAAGGTAATGTGGAGAACATGGACGCAGTCAGAGAAGAGGATGGGCTTGATTCTCATTCTGCCAACCCTGATCACGATTTTGGTGATCGCCATTTGGCCCGTTCTCCGATCCTTCTGGATCAGCCTGTACGATGTGGAACTGAACAACCCGGCCAAGACGGAGATTCATCACAGTTACGGAATCGATATGGAGAAGTTTGTCAACATATTCCCCCTTTTGACCAAAAACCTGGATGAGTCCAGCGCAAAGGCCGATCCGCAGACGAAACAACAACTGGAGGAAATCAAAAGGAAGACGGAGCAATTAAAGGCAGTACTGGATGGAAATCCGCAATTTTCCCGGCAGTACAAACAAGTGGATGATATTCTTTTTGACGGTCAATCTGTGCCTGATGATCTGAAAATCTTCAAACTGGACAAAGCACAGGCAGATAAGGTGACCGGGGAGATGAAAGCGATCCGCCAGCAGCTGGCGGAGATGACGGAAGCTCACCAGTTAACGGACAATACGCTGGCCGGCTTGTCCAACGGCTTGACCGAATCACTGATCCAACCCAATTTTGTCGGGTTGAAGTATTACGAAAAGTTGTTGACGGGCGGACGCTTGTGGGCTTCGCTTACCAACACGATGATTTTTACGGTCGTCTCCGTCGGCTTGGAACTGGTGTTGGGGTTGATGATTGCACTGGTGGTCAACCGCTCCTTTCGCGGAAGAGGACTGGTCCGGGCTGCCGTTCTCATTCCGTGGGCGATTCCCACCGTGATTTCGGCGCTGATGTGGAAGTTCATGTTTGACGGTCAAAATGGCATCATGGCCAAATTTTTTGCCCAGATCGGTCTGGTATCGGATATGGGTTTGCTGCTCACCACCAAGTGGGGTTCGATGTTTGCGGTGATTTTTGCCGATGTGTGGAAGACGACGCCGTTTATGTCCCTGTTGCTGCTCGCCGGATTGCAGATGATTCCGGAGTCCCTTTATGAGGCGGCGGCTGTCGATGGCGCTTCCAAGGTACAGCAATTTTTCCGGATCACGCTGCCCCAGTTGAAATCGACCATCCTCGTGTCGCTTCTGTTCCGCACCCTCGATGCCTTCCGCGTCTTTGACCTCGTATATGTGCTGACGGGCGGGGGGCCGGCCAACTCCACGGAGACCATTTCCATTTATGCCTACAAAACGATGTTTGCTCAGATGGACTTTGGCCAGGGTTCCGCTTTATCGGTGATTGTTTTCATCTGCGTGGCGATCATCAGCATGATATTCGTCAAACTGCTTGGCAGTGACTTGATCAGTGACGGACAGGGCAAATAAGGGGGGACGAAGATGAAGAAAAAACGAACTGGCTTCCTGTTTTACCTTTTTATCACCGCCATGCTGATCGTGATCTTGTTTCCGTTTTTCTGGCAGTTTATCGCTTCGGTCAAACCGCCGCTCGAGCTGTTTGGCGACCAGGCCTTCAATTTCATTCCACAGCACCCTACCTTTGATAACTATGTGCGGGTTTTTACGGAACGGCCTTTTGCGATTTATCTCTGGAACAGCCTGGTTGTGTCCATTTTCACCACCCTGTATTGCATTCTGATCGCTTCTTTTGCCTCCTATGCGATTGCCCGTCTTCAATTTAAAGGAAAAACCGTGATCCTCGGACTGATTCTGGCGGTGTCGATGTTTCCGCAGATCGCTACAATTGCGCCAATTTTCCTGTTTATGCAGGAGATGAATCTGACTAACAGTTATCTGGGGCTCATCATTCCTTATACCACTTTCGCCCTGCCGCTTTCCGTTTGGAATCTGACCTCTTTTTACCGGAAAATACCCGCCGACTTGGAAGAGGCGGCCAAAATGGACGGGGCCAACATTATGCAAACGTTTTGGAGAGTGGTGTTTCCGCTGGCGGTTCCGGGCACCTTCACCACGGCGATTCTTACCTTCATCGCCGCCTGGAACGAGTTTTTGTTTGCTCTGACCATCAATACGGATGAAAACATGAAAACCGTTCCGGTCGGCATCGCCCTGTTTCAAGGTCAGTACACGATTCCCTGGGGGGAAATTGCAGCTGCATCCGTGATGGTGACCATTCCGCTGGTGGTGATGGTTCTCATTTTCCAGCGGCGTATTATCGCCGGGATCACGGCCGGCGCAGTAAAAGAATAGAGGAAAGCGGGTTTTGCGCCCTTAGCCTCGTTCCGGCTAAGGGTTTTTTGGAACCATTGTGAACAACGAAGAACGTTCCCTTGCCCTGTATGTTCTTGCGTTAAAATAAAAAGAAGCAGTTGGTTTTGTTAACGGTTTGGGTATGTTGGTCAATCAACAACTGCCAGTTTGGGGTGTGATTGTGACAACCAGATCAGCATTTCATTCTTTTGTCCTGCTTTGCCTCTTGTCCGCAGTCTGTGCAGGTTGCCAATCTTTTTCCGCCATGTCCCCTTGGCAGCGGGGGAGCATCTATCCCTTTTCCTTTCAGCCTTATGCCCGAAATGAAGTACCCGCTTTAAAAGAGCTTGTGGCAGAGCCGGCATTTGCGGTGTATCTGAAAACCCGGCCCTATCTTTTGGGAATCAGCGGGAACGGGCGTTATCTGGCGTTGATTGTACCCGAACGGAGCAGGGAAACTTGTCGCCTTGATGTGTTTGATTTACGGTACTCTTCCATCATCCAGTCGTTTAATTTACCCCTGGGGTCAGCATCAAAGGAGCCGAATGGAGACGAATATATAAAGCTGGTGCAAAATACGGTGAAAACGGAATACCAAATCAGCCGCGGGGTCCGGCCTGCCATTCTCATTCCCGGTTATCATCAGGAACTCGCGGGGCATGGCTCGCTGATTTTTGAGGAAGATGACTTGCGCGTTTCCCTCACCACACCTGCCGGCGAGCAGTGGACGGTGGCCAAAGGGGAAACGGCGGAAAAAGATGAAGCGTCCGCCTACACGATTCCGCTGATGCCCGATCGGCAGACGTGGGGAGTGATCATCTTTGCCCGGAACCGGGGAGATGTAAAGATTGTGGCGGTTTCCGCCGTTGTCCCCCGTCAAGTGTACCGGTCACCGTCGGATCAGCAATTGGCGGGAATTTGCCAGTCCGTCCTGCAATCATCGAAGCCATGCCGGTTGCTCATGCGCGGAACCGGCGAGAATGACTGGTTTTTGGCGGGAATTGAAAAGAAGAAAACAGAAGGGGATGGCCAAACGGGTTATGCTGGGGAAGCATGGCAATTTACCGCAGGCGATTTGTCCGGCAAACGGCTGGTGATCGGGAGCAAAGAGGGGATCATCGAGGGAAAGCGTCACGAATCGCCGACGCAGCCGGTTTCCTACTATCAACTGGTGCTCTCCGCTGAGGGCGATGCGGAAGAGGCGAACAGACTGACCGTTGATGTTTACAATCGGGAAGGAAATCTGTTCCGGACATTGGAATGGGAATGGAAGAAAGGCCGCTTTCAGCGCGTGACAGGGGGATCATAATGGAAACAGAGGTTTACTTGGTGCGTCATGGGGAAACGGAATGGAATACGGAGAAGCGAATTCAGGGGCACCGGGATGTCCCTTTAAGCAAAACGGGGGAGAAGCAGGCCGAACTATTGGCGCAATATCTGAGGCAACATTCCTTCCAGGCGGTTTATGCCAGCGACTTGGTCAGGGCGCGCCGGACTGCCGAGCGGATTGCCGGTCAATGGGGGCTTCCGGTGACATGCCTGTCTGAGTTTCGTGAGCAAAGAGTCGGAGAATGGGAAGGGATGCTGCTGGAAGAAGTGAAAAGAAAATATCCCGATTGGGAGAAGTACCGCATGCACGGGGGAATGTTTGGAATTGAACCGATCGAAGAAGTGCAGGCACGCTTCGTTCGGAAATTCAATGAACTGGTTGACAAGCACCGGGGGAAGCGGATTTTGATCGTGGCCCACGGCTTGTGCCTCAATCTGGCCATCTCGTTCCTGACGGAAGGAGAATATGGTTACGGGAAAGGAATATTGCAAAATACCAGCATCACCCGGCTCGTTTCCCGGGAAAATGCGGGTTGGACGGTGAAAGCCTACAACGTTACACCTCACCTGCAACAAGGCAAAGAGAGATTTATCGACGGATAAAAGGCGAAACCGCCGGGCGTTCGGCTTTTGGACGAAATGGAAGCGAGTTGCCATTTTATTCCCGATTCGATAAGATAGATGGAGAATGGAAGAAGGGGAAAAGTACATATGACACTGGAAACATTGTACCAAGAATTGCAAGACCTGAATCCCAATGAAGTTCGGACCATTCACAAACTCGTCCAAGCCCTGAAACGAACCCGGGTCAGCCCTCTTGCTTTTGTCGAAGAGCTAATGAACTTTCAAGCGGTCGGCTATGACCAGGAAAAAGGCGTTTACGTGCATCGGATGCTGATTACCGATGAACTGAAAAATCGCTACAAAATCCTGCATGGCGGCATTACAGCCACATTTATCGACACGGCTATGGGTTCCACCATTTTCCATATGGATGAAGGAACCAAAGCTGTGACGCTGGATCTTAACGTGAATTTTCTGGCACCCGGAGAAAGCGGATGGCTGACCGCAGAGACAGCTGTCATCAAAAAAGGGAAAACGATTATCCTGTTGGAGACGAAAGTGACCGATGAACGGAAAAAGTTGATTGCCACAGCTTCTTCAACCTTTTTTCGATTACAGTAGGTGGAAAATCCGATGAACAAACCATATAAAATTGTTGCGAAAGCGATCATTTTTGATCATCAGGACCGAGTGCTCATCCTGCGCAAATCTCTGGAAGAAAGGCTGGCCAATGATACGCACGGCTGGGATTTTCCGGGAGGCGGGCTTGAGCCCAGTGAACCGTTGATGGATGCGCTGGCGCGAGAGGTGATGGAAGAGACCGGGCTGCAAGTGAAAGTGGTGGCACCGGCCTACATCTATGATGAAATTCAGGAAGATAAACACCTGATTATCGTGAAATTTGCCTGTGACAAGCCTTTGGGCGAGTTAAAGTTAAGCTCGGAGCATGATCACTATTTCTGGGTTGAGCTCCATCGCTTGAACGAAGCGGAATTTCCGGAGTGGATGAAAGAAGAAATCCGCCGTGCTTACCGGATCTATGCCGATTTTCGGGGAATTCAGCAATAGGCATGTTTCCCTCTGGTTTTTGGCCAGAGGGTTTTTTTTCGGGTTTGCAAGATTTTCTCTTCCGACCTGATCAAGCTCTGGTCAGCGGGGACCAGTCGGTTCCTTCGACCAGGATGCGGGCATATTGCTCCAAATACGTTTGATCTTCCGGGGTAAAACGGGCCGTTACCGGACTGTCGATATCGAGAACGCCGATCAGGACTCCGTCTGCCTTCAGCGGGATGACAATCTCCGAGCGGGAGGCCGCATCGCAGGCGATATGGCCCGGAAATGCAAATACATCTTCGACCAGCTGCGTTTTCTCTTCTTTTACTGCCGTGCCGCAAACACCCCGTCCGACCGGAATGCGGACGCAGGCGGGTTTTCCGTTAAAGGGGCCGAGAACAAGTTCATTCCCTTTCAACAGATAAAAGCCTGCCCAGTTCACATCGCTCAGAGTGTGATACAGATGGGAAGCGCAATTGGCCAGATTGGCCATCCAGTCTTTTTCACCCTCGATCAGATGCTTCAATTGTTTCAAGATCAGCTCATAGCTGGTTTTTTTATCTCCTTCAACACGTTCAAAAGCAAACATGATATATTTCCCGATCCTTTCCGTAAATGTTAAAATAAAATCGTTCACACGACTGCAGTAAAGCTTTCTCGTGCTATTGTACACCTGCGGATTCAATCTGAAAAGAGGGTATGCGGTGTGCATAACTTGTGAATTTACGGACTAGAAAGAATTTTGGGAAAGGTAGCGATTCGTCATAAATGCCTTTCTGTGGCATTAATTGGATAATGAGTGCCACCCTATCTATTGATTAAAATGGAAGCATTTTAAATTATAGTCATCTCGTGATAAAATAGTAGCGTCGTTTAAACGTTCGTTGTTTTTTGCAAAGGGAATACATATTAGAAGGAGATGTTTTCCAATGCGTGATCCTCGTATTTCCAAATTAGCTAAAATATTGGTTGAACATTCTTGCCGGGTTCAACCGGGAGAACGTGTTTTAATTGATATTTTTGGAAAGGAAAGAGAGCTGGTCCGGGCTTTGATCGCAGCGGTATATGAGGCGGGAGGGTACCCGTATGTGCAGCTGAATGACCATGTTGTCACCCGTGCACTCTTGCTGGGAACATCGGAAGAACACATGGAAACCATGGCGAAACATGCCCTGAACCAGATGAAATCGATGGATTGCTATATCGGGGTGCGCGGAAGCGACAATGTGAGCGAGCTGTCTGACGTGCCGGAAGACAAAATGAACCTCTATGCCCGGATGTTCAATCATCCCGTACATAGCGAACAACGGGTGAAACATACGAAGTGGGTTGTGCTTCGTTACCCCAACTCCGCCATGGCACAGCTGGCCAACATGAGTACGGAAGCATTTGAAGACTTCTACTTCCGCGTCTGCAATGTCGATTATGAACGGATGGCCAAAGCGATGGAGCCTTTGGTGAAACGGATGGAGCGGACAGATCAGGTTCGCATTGTCGGACCGGGTACGGATCTCACTTTCTCGATCAAGGATATTCCGGTTATCAAATGCGCCGGGGAGTGCAATATCCCTGATGGTGAAGTTTATACCGCACCGGTGAGGGATTCGGTCAATGGCGTGATCACCTTTAATACGCCATCGGTCTATCAAGGGGTCACCTTTGAAAACATCCGCTTTGAATTGAAGAACGGAAAAATCATCAATGCCACCGCGAATAATACCGAACGGCTGAATCAGATTTTGGATGCTGACGAGGGTGCGCGCTACATCGGTGAATTCAGCCTGGGCGTCAACCCGCACATCAACCATCCGATGAAAGATACCCTGTTTGATGAAAAAATTAACGGAAGTTTCCATTTCACTCCGGGTCAGGCCTACGAGGAGGCAGACAACGGCAACCGGTCGTCCATCCACTGGGATCTCGTCTTGATCCAGCGCGCGGATTACGGCGGAGGCGAAATCTATTTTGACGGGGAACTGATCCGCAAAGACGGGCTGTTTGTGGTCGATGACTTAATTCCGCTCAACCCGGAAAATTTAAAGGCAAGCGAATCTTTTTAAGGAGGAATCGGGTTTGTTCTGGAGACGCAAAAAGTCGGTTGAAATTGCCGCCCCGCTAACAGGGCGTTACGTTCCGCTCGAAGAGGTGCCCGATCAGGTTTTTTCGCAGAAGATGATGGGCGACGGATTTGCGATCGAACCGGAAAAGGGCGAAGTATATGCTCCGGCAGACGGTGAAATCACCAATCTGTTTCCGACCAAACACGCGATTGGAATCAAGACGAAAAACGGCTTGGAAATCCTGATTCATGTCGGCATCGATACGGTGGAATTAGAGGGAGGATTTACGGCATATGTATCGGAAGGAGATCGGGTTTCGGCCGGCCAGAAATTGCCCGATTTTGATATGGAGAAGATTAAAAACAGCGGGAAACCTCTGATCACGCCCGTTATTTTTCCGGAATCGGCGGCATGGTCACTGGAACTCTGTGCAACCGGTTCTCTTCAGGCAGGAGAAACCGTCGTCGCCAGAGTGGAACAGAAATGAGAACCGCTCCTGATTTAATCAAATGATGCGGATGCAAATCCCGGCCGGATTTGTGCTGGCGGAGTGATGGATGTTCTACGGCTTCCTTCTCAGACAATATAGAAGGAAGCCGTCTTCTTTCGACATTAAAAGGGAAGCGAGGTTTTGGTGATGATTTCATTTCCTGAGGAGACTGTGCTTCAAACCCTGATTCAATTATTGGAAATCCACAGTCCGACAGGCAGGGCGGAAAAAGCGGTCGATTACATTCATTCCCGGTTGAAGCAATCCGGTCTAAATGCGATGCTTACAGCCAAAGGCGGATTAATCGTCACGGTTCCGGGAGAAAACGACCAGGTTCATCGACTGGTTACCGTCCATGTGGATACGTTGGGAGCCATGGTGAAGGAAATCAAGGAGAACGGCCGCTTGCGGTTAAGTAAAATCGGGGGATTCGGCTGGTTTTCCGTCGACGGGGCTTATTGCCGGGTGGAAACGAGGAAAGGCCGGATGTTTTCGGGGACGATCCTTGCTTCCCATACATCGGTCCACGTTTATGCTGATGCGGAAGAGCAAAAAAGATCGGATGAGCACATGGAAGTCCGGTTGGATGAGCGGGTGAAATCGGCGCAGGATGTAAAGGCACTGGGAATTCGCGTCGGCGATTTTGTATCTTTTGATCCGCAGGTGGTGACGACAGAGGCGGGATTTATCAAAGCGCGTCATTTGGATGACAAAGCGAGTGCGGCCATTCTGCTTGAACTGTTGCTTTACTTGCATGAGTCATCCGTCCGGTTGCCGCACACAACCCATTTCTTCTTCAGCAATTTTGAAGAAGTCGGATTTGGTGCAAACTCCAGCATTCCGCCGCAGGTCCGTGAATATTTGGCAGTGGATATGGGCGCGATCGGTGAAGGACAAACGACGGATGAGTACTGCGTTTCCATCTGTGCCAAAGACGGAAGTGGTCCCTATCATTACGGACTTACGACCAAACTGATCGAAATAGCCGAAAGAGAAGGAATCTACCATCAGGTTGATTTGTACCCCTTTTATGCTTCCGATGCCAGTGCGGCGGTTCGGGCTGGCTATGACATGATGCATGCCTTGATCGGGCCGGGCGTCGACGGTTCTCACGCCTATGAACGCACACACCTCGAAGCTTTGAAAAATACCTATTTGCTCTTATATCACTATTTGTTGTCGCCTTCATTGTAAAGAAAGAGGGGGATCAGGGATGACGTTGGCGGATGAGCTGCGGGAAGTATTGGAAAACGGGACGGAAGAAGAAAAAGAAGTGCTGGCATTGGCCTTACAGGCGATCCGGCAGAAACGGGAACGGAACAGCGCCTATCTCTCCGGCTTTCTCGGTTTGTCCGGCCGGTTTATCGAAGAGAAAGTATACGAATTTCGCGTGCCGATTACCCCGTTTATGTTGAATCGCCGCGGCATTGTGCACGGAGGGATCGCGGCGACGCTCGCTGATTCCACGATGGGCTCCTGCATCAACCGTCTGCTTCCCGAAGGTTCGGGAGCAGTAACAGCTGAACTGAAGATCAATTATTTAAAACCGGGGACGGGCAAAATGCTCATTTCACGCGCGGAACTGCTCCACCTTGGCCGGACGCTGGCTGTTCTCAATTGTGAAATTACCAACGAGAAAGGGAAGCGAATCTGCTATGCGACAGCGACTTTTTATCTGTTGCCAAAGGGAAAGTGATATTCGCCTTTTATGGCGGACGGCATCTTGGTGAAAGGCAAGTCTGACCTGCCTATATGATCCAATCGTTTTTTGATATGAAAGGGATATAAAAAATAGCAGGCTGGTTGCCCGCTGAGGCTGTCGACAAGTTCAGGCGGAAGGGGATTGGTGCTTTTTTGTGCGACCTTTGCGGCGAAGGGGGCCGGGAGCAGAGGAAGTACCAAGAAGGGACTTTGTCAACAAGCTGGAGCGAGCCGGTTGCCTGCTTTTTCTCTTTCTCACATACTGGTTACTTCCAGTTCGGTCAGATGGGAAACCGGGTTCTCTTTGTTGCTGCCGTCTGCCAGATACAAAAGGGCCGGGCCGCCTTCGCGAATCGGTTTATTTTCCTTGGCAAAACACAAAAAGGAAGTTTGCGCTTGTTCCATTGTCAGGATCACTTTTTCTCCCACCGAACGGTGAAGAATCACGTGGGTTGCGTCTGGAGCGGGCCCGGCGTTATTCAGAAAAGGCGCGAGTTCCATGGCCAGCCCCTCCGTTCCGGGGATGCGATCGCTTAAAGAAAAACGGCGGTCATCGATGATCCAGATCGTCGGATCGAGATTGATTTTGAACTGAACTTTTCCGGTTATGAGAATAACGGAACTCATAGCGATCACCTGTTTCATAAAATATTTGATCATGCCCTATTCATTATAGCGAAGTTTGGCGTTGCAAAAAACAGAAGAAGAGACGGTGACGGAGAGAACAGCGTTGCTGGGACGGGGGGACGCAGCCGTGACAGGATGCAAGTGTTTTGCAAAAGCAGGAGGATCGTGATACACTATGATTAGTATTAGTGTACAGGTATTAGGGCCGTTTTCCGCAATCCCGAGTAGAACGGTCGATGGGGGGGTTTGCGTTGACCACACCGACACAGACCGATTTAAATCTGCGCGCGGTGCAACTCTTAAATGAAGATGCAGAAAAAATTGCTCAATTGATTTCGGTTCAATTGGATAATTTAACTTTGCCGAAATGTCCTTTATATGAGGAAGTTTTAGATACACAGATGTTTGGTTTATCCCGGGAAATCGACTTTGCTGTTCGTGCCGGATTGATCACACGTGAGCAAGGTCAGCAGATTATTCATGATCTTGAACGAAAACTTGCGGATTTATATGCAAAAATTCTTCCATGATTCCTGAAATCAAATAAAGATTACGATCGTAGACTCCTTGTGGGAGTCTTTTCTATTCTTCCGATTCGACAGGATAAATCCCGCTGATATCATGGATCAGCTGGCGAATTGCGCGGGGCAGGTAGCGCCTTTTCAGAAAATAGAGAAAAACGGGGAGCGTATGCTCAAACTGGGTTACCCGGATGTGGCGCAAGCGGAAATCTCCGCTGCCCAGGGCGAGTCCGGGGATCAGGGCGGTGCCGAAACCCTCTGCAACCAACCGCTTGATTTCTTCAACGCTGGACAGCTCGATTTGGATATTTAGTTCAATTCCGTATCTTCTCATGATCTCGTTCAGGAGATCCCGTTCGGTGGTTGCACCGGCAAATGAGATCATCGGCAGCTTATCCAACTCTTTCAAAGGGAGAAAAGACCTTTTATTATTTATAACTGGCCGGGTCGCTGAGTCAATCAGGGTAAAGGAATCGTAAAACAGTGTCTTTTTTTCCACTTGGGAGGGCAACGGGGAATAGGAATAGGCAATCCCCAGTTCGATTTGCCCTTCCTGAAGCAGCTTCATCATCTTTTCCGTTCTCAAGTTAAGGATTTTGAGCGGAAGCCCGGGGCTGCCCGTTTGGAAATATTTCGAGATGCGGGAGACAATCGCCAAAGACAGGCAGGCAGTCGTCCCGATCGTTACGGGGCTATGGGCTTTCTCTTTTTCTTCGGTAATCACTTCGCGCCCCTCTTGCATCAAATCAAGAATTTTTTGCGCATAAGGATAAAAGAGAACACCGCCGGCCGTCAGTTTCACTTGCGACCGGTAAAAGAGAGTGGTTCCCAATTCTTCTTCCAGGCTGCGGATCTGTGCGCTGACGGCAGGTTGGGTTAAGTTCAGGGTTTCCGCCGCGTGCCGGAAGTGACGCTTACGGGCCACTTCGATAAACGTGATCAATTGCTGTTCATTCATGTTTGTCACCCCTTTAATTCATTTTTAAATTTTAAAACGAGATGATCACGCCGGACAGGAACCAGGCAACCTCGTTTCTATGGAAGATTGGTGCTTTCGGAAAGGATGACGGCATGCAGAATGCCATTTTGACGTTTGGTGTGGTGATCACTGTTTTTAAAATGGAATTATCATTTAAAAAGTGTATTCATATTTAGTATTAAATTATTTCATTATTAATTTATAGATTCCTGCCGGGTAATTTTGAATAAAAAACGATCATGTCCGGTTCCGTTGCACCAAGAAAGGCCCTTCCGCACTTTGGCGAAAGGGCCTTCCCGTGTTCAGGGGGATCAGACGACAAAAAAGACAGTTCCCAAGATGATGTAAACCAGCACCAGCAGAATTCCTTCATACCAGTTGGTAGATCCATCACGGGAGATCGAGGAAGCGATCAATGAGGCCACGGCGATTGCCGCAATTTCGTAATTGCTGAAGATGATGTTCATGGGATTGCCGAATAACAGGCTGACAAAGACGAGAACCGGAGCGACGAACAAGGCGATTTGCAGGCTGCTTCCGACGGCGATTTCAACAGCCACTCCGATGCGGTTTTTCATCGCCATAAAGACGGCGGCACTGTGTTCGGCAGCATTTCCGATAATCGCAATCAGGAAGGCCCCGATGAACAATTCCGACCAGCCCAGCGCTTTGGCTACAGATTCCACACTATGTACAAGCCATTCGCTCTCGATGGCGACGAAGACAGTGGCGATCAGCAGGAACAGGAGTGATACGCCTTTGGACCAGTCCGGTTCTTCATGCTGATCCAAATCAGGCATGCCGTCCACTTTATCCCCCAGCTCTTCTTTATGGGTGACCAGGGAAAAATAGAGCCACAGAAAATATCCGATGATCAGGACAATGGCGATGACGACGCTGACCATGCTGATTTCGCTGCGGGTGAGACCGTGCATAAAGACGGCAGGGATAAACAGGGCGATGACCGCCAGCATCATCAATGAAGCGTTATGACCGGCTAAGAGTGGATTGAATTGCTGAATTTTGAATTTCAATCCGCCGGCGAATACGCTCAGCCCGAGCACGAGCAGCAGATTTCCGATGATCGAGCCGGTAATGCTGGCTTTAACCATGTCGAACAATCCGGCTTTCACCAGAAAGATGGCGATAATCAGCTCCGCCGCGTTACCGAAGGTGGCATTTAACAGCCCGCCCAGCCGTTCGCCGGAATATTGGGCCACGCTTTCGGTCGCTTTCCCCAGAAGCGCCGCCCAGAAGAGAAGGGACAAACAGGCACTGGCAAATTGAAAAGGCTGATTGTGGGTAAAAAAGTGTGCTCCCGCACTGATGATTGTTGTGAGAAGGAGCAAGGCAACAAACCACTTTTTCTTCAAAATGTTCACCTCTTAATTTTCGTTTGTCAAAAACAGGAAACAAACCTCTCGATGGAAAAAGTGTGAACAACATATTAAATAATCCTCAATTTAGCATACGAAACAATCGAAATATGTCAAATCCTATCAAAGTAGATTGCAGACTGTTTTAGCCGATTTTGGAAGGAATACTCTCCCAAGGATCGAAATAATTAAATATGCTTGAATGATTAGAAAGGAGGTAGAATGGTTGAATGGCAGGGTAAAAGATACAGCGATCTTTATTGATTTAGAGAATGTTTACTACGGTTTGAAGAAATATCACATGGATCCTGACCATCCCGATGAATCACACAACCTGTTTTTGCGCCTGCAAGACCATTATGGCAGAGAATCGATCCGGATGATTGAGGCATATGCCGATTTTGAGCAGTTGGATTTGTCCATGATGAGCCTCCAGAAAAAAAGAGTTCATGTGCATCAGGTATACGGAAACGGCAGAGACGGCAGGGACCGGAAAAACGCGGCAGATATCCAGCTTTGCCTTGACGCCATGGAAGTGCTTTACCAGATCCCGGAGATCAGCACCTACATTATCGTCAGTGCAGATCAGGACATGATCCCCCTCCTGGACCGGCTATGGTCAAAGGGAAAACGGGTGGAACTTTTTTGCCTCTGTGATGAAAGTTTGTCCCGTTCGGCCGGGCTGCATGAATTCTGCGATAACACCCACAATTTATTTGAATTTCTCAATATTCACCAATTCCAAAATCTCTCCCGTGTCGACCGGCTCATTCATAACGCGGTCGTGCAAATTTATGAGTGGTATCACGATCCCAATAATATTGGGAAGAGTTATGGAAGCACTTGGATAAAGAATGATTTTATTCGCAAATTTCATTTGGATGAGCTGGAAGCCAACCAATTGTTTTCAAAATTGTTAAAAGGGAAATATATTATACCTGTGGAAATTGAGATGGATTCCAAAACATATTACGGGTACAAAGTGAATCTGACCCATCCTCAGGTACAAACGATGGTGAAAATCGCAGGATACAAAGTGAGCTAGGCCTGGGACTGCTTGTCTTCCGTGTGATGTTCCGATGCGATTTTATGACAACGAGGGGGAAAACAAATGGCAGATCTTCAAGGTGGAACGCTGCGCATTGCCGATGATGTGGTCGCTGTGATCGCCGGGTTTGCGGCGAGCAAGACAAACGGCATTGCCAGCATGTCAGGCGGGATGGCCGAGGGACTGGCCAAACGCGTCAGCGGCAAAAACATCACTAGAGGGGTCAACGTTCAGGTTGGAAAATTGGAGGCGGCAATCGATCTTCGGGTGATTGTGGAATACGGGGTGAAAATTGACGAGGTGTGCCGGAATCTGCAACAAAGGGTGAAAGAAGCCGTTGAAATGATGACCGGCCTGAAAGTGGTAGAGGTGAACATCAAAGTGGACGGGGTGGAGCTGGGGGAATTTCACGATTCGAAGGCTGCGGAAAACAAAATAAAATGAGGAAAGAGGGTGAGGATCGAAAGCACCCTCTTTTTTTGCCTTGGTGCAGCAGGCGGCATCCCTGCGGTTCCTGCCACCCCGGTATTTCACTCCGTTTTCATCCCGGGGGTGCCGGCAGACCGTCATCGTTTTGCAGCAACGATGGTCAGCCGTTTAACGCTTTTTCCAGTTCTTCCAGTTTGGCGTTTACCTGTTGCCGTAACGATTCGGGAACCTCTGCTGTTTCATCGATACCGTGCGGGAAAAAGTGGCGCACAAAGACCGGGGTTCCGATTTCCAGAAGTGCTTTCGGGTGTTCGAGACGTTTGTCATTGATTACATCTGCCCGCAAGCGCAAGAAATAATCAATTTGATCAGACGTATATTTCAAATCATAAGTGACTTTCTCATAATCCCAGGACCAGCGGACAAACCCCAATTTTTTCATGATTTTTTCCATTTCGCCGAATTCTTTCTTGATACCTTTGGTTTTTATGTGGTTAAAAATCATCTGGGCGCCTCCCTTTGCATTTCACACCGAATTGAATCATTATTTATGATAGTACGATTACCCATGTAAGCGCAACCGATCGGGGGTGACAGAAGTCCGAAATTAGAGAAACATGAGTATTCAAAAAATATCCGCTGCCGCTTCAGTTCGTGTGCCAATGAAAAGGGGAGAGATAAATGGAGAGGATAAAAGAGCGAATTGCGGAAATTTATCCACGGATGGTTGAGTGGCGCCGGGATTTTCACCGTAACCCCGAGCTTTCATTTAAGGAAAAGGAAACCGCGCAAAAAGTGGCTTCCATTTTGAAAAGCCTCGGTCTGGAAGTGAGAACGGGAATCGGCGGGCATGGCCTTGTCGGACTTCTCCGCGGAAAAGGGCCGGGGCGAACTGTCGCCTTAAGATCTGATATGGATGCACTGCCGATTCAGGATGAAAAGGATTGCTCCTACCGGTCACAGGTTCCGGGAGTGATGCACGCCTGCGGACACGACGGGCATATGGCCACTTTGCTCGGGGCAGCTGCCGTCTTGATAGAGCTCAGGGAGCAATGGGACGGTTCCATCTTGTTTTTGTTTCAGCATGCGGAGGAGTTGTTGCCGGGCGGTGCGGTGTCCATGATCGACGCTGGTGTGCTGGACGGGGTTGATGCCATTTTCGGCGTCCATCTGTGGACTCCTCTGCCTTGCGGGGTCATTGGGATTCGCAGCGGGGAACTGATGGCATCCGCCGATTCCTTTGAAGTGGAGATCATCGGCAAAGGCGGACATGGCGGACTGCCGCATGAAGCGGTTGATTCAGTGGTGATTGCATCCCATGTAATTGTCCAGTTACAGACGATTATCAGCCGCTGTCTCAATCCCCTGGATTCAGGCGTCATCACGGTCGGTCAAATCGAAGCCGGCAATGCGTTTAATGTGATTGCTGAGCGTTGCCGATTTTGGGGAACGGTCCGTGCCTTTAAGCAAGAGACGCGCGAAGCGATCGTGGCCAGGATGGAAGAAGTGATTCAGGGGGTTTGCCGGATGTTTGGAGCAGATTACCGGTTTGATTATACCTGGGGATACCCTCCGGTTGTCAATGAGCCTGCCGCCACTGACATATTGGCCGAGTCCGCCAAGGCGATTGTCGGGGAGCAGGGGGTCTGGCAAATCGATCCGGTGATGGCAGGGGAGGATTTCGCCTATTACCTGAAGCAACGGCCGGGAGCATTTTGCTTTGTGGGCGCCGGCAACACGGAGCGGAATATCACGGCTCCCCACCATCATCCCCTTTTTGATTTCGATGAAGAAGCGATGAAAATCGGGGCGGAATTGTGGGTTCGGACGGCTATGCGGTTTCTTGGAAGCGGAAAGGGAGAATGAGAATCCCCCGTTTGGTTACCATAAGGCTCAGGGGGGATCTTTGATGCACACGTTGCGTGAGATTATGACGACTGATGTGGAATACGTTACGCCGCAGGACAATGTTTTTGAGGCAGCTTCCAAAATGCGGGCATCGAATGTTGGGATGGTTCCCGTAGTGGAAAACGGCGTCTTGAAAGGAGTCATTACCGACCGCGACCTCGTTGTGCGCGGAATCGCCGGCAAACAGCCCAATTCCGGTTCGGTGGCTGACATTATGTCCACTTCCCTGGTGACGGGAACTCCGGACATGACGGTGGATGAAGCGGCGAGAATAATGGCTGAAGCACAAGTTCGCCGGTTGCCGGTCGTGGAAAACAACCGCCTGGTCGGTGTCGTGTCGATTGGGGACATGGCTGTACGCGAGCAACATCAAGATGAAGCGAGCCAGGCTCTCAACGAAATTTCAGAAACGCATAATCCGAATGCATCAAATGATCTCAAGTCATAACCCGAAAGGTAAAAAGCTGCCGGTTGACCCGGCGGCTTTTTACGTCAAGGGAAGGACGTGTGCTGTGATGATTTCCGGCGAAGAATATGAGTCTTTCCTGACCTTGGTCAAAAAAACGGCCATTTTGCAGGTGCTTGCCCTTGTCTTGCAGGCCGATTACCGGACCGTGGCCCGTTCCCCCTGCAAACTGAAGGAAATTTGGTTGGAACAAATAAGGAAAATGTCAGAACGTCTGGCGGAAAAAGAAAGCGAGAGCAGAAAAGCGCTGAGGCGAATGGGCGGGCGAATCATTGCGGTGAAACAAACACCGGACCATCGTGAGATTGAAGCGGAACTGCACGGGTTTCTCTATAAAGAAAAGTTGCTGAACGAGTGGATCAAAGTCGAATGCATGCGGGAAGCGCAGACCTTGCTCGGCGAAGCGTACGGAGTGCAGTCAGAATAGCAGGGAGGCATTTTTTATGATGCATAAAGAGAGTGGGAAGGCGCACTCTAAAAACGGACAGATCGAAAAAAGGGGGCGATGGCGATGGAAAAGCACAGACAGAAGGAAAAGGAATTGGCTTATGAAAAAATCGCAAACAAACATCGGCCCAAGCCTAAAATATGGATGAATTCCCTGAAAGCTTTTGTGATCGGCGGATTGGTCTGCGTACTTGGCCAGGCGCTCATGCTGATGTATATTCACTGGTTTGGGTTTAAACCGGAAAAGGCCGGCGATCCGACCGCAGCCACACTGATCTTTATTTCCTGCCTTTTGACCGGGCTGGGAGTTTACGACCGGATCGGTCAATGGGCCGGCGCCGGATTGGCCGTACCGGTCACGGGATTTGCCAATTCGATTGCTTCGTCGGCGCTGGAACACCGGGCTGAAGGCTATGTTCTCGGAGTAGGCGGAAACATGTTTAAGCTGGCAGGGGCAGTGATTGTGTTTGGAACGCTGTCCGCCTTTGTGATCGGTTTGATCTATACCTTGACCGGACTGGTGAGATGACATGGGGGAGACGAAATGACAGGAACCAAGCTGATTGGAAAAAGCACATGGGAATTTCAAAATGATGTTCGCGTCCTGTCCAGTGCTGCCACAGTCGGCCCGATGGAAGGGGAAGGATTGTTAAGGGAGAGTTTCGATAAAATTTATCCGGATCTGTATGCCGGGGAAGAAACATGGGAAAAGGCGGAACGCAAAATGCTTGAGGATGCCGTTTCCCTTGCCATAGAAAAGGCAGGCCTGACCCCGGAACAAATCGATTTTTATCTTGCCGGCGATTTGCTGAACCAAAACATTTCCGCCTCGTTTTCCGCCAAAACGAACCAGATTCCGTTTCTCGGCGTATACGGCGCCTGTTCCACTTCGATGTTGTCTTTGGCTTTGGCGGCGGTATTGGTCGATGGCGGCTATGCCCGTCATGTGATCGCCGGTGTGAGCAGCCACAATTGTACAGCAGAAAAGCAGTACCGCTATCCGACAGAGTATGGCGGACAAAAGCCGGAGACGGCCCAATGGACCGTGACCGGGGCAGGTGCCTGCTTGTTGGGGCGTTCGGGTGACGGCCCGGTTGTTCGCTATGCCACCGTTGGCAAAGTAACCGACCTGGGCGTGAAAAATCCGATGGATATGGGTTCTGCCATGGCGCCGGCGGCCGCGCAGACGATTCAAGCGCATTTTGCCGATACCGGCCGATCCCCTGAAGATTATGACTTAATCGTCACCGGGGATCTTGCCAAAGTGGGATTGCCCATCGCGCGGGAGCTGCTGAAGAATGCTGGCTTTGAGATGGGGGAACATTTTGCGGATTGCGGGTTGATGATTTATACCCAGAAGCAAGAAACATTTGCCGGCGGCAGCGGGTGTGCATGCAGTGCTGTCGTAACCTATGGGCATCTGTTGAGAGAAATGATGCGGAACAAGTGGAAGCGCATCCTGGTAGTCGCGACCGGTGCCTTATTGAGTACCGTTTCATACCAACAGGGGGAAGCCATTCCTTGTATAGCGCATGCGGTGGCTTTTGAAATGGAAGAAGGGAAGGAAGGAAAGGCATGAACGAACAGCGGATCTCACCTGTCGCTTATCTGGCCCTGGGAGATTCTCTCACGGAGGGGATTGGAGCCAGTAACCCTTCCGCACATTTTGTTGCCCAATATTTTCAGCATTTGCGGCATTCAAACCAATGTTATGTGCGGAATTTTGGAATTTCCGGTATGACCTCTGACGAACTGCTATCCTTGGTGAGCAACCCTGCGATGATTCGCCTGTTGCCTAGAATGACGCACATTACCATCACCACCGGGGGATGCGATTTCATTTCGCTTTATGAAAATAATGAGTTGACTCTGAGAAAAATTATGAAGACAACCCATAAACTTCAGGATAATGTCAGGAAGATGCTTACGCTGATGCGCAGAGAAAATCCGGCGGCGGTGCTTCGTGTGCTCGGATTTTATATTCCTTTGCCAGCTTATGAAATCGGCGTTGGCAAAGCCTCATTTCTCATCCAATCCCTTAACCGTGCCTTGGAGAAAATCTGCAACCCGTTCGGAGCCAAACTGATCAACCCGTTTGATGTTTTTTTAAATCGCAAAGAATATTTCAGCGATGAAGTACACCCGAACCAGACGGGATATGATGAGCTTGCCAAACTCTTCATCTCAACTGTCCAAACCCGCACTGATGCATTGCCATCTCTGACACCGCTTACTCAATGACCATTTTCCATTCCTTCGCCGAGCCCTTTTTCGGCCGCAGGAATGGATTTTTTATTATCATAATGATATCATATAGATAACAAATTGATAAGGGGGCAGCGCATGACACGCACTGAAGAGAGAGTTGCATGGAAGGCAAATGGATTTTTGTTTTTGTTGCTCGAAATTTTCTTGCTTTTGGCCGGAGCCGGACTCGTCATCTACGGGATTGGGATCATTTTTCTGGTGGTGGCCGTTCTGCTTCTCCCCGGATTCGTTATGATTCAGCCGAATGAGGCCCGCGTTCTCACCTTTTTTGGCAAGTATGCCGGTACGATTGCGGAAGATGGGTTTTTTTGGGCGAATCCTTTCGCATCAAAAAAGAAAATCTCCCTGCGCGTACGCAATTTTCACAGTGATAAACTGAAAGTAAACGATGCTGATGGAAACCCGATTCTGATCGGCGCTGTGATTGTATGGAAAGTGATCGACTCCGCCAAAGCGCTTTTCGATGTGGAGGATTTTAACGTTTTTGTGGCGATCCAGAGCGAAACCGCCATCCGCTCCCTGGCCAGCCGTTACCCTTATGATCGCCATGACCAGTCGCTTCCTTCGTTGATGGGAGCGCCGGAGGAAGTGGCGGAAAATCTGTGCACCGAGCTGCAAGAGCGGCTGAAAATCGCCGGAGTGGAAATTTTGGAGGCGAGGATCAGCCATTTGGCTTATGCTCCCGAAATCGCCCAGGCGATGCTTCGCCGCCAACAGGCGCAGGCGGTGATTGCAGCCAGGCAGAAAATCGTAGAAGGTGCGATCGGCATGGTGGAAATGGCGTTGGACCACATCGAAAAGAAGGGCGTCGTCGAACTGGATGAGGAAAGAAAAGCTGCGATGGTGAATAATCTGATGGTCGCCTTGGTATCTGAAGGAGAGACGACTCCGGTAATTAATACCGGAACCTTGTTTACATGAGTACCAACAAAAAGCGGTTTTTGCTGAGAATCGATCAAGGGCTTTACAATATGATAGAAAAATGGGCGGCCGATGAATTTCGAAGTGTAAATGCACAGATTGAATTTCTATTAAAAGATGCGGTGAAGAGGGCGGGCAGAATTCCCTCAAGCAAGTCAAAGAAGCCGGATGGCGAAACTTAAAATCAACTAAATACTTACCAATCTAGTCCAAGCAAAATCACCCTTTTATTCATAACTAGAATAAAGGGGTGATTTTATGTCAGCTGTTTCACCGGAAGGACGTTATACGTTTGTTTTTCGTTCAGTTGCCAAACCTGAAATCGTGAAACAAGCCGGGGGACAGATTCACCATGTCGGAAAATATTCTTCCACCGTTACGGCATCGTTTAAATCCTCGAAAAATGCCTTCAAATTGAAAAAGGACCCGGATTTAATCAGTATACAGGAAGACCGCTTGCTGCGGCTGCCTTTTTTCAAGATCGAAAAAGTGTTTTCAGCCTCCCGCAGGATCAATGACAAAAGGGCCGTCAACAGCCAGGTGCTGACCTGGAATGTCGCAAGGGTCCTCGGGAAACGCAGATTGAACAACGGTACGGGAGTGCGGGTGGGGGTCATTGATACCGGGCTCGACTTTCATCATCCGGATCTGGCTTCAAACATTAAAGGCGGCGTAAATGTTCTTTCACCTTTTCTGCCTCCGCAAGATGATAACGGCCACGGGACCCATATTGCCGGAATCATCGGGGCATTAAACAACCACTTTGGCGTGGTCGGGATCGCCCCGAAGGTATCTCTTTACGCGATCAAGGTATTGAATTCTGCAGGACACGGAACGATTTCCAATTTGATTAAGGGAATTGAATGGGCGATTGCCAATCGGATGCATATCCTGAATATCAGCATCAGCGGCGGGCAAACGATTCACCCGGCCTTGGCGCAAGCGATTGCGGCAGCCGTAAGCAGGGGGATTTTGATTGTCGCTGCCGCAGGGAACAATGGAAATGCGTCCGGAAAAGGCGATACCGTTTCGATCCCGGCAAGGATATCCCCGGTGATTTCCGTGGCGGCGCTGAATAAGTTAAACCGTCGGGACTCGTATTCAGCCACCGGAAAAGTGGATATCGCAGCGCCGGGAACGGGGATCTTGAGCACTTATTTCTACAGCCGTTATGCGGTGTTGAGCGGAACCTCGATGGCCGCAGCCCATGTGACGGGAGTTCTGGCCATCTATCGGGCTGCTTTTCCCAGGGCGACTTCGGCCGAGTTGAAAGCCATGCTGTATCACCGGGCGATCGATCTGCCGCCGGCGGGGCGGGATCCGCTTACCGGAGTAGGACTGGTGCAGGGGCTGTAGGAAGAGGGTTTCTCTCATAAGGCAGGCCGGGCGGGCATATATTGGTGGTGTATCGTCAGATCAAAGGAGGGACAGACATGGATTACGGATATTACCAACCGGGTCCGGTTGGCTTCCGAAATTATCCTGCTTACACATACGGGTTTATCCCGTATTATCATTACCATTATACGCCTGCCGGTTCCGGATGTTGCGGAGGGCAAAGCATGACCTCTGCTTATCTGCCGCCTTATGGTGCATGGCATCCCTGGATGATTCCCACACCTCCGGTTCACGCACAAGGTTTTCCGGGAGCGGCGATCCCTCCGCAAGGCCCGGGGATGATGCCTCCTCCTCCACAACCAGCGTATTCCGGCACGGAAAAACCGGTATGGGAGTCGCCGGAATCGCCGGAGTCCCCATGGCTGAGAGCTTATGAAAATCAAAAGCGGTCATGATGGATCGTCGCAACAAACGGGCTCCAGCCGGAAAGTGACAGGTTGACCCGAATTCCGTTTTTCGGAAAGAGATATATACCGTTTGCGATGCATGGATCGATCATACGGGAAGCATGCACGCTTCCTCCCCTCCCAACTGTTCCCCCCGGCTGCCGGTCGGAGGGATTTTTTAATGGGAAAAAGTGAAAACGTAAAACCGGAAGGAGTGGGAACAATACGGATAACGAGGAGGGAAGCTGAAATGATTTGTTTTAAGATACCGGATGTAACGTATCCAACACACGAACCTGAAATTTCCCAGCCGTATTTTCCGGAAATCATGACACCATATGAACCGGTCAAGGATCCATATGAACAACCGCATCAGCCTGAACAGCCGAAAAAATGACATCATCGATCATTTGTACTTATCGCTTTTTTAGGGATGCAAGGGATATAAAACTGCTTGAAAAAAGGAAGCGGAACCCTTTTCACAGGGAATTCGCCTCCTTTTTTTGTCAGCTTTGTGCCCATTTCACTTCTAAATGCTGCACCGGCTGTTTGGCGGAAAAAGTGATGATAATCGAAGGGTGGGTGATCACCTGTGCGGCAAAGCTTCCTTTCGCCGGAGTTTTTTCCGTGGCATATACCGTTACGGTATTTCCCCGGCGGACAACTTGGTCAACGGTGATGGTGTACCCGGCCGTTTTCCGTTCGCCCAGGGTAATCAAAGCGAAATGTCGGCTATCTTCGTGAAACAGAACAGCCTGTTTCTTCGGTGTCGCCAGTTTTTGATTCACTTGCTTCTGAATCTCTTCCGGCAGCCCGGAAGGTTCGATGGTATGAAAAGTTATATTTTCTTTGGGTTCTTCCATTTTCAGTCCTCCTGTTAGTCCGGGGGCATCTGCGATTTGACAACTGGTCATGAGCAAAAGAATCGGCATCAGAGCGATCAGCTTGCGCATCCTTTCTCCTCCAAGCTTGGTTTGTTGTATGAAATAGACGATGAAGAAGAGAAAAAGTTGCATGATTCGACAGAGTATTTTGCAATATCAATAGCTTTTCAGCCGTTAGGAAAAAATAGAGATGGAGGGAAAAGAATGTCAGAAAAAAGTTTGCTGAAAAAGGGGCTGATCATTCAGCACGACGGTACCGTTTTATTGGAAAAAATAGCGGACAGCGGAAGTGAACTGAGTTTGAAACTCAACCGCTTTGCGCAAAAGGTACGAGAAACGGAGCAGCTTGTCACTTTTCGTTTAACGCCGTTTACCCTGTGGCAAGCGGCAGCCTCCGGGATGTCGGCCAAAAGTCTGCTGGAATGGCTGCGCTCGCACAGCAAATTTCCGTTGACCGGTGCATTTGAGCGGCGGGTGGAAGAAACGATCAACCGGTTTGGGCAGATTCGACTGCAACGAAGAAAAGAGCACACCTTTGCACTGGTTGGTGCATCTCCTTCCATTTTCCCACAAATCCTGACGCATTTAAAGCGGGAAACTGTACCCGTACCGGAAAGTGAGCGGGCATTCATATTTCCCATGCATTCACTTGGAGCCGTAAAGCAGGCATGTGTTGCCGCCGGATATCCGCCACTGGACGAAACCGGCTTTGCCGGAGGGGAATCGCTTTCCTTTTCGCTTTCTGAACATGATCGTTTTCGCGGTTTGCGTCCCTATCAGCAGGATGCGCTCGAAGCGTATTTTGCCGAAGGAGCGGACTGGTATGGCGGGGGAGTAATCGTATTGCCATGCGGTGCGGGAAAAACGGTTGTCGCGCTGGCGATCATGCAGCGGGTCGGGAAGGCGACTCTAATATTGACGCCGAATGGCACGTCGGCGAAACAATGGGTGCGTGAGATATTGGATAAGACGGATTTACGGGCGGATGAGGTGGGGGAGTATACGGCGACGGTCAAACAGATTCGCCCGGTGACGGTGACAACTTACCAGATGTTGACTCATCGGGATGGAAAGGATGCATCATTTCCGCATATGGAACTGTTGCGTTCGCGTGATTTTGGCTTTGTGATTTATGATGAGGTTCACCTGCTGCCGGCTCCGGTTTTTCGCCTGACCGCCGAATTTCAGGCGAAACGCCGGTTGGGACTGACGGCGACACTCGTGCGGGAAGATGGGAAAGAAGAGGATGTGTTTTCCCTGGTCGGGCCGAAGCTTTACGAAGGATCATGGAAAGAATTGGAGAGAAACGGATGGATCTCTGAGGCGGTGCTGCGGGAGATTCGCATTCCCTTTGACCCTGACTGGGAAACCGCTTATCAAAAGGCGGACCAGCGGCAGAAGGTGCGATTGGCGGCGGAAAATCCGCGAAAAATTCCGTTGATCGAGGAGATTATCAACCGGCACCGGGATGAGCAGATCCTGATCATCGGACAGTATTTGCGTCAACTGGATAGAATCTCCAGACGGTACGGATTTCCTTTGATTACGGGGAGTATGCCCGCAGATAAAAGGGAGGCGTGGTATCGCCAGTTTCGCCAGCGACGTATCCGGGTGCTGATCGTTTCCAAGGTGGCCAATATGGCGGTTGATCTTCCCGATGCCAGTGTCGCGATTCAAATTTCCGGCACATTCGGCTCCCGGCAGGAGGAAGCACAACGGCTTGGACGCATATTGCGCGTCAAGGAAACAGGGAGTAAAGCTTATTTTTATCATTTGGTGACGAAGGATACGGTCGACCAGGAATATGCCTGGCGCCGGCAGAGCTATCTTGCCGAGCAGGGATACCGGTATGAGGTGATCGATATGGAAAGGGAGTGCCGGCATGTCAGATGATTTGTGGATTTGTTTGGAATCGCTGAACGAAGAAGAAATCAGGCGGATCGGCAATCTCCATTCGGTGGCCGATCCTGACCCCGGGGCTCTCGCCGGGCGCATGACTGATCCGGCTTATTTGCGCCGCTGTTTCCAGCAGATGCCGTCGGAGAAGCGGGCCGTTTTGCTTTATTTTTTGTTCGCCAGCCAAAACGGGGTGATCAGAGAAAGGGAGATTCCCAGGGAGCAGCAGAAGTTCGGGCTCAAAGCCTGCCGAAGGAAAATATCGGAATTTTTTCGGGGAGGCTGGATATTTCCCGTGCGAAATCAGTTTCACGAACGGTTGTACTATCTTCCGGCTGAGCTGAGGCGGGCATGGATTGCGGCGCTTGCTGCCGGCTCCCTGCCAAAGCCGGTAAACGCCGCTTCCGTTATGCATTGTTCCGAACCGTCGGCAGGGATTTGGCAGGCGTTTTTCCACTTTTTGTTTATGCTGGAACAGGAACCGCTGTTGTTGACAAAAACGGGGCAGATTCCCAAAAAAGAGGCGCAAAAGCTGGATGTGGAGCTGGATTTGGATGCATCTTCCCTGAAGGAGACAAAATGGGGGAAACAGGATGAGTTGCCGCCATGGATCTCCTTTTTGCTCGAACTGAGTCAGCTGCTCGGTTTGACAGAGCGAACAAGCCAATCCGTCAGAGTGCGGCAGATGAACTGGCAACAGTGGCTTCAGCTCTCTTTTGACCAAATGATGAGAATCCTCTATCAGGCTGTTTTTAATCTGCTCACCGCCGAAAGGAACGGCTTGCATGGTTATTTGCAACTGCTCGAATGCCTGGAGGCGGAGAACTGGTACGCTTTGAAAGAGATCATTTGCTTTTTGTCCGAATGGGATCTCCCCTTTTTTTCTCCTGCGCTCCTGGAGCATCTGGAAAAGCAATTGATCGATCCGCTCGTGGCCATGGGCTGGATGGAAAAAGGACAATCAGGCTCAAGCGAAACTTATTTTCGCTGGCTGGAACTCCCGCCGAAGGGTCAGGTGCCGGATGAAGTGCCTTTTTACATTGAACCCCACATGGAAATATACCTTCCTTATTACTTTCCTCTTCCGCAACGTTATGTCTTGGCTCAGGCCGCTGACTTCATGGGCGGAGACCGGATGCTCATCTATGAGTTGAATGAGCGTTCCGTTCAACGGGCAAGGCGGTATGGCCTGACCGGAGAGGATTTGCTCAGCTTGCTGGCCGCCTGGAGCGGGACGGAGGTGCCCGAACCTGTAAAGGAACAGGTGATTCACTGGTTTCGCCAAGCTCCGTCGATTCTGGCTGAGTCTGCTTTCCTGCTGCATGGATCGCCGGAGAGACTGGACCGATGCCGCCGGATATTGGAGAAAAAAGGAATCAACATACCGGAGTTTACCGGGGAGCGGTTGATCATTTCCGCTGCCGATTTTGCTGCGGCGCAGGCTGCTTTGCAGGAGAGCGGGCAGGAAGTGCAACAAATGCACCATTCTCTCCACGGCAACGATGAACGAAACATCAAGCATGTGGATTGGGGCCGGTTATTGTCTCCCTTAAAGGAGTGGCGTGTGGAAACGCATTGGCCTTCCGGGCTGGATATGCGCTCAAATGCCGACAAACTGCCCAAAATTTGGACGAGCGGCCTGCGGGCATACGGGCGCGAAATGGTAAAAGAGATGGTAAAACAAAGCATTCATTATGGTTTTGCGCTGAAGATGGAATATCAGGGCGACCTGATCACAGTCAGTCCGCAAAAGGTTGAGTACTGCGGGGGAGATTGGCTGATGCACGCAAAAGTGGGAAAGGAAAAAAAGTTCTATCCGCTTGGGAGGATTTCCCGCGTACAAGTCATGGTGGAGCAGTGAATGGATGGATTTGTCCCTTTGCGTGCTTGTGAAATGTGAGCTGTCCGGCAGTTGGCAGGTTGCCGTTCATGGCCGGGCAGGGAAGCCGTTCTATTTTTTCCTTCTGCCAAACAGTGGGATTCATCCGGAAACTGCTATACAATAAAGGTGGAGGGAATCGATGATGAATACACTGGACATGACGGAAATATTGCTGGCAGCCTATCGTTTGGCAGATCAGATAAATAATTCCCAAGAAGTGCAGCATTACCTGGAATGCAAAAAGAGGATGGAAGAGGATCCGGAAGCGCAAAAAATGATCAGGGAGTTTCAGAAACTGAAAGACCGATACGAAGAAGCACAGCGCTTTGGCATTTTTCATCCCAATTATCATGAAGCTAAGGAGGCGGCGCTTTCTTACCAGAAGAAACTGCGCCAGTACCCCGTTGTTCGCGACTGTTTCGAAGCGGAAGAACGATTGGATCAATTGCTCCACGCGGTTTCCCTGACGATCGCCCGCTCAGTCTCCCCGTCGATCAAGGTTCCGGGCAATGATCCCGAACCGGGTGTAAAGAAACTGCGGCGCGCATGCGGCCGGTAAATGGCCGCTCCTGTTCACCTGTCCATTCTAATTTTGGTGGTCTGTTGATTGAATTCCGTTTTCCGGAATGGTACGATAATATTGGGTGAATTTTTCGCCTGTTACCCCAAACCAACGTGTAAGCGCCCTTTCGGACATGTTTTTAGAAAAGGAGCTACAAAATCAATGGATATTGTGGAAAGATTAGGTTTAGCTGTTTGGGTAAAAGATTTAAAAGCAGCTCGTTCGTTGGGACGCCTGGGAAATATTCATTATATCTCCAAACGATTAAAATATGTTTATCTTTATGTGGACGGAAAGACGTCAGACCAAGTGATCCGCCGGATCGAGAAACTGCCGTTTGTTAAACGCGTGGAACCGTCACAGCGCATGAACATTTCGCTTGAGTTCAGCAGGCCGGTTCATTCGTAAAGGCCTGATAAATTTGTTGATAACTGCCAACTCCAAAGGCAGTTTTTTTTTCTTTTGATATTTCGTTCACCGAAATATATAATAGTGACTTGAGGAGATGAAGGTTCCATGGCCTGGTGGAAAAGAAACCTATATATTTTGATGGTGTCGCAGTTTCTCGTGATGAGTGCCATTTCCATGATTATGCCCTTTTTGCCGCTTTATCTGCAGCAAATGGGGCTAAAGGATCCGAAGACCGTTCAGCTTTGGGCGGGCTTCATTTTTGGAGTCAACTTTTTATCCCAATTTATTGTCGCGCCGATCTGGGGGAGTCTGGCTGACCGTTACGGGCGCAAGCCGATGATTCTCCGCTCGGGGTTTGGGATGGCGGTGACCATCTTTTTGCTGGGATTGGCCACCTCACCCATCCAGCTCTTTTTCCTGCGCATGCTCAACGGGATGATTTCGGGCTTTATTCCGGCCTCGATATCTCTGATGGCCACCAATACACCGAAAGAAAAAGTGGGCTACGTATTGGGGATGATGCAGGCCGGGCAAGTGGCCGGTTCAATCCTGGGGCCGTTTATCGGCGGCCTGTTGGCAGAATTGATCGGTTACCGCGATATTTTCTTCCTGACTTCGGCAGTCCTGGCCATTGCCAGCTTTGTGGTTCTCTTCCAGGTGAAAGAAGAGTTCCAGGCAAGTCCGAAACAGAAAAATGAAAGCTTCTTTAAAGACGGAGCCTTCATTTTGCGGCAGCAACCGCTGCTGATTTTGTTTTCTGTTGGGATGCTGTTGCAATTTGCCATGATCGGTCCGTCGCCGCTCATGTCTTTGTTCGTTGAAAAGCTGAAGGTTCCGGGAGGCTATATTTCCTTCTTTGCCGGTTTGGTGACGGCGATGACCGGATTTGCCAATATGCTGTCCTCCCCATTCCTGGGCAAATTCGGCGACAGGTTCGGTTCAGAACGGGTTTTGTTTGTCGCTCTGATCGGTGCGGGGATTATCTTTATTCCGCATATGTTCGTACAGAATGTGTGGGAATTGCTGCTCCTGCGCTTCCTGTTGGGGCTGTTCGTCGGAGGATTGCTCCCTTCTCTCAATACCTTGATCCGCAAAAATGCTCCGGAAGAGAAGGTAAGCACCGCGTACGGATTCTACCAGAGTGCGGTAGCCCTTGGAAATATGCTCGGTCCGGTCACCTACGGGATTTTGTCGGGGCCGATCGGTATTCCAGCCACTTTCCTGCTGACGGGAATTCTCCTGCTGTTAAATGCGCTATGGCTCAAGCACGGATTTAAAGAAAAAACGTCGCTGTCGAAGAAAAATTTAATGAAGTCGTCAGCTTGAAGAAGTGTTCACCTGATTTTTGCTTGTGGGCCAGCCGAAGAGTCCTTAAAATAGACATCAGGGATGTCTGGATAAGGAGCGATTCGTTTGAGTTTTTTACAGGATTTGAAACAAAAGCTGGAAAAAGGTGTGGAAACCGCCGGCCAAAAATCGCAAAAAATGATTGAAATCAGCCGGTTAGCTCTGCGTATCAAAGGGAAAAAAGAAGACATTGAACGACAGGTTCAAAAGCTGGGCTGGGAAGTGTATACACACTGGGAAAAGACGGGGGAACTGAGACTGAACGAGTCGATTCATCTTTCGCTTCAGGGAATCCGCAGTCAGCAAGAGCAGCTTTTTGAACTGCAAAAAGAACTGGAAGAAGTGAAAAAGGCTGATATCGTTCCGCGCAGACAGGCAGAGAAAGTGAACCTGGTGATCGCCGAAACGGAAGTGGAAGCTGTACGGCCTGAAGCTGTACGGCCTCATGAGGAAACGATCTTGCTCGGGCCTGTTTCTCCGATTCAGCCGAGCGCCGATGAACGGAAAATCCCTGCGGTTGTCTTTCTTTGCCCGTTTTGCGCCCATCAGGTATCCGATGAGGCCACTTTTTGCAACCATTGCAACGAGAGGTTTTATTGAGCAAAGGAGGCGGATTGATTGCAGGGAAAGAACCGGAAGATCGTCCAAACCCTCAAGAAATTAAAACAGCGTTCGTTAACCGATGAAGGGGAACGGACGGTCCTGGATCAGTTTAATCAAAAAGTGGAGCGCGCCGGTGGCATTGAAGCGTTGATCGAGAAGCTGAAGGTGATGTATCAATATTTTCGGGATCCGCATGTGAGCAAAACGAAAAAGGGACTGGTGGGTGCGGCCCTTTTGTATTTTATTTTGCCGACGGATGTGGTTGCAGACTGGATTCCCGTTGCTGGCTACCTGGATGATATGACGGCAGCCCTCTTAGTTTGGCGTTTGCTTTCGAAGGAACTGGAGCTTTTTGCGCAAAAATCGATCCAAAATGACTCTGCCAAACGGTAAGAAATCAGCTTTTTAGGATAAAGTTGGTAAAAAGCTGATTTCTTACTTTTTTTATTCTTGCGGTTTTGCTACAATAATGGTGAAACTTGTTGAAAACCGCGGGTTTTGGGAAGGTCAACCCTGAATATTTATGTTTTTTGGCACAACTCGGCGAAAAAGACATAGCAGATTCGGGAAGGCGTGAGGACTCTGCCGGCCGACCATTTGGAAAACCGGGAGGTCAGTGAGGTTCCATAACCCGTTGCAACACGATTTCACGGAAAAATGACTGGGGATTATATCACGAAAAAAAGGAGAAACACCGATTTCATCTCGTTTACACATAAGAACAAAAAGAGGGTTAGGAAAGGGGTATCGAGCATGAACCGCATGTCAGTGGCAATTACAGTGACAAGTGGAAAAGGTGGGGTTGGCAAGTCGACCACGGTTGCTTCCCTCGGATTGGGCTTGGCTCAGCTTGGCTACAAAGTCTGCCTGGTCGATACCGATATCGGGCTTCGCAAGCTGGATCTGATGCTGGGCCTGGAAAACCGCATCGTTTACGATTTGGTCGATGTGATCGAAGGAGTCAGCAAATTAAGGCAATCTCTGGTTCGGCACAAGGAATATCCGGATCTTGCCCTGCTCCCGGCGGCACAGACGCGATACAAAGAAGAGGTGACACCTTCGCAGGTGAAGGCTGTCGTCGATGAGCTCCGCAATGAATTTGATTACATATTGATCGATTCCCCCGCCGGGATCGAAGGAGGGTTTCGCAACGCGATTGCCGCGGCTGATCGCGCCATCCTGGTCGTCAATCCGGAAATTCCGTCTGTCCGCGATTCGGATCGGGTGATTGGTCTCCTCGAATCAGCCAATGTCAAAATGATCGACTTGATCGTGAATCGTGTCCAGCCGGGCATGGTGCGTGACGGAGATATGTTGAGCGTTGAGAGAGTGCAAAGCCACCTGGCAATTAATCTTCTGGGAGTGGTTCCGGAAGATAAGCGAATTATTCGCTCCTCCAATACGGGAGAACCAGTCATTCTTGACAGCAAATCGTTGGCTGGAAAAGCATTCAGCAATATTTCGCGCAGACTGACCGGTGAAGACGTACCGTTTTTGGAATTGGATTCTACTACGTTGATCACAAGAATCAAGCGTTTGTTCCACATCGCCTAAACTTGGACAGGGGTGAATCAGGTGGCCTTTTTAAATATGTTTAATCGTGAGAAAGAAGAACCTACCGCCGTAACCGCCGATGACCGTTTGTCATTGGTACTCAGCTATCAACGTTCCGATATCGACGAAAAAAAACTGAAGCAGTTTCGAGCCCGGCTGATTGAATTGTGCGATGACTTCGGTTATGATGTTGTCGGACATGTCGAAGTGATTCCACAGTCAAAAGAGCGTACTACCATCATTAATGCCAGTATTCCGGTACGCTTAAAAGAGCCTCTCTGATGCACGGACCGATCGGGTTCGTGTTTTTTGTCAGATAAACTTGTGATGATGCAGCCTGCGCTCCAAAAATTCAATGATATGCGCCGGAAATGCCTTATCTTCCGCCAAGGTGAAAATGGCGATGGAAACGCGGGTGCAGCCAAACTTTCTCATCAGCTCGATCAGTTTGCTTCTCGCTTCCCCGCTCGGGCGGCCATAGCGTTCCTCAAATGCTTTTAACAGCATCTCTTCCTCCAATGTAGATGTGCTGGGCTGTTCCCTTTTGCCGGATGAAAGGGAGGAGTCGGGCGTCGAACCGTAGTTATGTAAATGATCGATTGCCGCTGCCAGCTGGTTTTCCGCGGTCGATGCCAGTTCTTTCGGATGGATTGGATACGCTTCATCAAGAGAACGGATCATGGGATGCTGTGAGCCCCATTCATTGAATTTGCGGCGGCGGCGAGGGCGCTCGGCAGGTAAGTGCTTAAACCGCTCCGGATGTTTGCGGCGCAGTGTGTAGATGCGTTGATAGATGGCCCCCTGGGTTCGGGAAAGTTTTTTTTCCAATTCCATGATCGCCGCTGAGAGGGATTTGCCTTCTTCCAAAAATGTATTTACCGTGTTGATCACGATTTCTTCCTCTTCCTCATTCCAACTGTTCAACCGGTTGCCACTTTCCCCTGAATCTTCATAAGAATGGAAACGCTCCGGGTATTCTGATCTCAGCTTACGCGCATGCGACATGATTCCCGAATATCCTCGTTTTAATTGAATCGATAATTCTTTAAGGATTTCACGTTCTCGTTTTCCTTCCTTCAGCCCTTCATTCAGCGCACGAATGATCGTTTCATTTTCTTCTTTTGTATATTTTCCTTTTTTTGTTTCAAAAATCATTCGATAGAAACTCCTTTCTTAAACATAATTATCCTGAAAATCTTTACTTATAAATATAACAGAAAAGACATAATCTTTTCCACTATCCCTCTTAAAAACTTTTTTATTTGATGATATTTACAACGAAAAAGGTCACATTAAAGCGTTAGAATAAGAAAATTTAATGATATGATCATGAAATTATATATTAAATCATTTTCTGGGGAGTGTGTATGAAAAAGCGTATTTTTGACTATAACCCTTATTAAGATCAAAAATTGGATATTTTTGATAGGAAATAGCAGAAAGGGGAGTTATCATTGAACCGAATTTCGGTTAAAGAAATGAGTTCCCTTTTAATGACGCGAATTGCCGTTCCAAAAGCGGCTCAAGCCCGGGAAGAACCTCCTCACCGCGCATGGGGATTAAGGGATCGTGCGGCGATTGTAATTTTATGGGGATTGCTGGTCTATCCGCAACTGGACCCTGATTTGAAACGGGAAAAACGGACTTACTGGGTAAATATAGAGCAACTCACCTGTTTGTTTCGGGATTATGTGGGAGATCGCGAGCAGTGCTTGAAGATACTTAAGCGTTTGCAAAAACATGATTACATACGAATAAAGAGAAATGAGGAAATCATTCCCGGAACCGGTTTGTTCGCTTCGGTCGATGCCGCCAAAATGTACCGCTATTTTCGCGCTTCCGTATTGGCCAGAAAAATGTTTCAGCTTGAGAAGCCGCAGGAATAAATGAAAACCCCAGTTCCTTTCAATACAATTTGAAAGGGCTGGGGTTAATCAAATTTCAAAGATTCCAGGAAACGTCGCAACGTCTTTCGCTGATCCGGTGATAGTTCCATGGCGACATGAATAAGATGCTGAATGTCGTCAGGTAAATGATGGATAAATTGTTGCTGCTGTCCGAGTTGATTGATCAATTGTTCAATCAGATTCCGGGATTCGTTGATATGTTTGTAGGTTTGGATTAAGAGCTTTTCTGTCGGTTGACTCATCGCGGCTCATCCTACTCTTTATCGGAATGGAGTAATTGGTCAATTTCCTTTTGAATTCGCATGAGCTCCTCGTGGGTTAACTTATGGAGATCACGGATCATCATTTCCAGTTTCATCGACCGAAATTCTTCCAAAAAAGATGGCATGTATTGAGGATTAACAGACACAGAAAAAACTCCTTTCGCCCTGTGATTCTGCCAATAGTTGATTGTCTGATCGGCCGCCAGGAGATGCTCAAGGTAGACTTCCTTCATTTTATCAAAAATTCGACGCGGGTCAATGTTGATAAAAGGAAGTATGCTCCAGTTTTTGTCAGTTTTTTGACTCAGATTCGCCGTTTTACAATTTTTCAGCAAATATTTTTGCGCGTTGGGACAATTTTTTTGGGTTTAGATTGAAATCTATCAGGGTAACTATTCTCCGAACGAGCATTTTGATATCAATTTAAAAGAATTGAGGTGCTTCGTTATGTTAGAGCAGTTAAAAGCACTGGAAGAACGGCTCTGTTCCGTTAAGCAAGAATATTTATTGGCGAAAGAACGTCACGAATTTTTGGCGCAATACGACCTTTATGAAGAATTGAAACAATTGAACAAAAAGCGCCGTGAGCTAAAAATGAAACTTGGATTAAATTGAAATAGATAAACGATAAAAAGAAAGGTTTTCTGTCTTCAACATGAAGAAAAAACCCCAGGCCGTTGCGGTATGCAAGCCTGGGGTTTGTATCATTGTATTTCGTTTCAGCAAAATGAATCGCTCTGTTTCGGGTTTTTTAATCCGAACAGAGGACGCAGTTTCAGGCCGGCATAGGTTCCTAGAAGAGCAAAAATGGCCCAAATCCATCCGTGCAGACTGAAAGAGGCGATGCCGCTGAAATAGGAGCCGATATTGCACCCGTAGGCGAGTCGTGCTCCATAGCCCATCATGATCCCGCCGATCAGCGAAGCGAGATGGATTTTGAACGGGATTTTTTGCACTTTGAACGTACCGCTTGCCGCTGCAGCAAAAAAGGCGCCGATGATAATGCCGAAGTCCATCAGGGATGTTTTATCCGCCAGAATCGGGCTTTGCAGCGCCTTTGCTTTGGCACCGGACCAGTAAACCCAGGAAGAGACGTCCACACCGAAGGATTGCAGGATTTTGGAACCCCATAGAGCGAACGCGGAGGTAATGCCCCAGGGTTGGCCGCTGATGAACAAGGTAAGTGCGTTCAAAACAGCCAGCACGATGGCTGAAACCCAGAGCGGCCATGATCCGCGGATAATTCGTTTCCAGCCCTGAGCGGTTGGCACCGGTTTACGGGGCGGCGGATTTTTCCTTTTGGCAATCCAATAGGTGAAGAGGACGATGCCAGCAAACAGAATCAGTTGCAGAAGAGCGGCTCCTCCGTAACCCAGACCTGTGGATGTTGCCAGCGAGACGGGCGGAAGAGAGGGCAGGTCTTTGGACCAGAACTGCCAGTGATAAGCCGCCCAAACCGAACCGGCAATGAAACCGATCAAGGTTAAAATGAAAGACGGAGTCCCGCCGCTGACACGATAAAGGCAGCCGGAGGCACATGCCCCGCCCAATTGCATTCCGATTCCGAATAAAAATGAACCGAAAACGAGGCTGATTCCGATCGGTTCCACATTTCCTTGCGGAGCTGCTCCGGTCAGGGTCGTGCCGGTCGAGAAAATGACAGCGAACAATACGCTGGCGATCGCCAGCATAAGCATATGTGCGCGCAATCCCTGCCCTTGTCCGACGGATAATAGTTCGCGGAAAGCGGAAGTAAAACCGAACCGCGCGTGGTAGAGCGCAACACCGAGCAAAACGCCGATGATGAATAATAATTCCTTTTGCCAGCCGTACCTGTACACGAAAGCTCCCAAGACAATAAAGGCAAGGATCGCAATCCAAACGAGCGGAGCTTTCAGTCCGGGCAGGCGCGAGTGGATGGATGGTGCTGATTTTAGGGAAGTTTGCGGCATTGACATATTTTCTCACCCTTTCCGATCAAGATAGTTGGTTTAAGAGGATAAAAAAAGCGACGAACCATTCCATCGCAGGTTGAAATATGCAATTGGATATTTTATTTTAACATGTATTTACATAATAAGAAAAGAGTGTTGTGGAAAAGCAGGCTCCTCTTTGAAGCAAGGGAGCCTGCTTTTTTATGCCTTAATGCGCAGATCATAAGTTTCCGGCGACGCATCGAGGATAAAGGGGCTGGGCTTGCCGGGTGTGAAAAGATGCAGTTCATGCATGGCCCGAGTGCACGCGGTGTAAAAAAGTTTTCGCACGCTTTCGGCATGATATTGTTGTTCGGAAGCGTTCCAGATGATGACCGCATCGAATTCGATCCCTTTGGCCAAATAGGAGGGGATGACGATGATTCCGGGCTTGAAGGCGGCAGTTTCCTCACGGATGAGTTGGATGTCAAAGTGCGGTTTGAGCGACTGATAAATCTCTTGGCATTCGGCGGCTGTTTTTCCGATGACAGCGATAGTCTGATGCTGTGCCAACAGCAGTTCCCGGATTTGTGTTCGGACCGCTTCCCGAAGCGCAGCCTTGTCAGCCAGTTGGGTGACTGTCGGTTTTTTTCCGGCCCGATTGAAAGGAACGATGGCCTCGCCTCCGGGAATCATCGCCCGGGTGAATTCCACGATCGGCCTTGTTGATCTGTAGGTCCGGTTCAGCACAATGGTCTCGATTTCCTCCCCGTCCGACAGGGAAGTTAAACTTTGGAAAGTTTCCAGTTCACTGTCAGTGTGAGAAAAGATGGCCTGTTTCAAATCCCTGAGTATGGTCATTTTGCTCAGGGGAAACAGTTTTTTCAAATAGGCGAATTGAAACGGGGAATAGTCTTGCGCTTCATCGATAAAGAGATGTTTGACGGAGCGGTTGACATGAAACCCTGACAATTGTTCCCTGAGATAGAGAAAAGGGGTTTGATCTTCGTAAGCCAGGGTTCGCTTCTGCAATCGACTGGACGTTTGCCGGCAAATCTCCGTCCAGTGCCGCGGGGGCTGAAAGTCGGGCCAAAAGCAGCGGACATATTCCGGGTCTGTGAATAACTGTCTGTAAATATCAAGGAAGCGAACGAACTGCAGTTGTTTGATCGATTTGCGCAAGGGTTTGAAATGTTGGTCGACCACCCGGGTGGACAACAGTTCCTCTTCGCGCTGAAAGTCATCAAACGTATCTTCGCTGTAACGTTTGGCCTGTTGCAAACGGTTATAGGCTTTTTGGTATTCCTCCTGGCTCATGTAGTTGATTTCTTCTTTCACCCAGGGTTTGTGCCGTTCCTCTTTCGCCTTTTCCGCCAATGCGGCGAGCAGCTGTTCCGCTACCAACTGCAACCGGTTGGGAATGGGCAGCTTCGGATCCAGTGAGGTGAAATGCTCGTTGATCTTCGTTTTGGGAATAATGATTTCGCCGCGTAATTTCACATCCCGGAACAGCAGATCGGTTTGGCCGAGATGGGAAACATAGCGGTCAATCAATTCCATAAACTGGAGCGATGACTTGAAGCGAATCCCTGCCATCCGGGCGGCATAGCCGGGCTCGCCTTCCTTGGTCAGGATGTATTCCATCAGTTCGAACGGGGTTTCCAGACGGAACGAATGCCCCAGACGCTTCTCCAGCAGTTCCGGAAATGTGGTTTGTGCCATGTTTTCTTCACCCAGTTCGGGGAGAACCGTAGAAACATAACTGTTGAACAGGGGATTGGGGGAGAACAGGACGATCTGTTCCGGACGCAAGTGATCACGATACCGATACAGGAGATAAGCAACCCGTTGCAAGGCAGTCGAAGTTTTTCCGCTTCCCGCCGCACCTTGAACAATCAGGAGCCGGCTCCGTTCATTTCGGATGATGCGGTTTTGTTCTTTCTGGATTGTGGCGACGATGCTTTTCATCTGATGATCGGCTTGCTTGCCCAGCACTTCCTGTAAAAGCTCATCTCCGATGATGACACCGGTGTCGAACATCGCTTTGATCTCCCCGTCCCGGATGAGGAACTGTCGCTTGAGTTCCATCGTGCCTTTCAGGATGCCTCCGGGTGTTTCATATTGGGCAGGCCCGGGGGAAAAATCGTAATAAAGGCTGGAAATCGGGGCACGCCAGTCATAGACGAGAAAACGGTTGTTCTCGTCTTGGAACGACCCGATGCCGATGTATACACGATCGGTTTCGTTTTCTCCATCTTCGCGGAAATCGATGCGCCCGAAATAGGGGGAGTAACATAGCCGCTTCAGCTTATCCAGTTCCTTTTGCATATGCTGGTGCGACCGCTCTCTTTGTCCCAGCACTTCAGCTTGCTGCTTGATGGCTGTTGCTGTTTCCAATGCTTCCTCCGGGTCGTCGAAGTTAACCCGCACATCATCCCAAAAACCTTTACGGATTTCCACCACATTGGACTTAACCTGATCCATTTGTTTTTTCAGAAGCCGGAGGCGCTGTCCGGCTTTCTCTGCAACATGGCGGACACGTTTTTGTTCGGCTCTCAATTCTTGCTCGTGTTTGTCCATTTTTTCTTTCCTTTCTCTAACCTTTTTAGCCTTGACACAGCAGATTTTATATATTATAATGTATATTGGGTTTTTATTGTTTTTGCATTTCGTTGTTACCTTTTTATTATAGGATGAATGGAAGGGCAAATCAAGGGAATGCCGTAACTTGTTTATTTACTGAATATTATGATATCATGACTGCTAATACTGACCTGTGATGAATGAAAGCAATCGCCTTTAATGTCAGTTGGCCAAAAATGAATTGGCGGACCGGATGATTTTGCACGATGAAATCAGAACACAACAAATCCCCATCCACATAACGGATGGGGATTTCTTTTGAACCTGTGTGCACAGGAACCTAAAAAAACTTTTTCTGCCCCTGATACTCCTTAATCAGCTCTACTGCTTCGCGAAAACGTTGCGAGTGAACCACTTCGCGTTCCCGTAAAAACTTGAGAGCGTCGTTGATATCCGGATCATCCGAGATGTCGATCAACCACTGATAAGTGGCCCGCGCCTTTTCCTCGGCCGCAATATCTTCGTACAAATCGGCGATCGGATCGCCTTTGGCCTGGATATAGGTGGCTGTCCAAGGGGTGCCGGCCGCATTGTGGTAAAAAAGCGAATAGCCGTGATCGACAAAATGCTCTCCCAATCCCGCCTCCCGCAATTGCTCGGGCGTTGCATCTTTCGTGAGTTTATTGACGTATGTACGATGGGTACTACAGTTTGGGATAAACGATCAGTGTAAATTCATCGTTTTTTTGATGCTTCTCCTTGTGATACAGGCAATGATCGACGACGCTTTTCAGCAAGATGTTTTTTTCTTTCGGGTCATCCACATGATGATACGTATCCAGGAGATGAGTGATTTTTGGAATAACGTTTTGTTTTGCATTTTCCCTTTTCTTTTCCATTTCCAATTTCATTTTGTTTTCCCGGATTTTTTCGCGGATTTCTTTCAATCGCTTAGCAATGCTGTTTGACCGCTCGATGTATGTCTGCACATCATATACGCCTTGTTCCAATAAGTCATGCAAGTTGCTTTTTTGCGTTTCCAGTTTTCTTTGCTGCAGTGACAGGTTTTGAATCGCCAGTTCATAAGCCGTCGTTTCGTGGTTTGCAGATTCCTCGTTCAGGTTCAATTCGATCTTGTACGCCTTTAACCAGTCATACAATGCCTCCAACAGGCGGGATTCAACATAATCGAGCCGGCTGCTTTTGTTATTGCAACCGCCTCCTCTTTTCTTATTGTCGCAGATGAGATGAGCCACCTTATAACGCGAATACTTCAACAGCATCGTACCGCCGCATTGATCGCAAATTACAAGACCGGCCAAAGGATTTTTAAATGAATAATGATAGGGTGAATTTCTTCTTTTGGTCCGGATTTCCTGGGCTTTGTTAAAAGTTTCGATAGAAACGATCGGTTCATGTTTTCCTTCCACATCGATCCATTCGGTATATGGTCGTTTCCGGTATTTGCGACCGCTCTGATCCGGTGTTTTTCTTCTCTCCATTTTTCTCCATTGAATTCTCCCAATGTAAACTGAATTTCGAATGATATTGAGAACACCGTTTGAGTTCCACTTTGTCTTGTTGTAAGAAGGAATGCCCATCTCATTCAGTCGTTTGGCAATATTTACGGTTCCCAGCCTATCTTCGGTATACCAATTAAAAATTTGCCTGACAATGGGGGCTTGCTCCGAATCTGGTATAAGGTAGCGTCCGGAGTGATCCTCTTTGATTTGATATCCATACGGCGGCCGGGTACCCACATAGTTTCCGTCCTGAACAGAGCGGATCCGGCCATTCTGAAGCCGGCGGGTAATGATTTTCAATTCCTTGCGGGCCATGAATGCTTCGAATTCACTGTATTCTTCATCAAATTCATCCTGAAGATCGTATATTTTCCGGGGGGTGATGATTTTTGTCCCGGACTTTTGGAAGGTTTCCAAGATAATCCCTTGCTCACGCATGTTGCCGCGCCCCAACCGGTCCATGTCCATGACGAGAACGGCATCGTAGCAGCCGCTTTCCACTTCTCTGAGAAGTTCCATCATTTCGGGCCGATGGATCAAGCTTTCTCCGGATACGATTTCCTGCCGGATCTTCACGATGTTCAGGCTTTTTTGCTCGGCGATCTGGAGCAGCGTTTTTTTATGCTTCGCCAGTGTTTCCCCTTCTCCGCGGGCTTCGGCTTCCAAGTCGGCGCGACTCTTGCGAAGATACATGCAAACCCGATCCATGCGATTCCCTCCCTTTCTGTTCTAATTTATATGGCTGTCCCTTTGCCATTCTTGCATACCATTTACCGAGGTGATCCATGTGAGGGAGAGGGAAACGGGCTTTGACAGAACTTACCGGATCGGGAATACGACCATTCATATTGTTGCCGCAAAGCAAACGGAGGAAGAAAAGGATCGGCGGTTGAGTGAAATCATTGAGATTATTGAGATGATTTGGTTGAAAAGAGCCCTCTGGTGAGGGCTCGATTGGTAAGCTTAATCTCCGGGCTTTCCTTCAGTATTTTTATTAGTTGCGAAGGCGAGCCTTTGGGTTTAATTCGACATTGGTAATATGCTGTACATAGCGGATTGCGCTTTGGGCAATTTCTTCGTCAGTGATTCTGTTTGCGTCATATTGGACAAAGGAAGGCAGGAAGGTCATGCCTACAAAATTGGCAGATGCCTGGAACGGTCTGGTCAGTTCACTCATTGAAAATGCATTGGAACCTCCGGCTTGATAAGCATGTTCAGGTGCACCGGCGGAAATGGCCAATACCCATTCTTTACCGTTCAATTTGGTTCCGCCGGGGCCGTAAGCCCAGCCATAGGCAAGCACTTCATCAAACCACTGTTTTAAGAGCGGGGGACTGCTGTACCAATACAACGGAAACTGGAACACGATACGATCGTGGGCGAGGAGTAATTGCTGTTCAAATTCCACATCAATGGGTTGATTGCGGTATTTTTCATAGAGATCGTGAACGGTTATGCCCGGTTCATTCAAAACCGCTTCTTTCCATCTTTTATTGATTCGCGAGGATTCGATGTTCGGGTGAACAACGATCACCAGCGTTTTCATCTATGTCTCCTCCTTCTATCTTTTATTGTTTGTACAAACAAATATGTGATTAAAAATCTTACTCGGTTAATTTGCGCATTGCCTCCACAATTTGACTGCTCAGCAGATCGCCTGTTTCTTTTCCGAGAACTTCTGAATATCTTTTATGCAGCTCATCCCAGCATTCTTGAATTTTGCTTTGAAATTGCACCCCGGCTTCGGTAGGGTACAGTTTCGACAGTTTCCCTCCCGTTTTTCTCTCGACCAGGCCTTTTAAAATCAATTTATCGACAAAGCGCGTGACGGTCGAAGGAGAGACATGTAATATTTTTCCCAGATCAGTTGAGGTAATACCGGGTTGTTCAATCACCACAAGGACGATAAAAGCGTATGTCGGGGACAAGCCGATCGGAGCAAAAGTTTCCTCCGCCATCTTTCTGATCTCGCGAGCCAGGCTTTGAGTCGTAAAGTAGAGGCATCTATTTAAAAGGTTCTCGATCATGTACCATCACTTCCTGCATATTTGTTTGCGCAAACAAATAATATGATAAAGCACGACCGATGTCAATGGTCAAATACCATTTATTAATTTGATTCGTAATTAATCACAGAATTTAACATTTATAATTTTTATAATTTTATATTGACTGAAATAATAATAATTGATAATATTCTAATATCCTGTTGTCTAGACAAATAAAAGGAGGGGGCATTGCGTTGCGTTAAACGAATTCTGTTGGCGGCAATGGCGCTGACCGTTCTTCCCGCCGGTTTTCTGTACAGCCAAAAACTGAAAGCGGAGAAGTCAGTGAACCCTTGTGCAACGGACGGGTTGTGTTCCTTGAAAGAGGCTTACCAAATTGCCCGGAAAAAGGCAAGAGCATGGGATCGTCATGCGGAGCTCCTCGTCATGTCCAGCGTGGATGACGGCGAGAAGCAAAAAGCCGGGTCTGAAGGTAGAAGGAAAAATTGGAATTTCATCTTTGCAGATCTATCCTCTGAACAAACGTTTGCCATCACAATGCACGACGGCCTTATCACAAAAGAAATACCTTCCACGGAAAAGACGGATCAAGCGTTTTTAATTCCCACCCAACTCATTCAGCTCGATTCAACCGATGTCATTGTAAAAGTGAAGCGCCATTTCCATGTCAAACCAGGACAGAACCGGGCGAGGGGATCTCGCTTCCCAAAAATCCCAATATTGGGTTGACATCTTTTTCGACTATGAGAACAATCCCCAAGCGGTTCCAAATGCGATTCAGTTTGGTGATCAAAAAGTAAGCTATACCGTCACATGGTAAAGATTGACGATGGGAAAGAGCATCAGCCCAGCTTATACAAGGGAGGGAGAAAAATGTTGAAAAAAACACTATTGGGCATTCTTTGCCTGGCGATATTGATTGGGACGTTTATGGGAGTGCCTTTAATCCCGAAGGCTAACGCGGCAATTGATTCCGATGACTTTCTGAAAGCCAGCGGGAAAGTAATCCGGAATCACTCCGGTACCGGTGACATAGTCAACTTGCGGGGGACGAACCTTGGAGGTTGGCTGTTGCGGGAAGACTGGATGTCGCCAGCAGGAGCGGTTGACGAGTACACCTTGCGGCGCAAACTGATTAGCCGTTTCGGAGAGGCGGATACGCAAGAGCTGCTGAACGCATACCACGACACCTGGATTCAGGCGAGCGACCTTGACAATATCAAGAATTTGGGCATGAATGTGGTTCGCGTACCGATGTATTGGGAAGATTTCATGAATACGGACGGTACGATGAAACCGGACAGCATCACATTCAGAAAATTGGACTGGCTTGTTTCTGAAGCCGGAAGCCGCGGAATTTATGTCATCCTGGACCTTCATGGTACACCCGGCGCCGATTGTCCGTGGCAATCCTGCGGTCGCGAAAATTACAATCAATTGTGGAAGAACGCCACCTTCCAGGATTGGACCGTTCAAATTTGGCAGCGACTGGCTGCGCATTATAAAGGAAATCCGACTGTAGCTGCTTACGACTTGTTGAATGAACCGCTGGTCACGATGGGGGAGGGAGAAAACTCCAGCCAGATCCAGCAAAAGATGCAGTTCTATAATCGGCTCTATCAAGCAGTTCGTGCGGTCGACCCGGACCACATTCTCATTATTGCGGCTTTCTTCGATTGGTATGCGGCTTATCCGCCGTCCACCTATGGATGGACCAACGTCGTTTACGAGACACATCATTATAACTTTACAAATTATGATGACTGGAATTTGACCAATTCTGAAATAGAGAGATGGCTGACCGATCTGGCCAATTACCAAGCCAAATGGAACATACCTTTATATGCCGGTGAATTTTCATTCGGTCAAAACGATTTGTATGAAAAATGGCTTTCCAGGTTAAATGCCCTCAATGCATCTTGGACCAACTGGAGTTATAAAGTGAAGGGCGGCGGAAACTGGGGTTATTATATCAACAACAACAACCCGTCTCCCAATTTGGATACTGACAGCAAAAGCACCATCATCGAAAAATGGAAAAAATTCAGCACAGACAATTTCACTCCCAACACAACGCTCCAAAATATCGTTAAAAAATACACAACCGCACCTCCCGTTCCGGAAACCGTGTACAGTATCAAAGCGGTTGCCAACGGCAAATATGTGAGTGCCGATAATTACGGGAACAATCCGCTTATTGCCAATCGCGATGCCGTAAAGGAATGGGAAGAATTCAAAATCATCAACAATCCGGACGGAACCGTTTCCCTCCTGTCGATGGCCAACCATAAATATGTGAAAGCGGATTTGAATCAGCAGGGAAAACTGATCGCATCAGCAGATATCGTTCAACAGTGGGAGAAATTCAAATTGGAGCCTCTGGGTGACAATACCTATGCCCTGAGGGCTTTGGCGAACAATATGTATGTATGTGCTGATCTGAACCAGTCTTCGCCGGAGTTGATCGCCAATCGCAGTTCGGTTGGTGGCGCTTGGGAGTCTTTCACCATAACGGTGGCTCCGTAAGGCTTTGATGATCCGTTTGTCAGAGACGTTTTACGGGTGGCAGCGCGTATGCCCGCGGAAAGTTGATCAGATGCGATTGTTTGAATATTTATGCGATTCAACCTGAAATTGCAATCTTCAAAGAAGGCTTCTCCACTTGGGAATGCGTCTGTTTGACATCCAAGTCGCTTTTCGGAATACCCTGTTTCTTGTTTTCTGATTTTTTCCGGCATAAAAGGAGGTATACGCATGTTCTTGAAGAAGGCATTCTCTGCAGGAATATGTTTCCTGTCCCTGGTAACCACCTTGTCATGCGGGTTTATGACAACTTCACCCAAGCAGACGGAAGCGGCCGGCTCATGGGTGCAAGTCTGGGGAGATGAATTTAACGGCAACAGCGTTGATAGTTCCAAGTGGAATTTTGAAATCGGCCCCGGACCCAATAACGAACTCCAACTCTATACCCCGAATAACGTTCATTTTGAAAGTGATCCTAACAACAGCGGAAACAAATATTTGGTTATTGAAGCCAAACGGGAAAACCAGGTATACAATGGTCGGACCTTTAACTATACTTCCTCAAGACTGAACACTTCAGGCAAATTTGATTTCAAATACGGCAAAATCGAAATGAGAGCGCAACTTCCGAAGGGGCAGGGAATGTGGCCGGCCTTTTGGATGCTGGGCAGCAATTACAGTCAGGCAGGCTGGCCCGATTGCGGGGAATTGGACATTATGGAATACGTGGGAAAAACCCCATCCACGGTTTATGGAACCCTGCATGGACCCAATTACTTCGGGTCGACGGGAATCGGCGCCTATCATGACACGTCCGACACGATCAGCACCCAGTTCCATACGTATACGGTGGAATGGGAACCAAATGTGATCAGATGGTATGTGGATGGCCAATTGTATCAGGTAAGGACGCCGCAAGATCTCGATGGACGCAAGTGGGTCTTTGACCATAATTTCTTTATCATCCTGAATTTGGCCGTGGGCGGGGATTGGCCTGGTTCCCCGGATAACACCACCATCTTCCCGCAAGATTACAAAATTGATTATGTCCGGGTTTATCAGCGCCAAAACAATGATTATGAGCCGGCTCCCGCGAAAAACTTCATTGCTTTGAAAGCGGCTGCCAACGGAAAGTTCGTGACAGTGGACAAGTTTGTCGGTGACCACAAGCTCCGCGCCAACCGCGATAGTGCCAGCGTGTGGGAAATGTTTGAAGTCAAAGATCTGGGGAATGGCAAAGTGGCGCTGTTGTCCTCGACCGATTACAAATACGTTTCCGTCAAGCCGGATGGCTCCGTCTACGCCGATAAAGAAACGGTCGGACCATGGGAAACTTTCCAGGTGGAAACCCAGGCAAACGGAAAAAAGGCACTTAAAAATATTGGAAATAACGAGTATCTGAGTGCGGATCTGAATCTGGATTCGGTACTGGTGGCAAACCGTCCGACGGCCAGTACATGGGAGCAATTTGACTTCGTGCAAAAATAGGCCAATCCTTTGCCGGTTTTCTCAATTCCCTGTGGGGAAGTTCCCTGCTTCCCCGCGGGGAGGATGACACCATTAAGCAGAGGGGACGAGTGCTTTTCAGCTGCGACCTTTGCGGCGAAGAAGCCGGAGAAAAGAGAAGCATCAAATACATTGGGACCCCTGCTTTGGATCTTTGTCAACAGGCTGCGGGTTCAATGTTCGGTACATTGAACCCTTTATTGTTTGCTCAGGGGATGTACTCCGTTACTCGTGAAAGGAAGGTTTAACAGTTGATAAAAAAATACGAGCCGATTTTCAAACCCTTTACTTTTCCCTCCGGAATTACCATTCGCAATCGTATTCTGATGGCTCCGTTGACAACTGCTTCGGCATTTGAAAACGGAATGGTTACACAGGACGAGCTTGCGTTTTATGAAAAACGTTCAGGCGGTGCGGGCGCGCTCATTACTGCCTGTGCTTATGTCGAAAAAATAGGAAAAGCCGTTGCCGGAGGTTTCAGTGCGGATTCTGACAAAATGATTCCCAGCCTGAGAAAAGTGGCCAAATCCATTCAAGGTAAAGGTTCCAAAGCGATCTTGCAAATTTTTCATGGTGGGAGCATGGTTTCACCTCAGACGATTGGAGGAGAAACGCCGGTAAGTGCCAGTGCTGTTCGGGCAGCAAGGGATTGGACCGTTACCCCCAGAGAAATGACGGAACAAGAAATTGACAATGTCATCAAAGCTTTCGGGGAAGCAACACGTCGGGCGATTGAAGCGGGTTTTGACGGGGTTGAAATTCATGGAGCCAATATGTACCTTATACAACAATTCTTTTCTCCGTATTCAAACCGACGGACAGATCAATGGGGAGGGACGCTGGAAAAAAGAATGCGATTTCCGCTAGCCGTCGTGAAATCCGTTTTAAACACGGTAAAAAAACATGCGAAAAATCCATTTCTTGTCGGGTATCGCATTTCACCGGAGGAAGCGGAAGAGCCGGGGATTACAATTGAAGATACCTTTCAATTGCTTGATAAATTGGCAGAGGAAAATCTCGATTATATTCACCTCTCGATCGGAGAACTGTGGAAAGGTTCAATCCGCAACAAAGAAGAAACTGAACCTTTGCTTCTTCGTATCCATGAGCGCATTGGTGACAAGATCCCGTTGATCGGCGTGGGGTCTGTCTGGCATCCGGATGAGGTCCTGCAAGCATTGGAAAAAGGGATTCCATTGGTAGCGCTGGGCCGTGCACTGATTGTCGAACCTGAATGGGTTCAAAAAGTGCAAAAAGGGAGAGTCAATGCAATTCGTAAAAGCTTGTCCGCTCAAGATAAAGAAAAATTGGTCATTCCCGATCCCATGTGGGAAGGTTTTTCAGCAATTCCGGGATGGCTTCCCATCAGGGAAGATCAATAAGGCCGGATGATCGTGAATTTTCAATAAAATGTGCCGGATGTCCTGTACATAAACAAATGACGCTTTAAATGCCTTAATGATTTCCTGAACATTTTTTTGATGTGCGGGAAGGAAACAAGCTGTCTGTAGGGTCAGGACAGCTTGTTTAAGCTCTTCATGAATGCACAAAGACTGAATTGGGGTTAAATTCATAAATTAATTATTGAAATAAATAAAATTATATGAAATAATATTATTAATTAATTTAATTTTCCAACCTGAAAGGGGGTGTGGAAGTTCGTTTTTTTCTAATAACATTATGGATTTGAGAGTTTCCCGGCCGTCCTCGTTATGCATCTTAAATCCATGTCCGACAGGAGGTCTTGCGAATGGTTAAAAAAATCGTTGCTTTGTGTGCGATCATCACTTCACTGGTAATATTCCCGTCCATACCGCAGTCCACCGCGGCTGTCTCCAATTCCATCTACTCGATTCCCGCCTCGTCCATCCCGTTCCCGACCGGAAACGGGGTGCTGTCCGTCAAGGTCATGAATGGAACGAACGGAGCTTATGCCGATGACCAAATCTATTGGGGGGTTCTGGGCATCGATCCATCCACCGGCCGTTGGAGTTACTTGGATTTAAACGGCAACCTGCAACCTATTTCCACTGCCTTGAATGATGCTCCCGGTCACTTGACGAAAAATGGGAACAATTATGCGAACATTTACCATAAAATCAGTGACGCAGAATGGATAAATCTTCCCAAAATCACCTCCGGGAGAATGTTCTTGTGTGTTGGCTCCCCCTGCTACATCAAAACATATGACAACGGATTTGCCGGTCCCGATATCAACAATCCAACTGATCCCAACCGTGATGTTTATTTTGATTTTGTCGAATTTACCGTCAATGATTCGGGATATCATGGAAACACAACGCGGGTGGATGGATTCGGCTTCCCCATTCAGCATCGCCTTGTGAACAAATCCGGCTCATATGACCGGACAGTGGGCGAATTGGAAACGGAAACCCGTTCAGGATTGTTCGAAAAATTTGTCAATGAAGTTCCTTCTGAATTCAAGTCGCTCGCTACGGTGCAATCTCCTTACCGGATCGTGGCCCCCATTCACGGCTCCTTTGCAGCGGGCGGGCCCAATGCCAATTACTTTGCCGGCTATTCCAACTTACCCACACAAGATATTTTACGGTGCGACGGAGCTGCTTCCGATGCGCAAACCTGTGCTGCCATCAACCGCCATGTCTACACGGAAAGCGACTGGAACAATGTCAGCCGCTATTATCAGGCAGCTCCGGCCAACTACTACGCCAAATTTTGGCATGATCACAGCATTGATCATCTCGCCTACGGCTTTGCCTACGACGATGTGAACGGACAAGCTTCCTATCTTGAAGTAAATGATCCCAAAGGCTTGATTATCCGCGTAGGTTGGTGATGCCCCCCTTCAGGGGGGTCACCGGGTTTTTCCGGTAAAACCGCTCTTGGATTTCCGTTATAAACACGAAATGACTTGAGACTCCTTTTTGGGCTCAAGTCATTTTTTTATTTCCAGAGAACATACGCGGGAAGGGTTCCTGTACCGCCGCTTCTTGAACAGGGCGGATGCAGCTGCGTTGCATCGGAATTTTTTGAAAGGATCATTGACGGACAAAAGCGAACGATTTAGATTTTTGCGAGCAGTAAAACCCTTGCTTAGCGGTGGAGATGCGTCTTTGACAGAGGGATTTACCAATTTTTTTGTGTTTGCGCATCAGGAGTCTGCAAGCCTTCGATTTCCCGCTTTGATCTGATAAAGGCAATTAACTGGTTTATTTCCCCGTCCGAAAGGGGTTTGCCGTCTACTGTCAGTTTGATTTCGGATAATTGGGTGAGTTCGAGTTCCTGTATGTTTTCTTTCTCGGGATGAAAAGTTTCTGTATCTACACGGCCGAGCAGATAGTCGACCGAGGTTTCAAACAGATCAGCCATTAATTTGATCGCTTCCAATGAGGGACGGCGATATCCTGATTCGTATCCGGCATAGGTGCTTTTGGCGATTCCCAGCTGGTCGGCCGTATATTGCAGTGACCACTTTTTTCGCTTTCTCAATTCTATCACTCTGTTTAAAATCATGGCCTTCCCCCTTATATCGAACCTCATTATAATTTTCTTCTTTTGTTAAGATACCACAAAAGTACGCGAAATGAATAAAGTTTTGTTGATTTTCCCGGATACTCTCCCTATAATTACTCTTGGAGTTCGCGTTTAGCGTACATTATAGACTGCGATTCAAAAGTTTATCTTTGCCTGTTTTAAGGATGGAGCCTGAACGCTGTCTTTTAGATCGGGGTGGAGGATATGAAAAAACTGCTGTTGCTGGCCACCGGTGGAACCATCGCCTCCCTGAAAGGGGAAGAAGGGCTGGCTCCCGGAATGAAAGCTGAAGAACTTTTGGGATTCTTGCCGAAAGAACACCCGGATTACCATATTGAAAGCAAACTTTTGATGAATATTGACAGTACCAACATGCAACCTGAGTTCTGGGTGAAAATAGCAGAGGCCGTCGCTGATCATTACGATCACTACGACGGATTTGTCATCACCCATGGAACGGATACAATGGCCTATACATCTGCAGCCCTTTCCTATATGTTGCAAAACGCGGCAAAACCGATTGTGGTCACCGGCTCCCAGGTTCCGATCAGTTTTAATCGAACCGATGCCAAGAAAAATATTGCCGATGCGATCCGGTTCGCCTGTGAAGATATCGGGGGAATCTTTGTTGTTTTTGACGGCAGGGTTATCCAGGGAACCAGGGCGGTTAAATTGAGAACCAAGAGTTATGATGCTTTTGAGAGCATTAATCATCCTTATATCGCTTATATAAACGGATCAAAAGTGACTTATAACAATCCTGTTCGTCCGCCAAGGCACGGTAAACTTCAGTTTAATCCTTCACTGTGTCCGGATGTGTTTTTGATGAAATTGGTTCCTGGTGCGAAACCGGAGCTCTTTGATTATCTGAAGCATTTATACAAGGGTGTTATTATTGAGAGTTTCGGAAGCGGGGGAATCCCCTTTCAGGGCAGAAACCTTCTTCCGAAATTGCAGGAGCTGATCGCTTCAGGGGTTGCGGTTGTGATCACCACTCAATGTCTGGAAGAAGGGGAAGATTTGACCCTGTATGAAGTCGGCAGAAAAGCGGCTCAAAATAAAATTATTCTTTCCGGAGATATGAATACCGAGGCCATTGTTCCGAAAATGATGTGGGTTCTTGGTCAGACAAATGATTTGCAAGAGGTGAAGCGGATGATGGAATCGCCGATTGCAAATGACATAACCCTTAAATACGAAGAAGAGAGTTGATAGGCGGATGAGTGATCAAGAGCTTTATCGAACGGAAAAAGATTTTCTCGGAGAAAAGAAAATTCCCGCCGATGTCTACTATGGCATTCAGACATTGCGGGCAAAAGAAAACTTTCCGATCACCGGATATCACCTGCACCACTCCTTGATTTGCGCCATTGCGATGGTAAAAAAAGCTGCCGCCCTCGCCAATATGGAAATCGGCCGGCTCAATCCGCGCTTGGGAAAAGTCATTCTCACCGCGGCTCAAGAAATTATCGACGGGAAGTGGCATGATCAATTTGTGGTTGATCCGATTCAGGGGGGAGCCGGAACCTCCATCAACATGAATGCCAATGAAGTGATTGCCAATCGGGGACTCGAACTTTTGGGCGAGCAAAAGGGGAATTATTTTATGTTAAGCCCGAACACGCATGTAAATATGTCCCAATCCACCAACGATGCATTTGCCACTGCCATTCGGATTGCAACACTGAGTCTCCTGGAAAAACTGCTTGATACAATGGAATCTATGCATGGTGTGTTGAAATCCAAGGCAAAAGAATTTGACCATGTCATAAAAATGGGGCGAACCCATCTGCAAGATGCCGTTCCCATCCGTCTGGTTCAAGAATTTGAAGCGTACAGCCGGATGCTGGAGCGTGACATCAAGCGAATTAAACAGTCACGACAACATTTATATGAGGTGAATATGGGGGCGACTGCGGTCGGTACAGGATTAAATGCCGATCCCCGCTATATCGGGAGTGTAGTGAAACATCTCTCTGAAATCAGCGGGTTCCCATTGGTAAGTGCTGAACATCTTGTGGATGCCACGCAGAATACGGATGCCTATACGGAAGTTTCTGCGGCATTGAAAGTATGTATGATGAACATGTCCAAAATCGCGAATGATTTACGGTTGATGGCTTCCGGACCTCGTGCGGGATTTTCCGAGATCAGGTTGCCGGCCCGTCAGCCCGGTTCATCCATCATGCCCGGCAAAGTAAATCCGGTGATGGCTGAAGTCATCAATCAGGTGGCATTTCAGGTCATTGGCAACGACCATACCATTTGTCTGGCTTCTGAAGCCGGTCAGCTTGAATTGAACGTCATGGAACCTGTTCTCGTATTTAACTTGCTTCAATCCATCACGATCATGAATAATGCTTTCCGTGTTTTCACTGATTACTGCCTGGCGGGAATTGAAGCGAATGAGGAAAAGCTAAGGGAATATGTGGAAAGCAGCGTCGGTGTGATTACCGCAGTCAATCCCCATATAGGCTATGAAGTTGCCGCAAGAATTGCACGGGAGGCCATCCTTACCGGCCAATCCGTTCGTGAATTATGCTTGAAATATGATGTCTTAACTGAAGAAGAATTGGATCTGATCCTGGACCCCTATGAGATGACGCATCCCGGAATCGCCGGAGCTTCTTTGCTTGACAAAGAGTAGGGGATTTGATTCTTTCCGCTTGTGGGAAATACGCCCATCGCTTGCTGACAAAGTCTGTTTGCTTCACAGGCCGGCAAGCGTGCCATCTGCGGCCGGGATCCTGCGCAACCGAACAGTGTTTGCTTCTGTTTCGCGATGTTGGTGATCTTCCGGATCCGGCCCCCGGTTTTGCCTTCGTCATGAAATCAAGAAGAATTGCAGAAAGCCACCCGGATGAGAATGATTCCGGGCGGCTTTTTTTGATTGCCACCAACACCGGTTTTTACAGCTTTTTCAACTGGATCTCTTGTGCATGTTTGCGAACTGCTTCCAATACGGCATCAACGATCTTGGATTCATAGGCTGTATCATAAACAGCTTGGCCATCCACGGTAATCCGGTACATCGCCGGTTTTTTTCTCAATTGAAATACTGAAGCGACACCCTCAACAATGGCATTTGCTAAACCATCCAAAAATGAGGAGTCCCGGAGCAATTCGTTTTCTCTTTGATTGGATATAAATAAGTTTTCAAGCAGGATGGCGGGCATCGATGTTTCTCTCAATACAGCAAAATTGGCCTGTTTTTTGCCTCGATCATGAATTTGATATTGGGTCAGATACTGCATGATATGTTTATGGATCTCGTCTTGGTAACGCACTGTTGAACTGGAGGCGTTCGGATGAATATAAGATTCAAAGCCATTGGCTGATGGACTGGCTGAGTTATTGTGGATCGAGATAAACAGATCACAATTGCGTTTATTGGCAAAATCCGCTCGTTCGTTCAATTCTATGAAACGGTCATCCCACCTGGTTAAAGATACCGTTACATCCTGATACTTTCCGAAATGGTCATTGATTTTTTTTGATAGTTCCAAAACGACGTCTTTTTCATTTAAACCAAAGCCTGTGGCCCCGCTATCCTTACCGCCGTGGCCGGGATCAATCACCACATATGCGCCCATCCGCTCTACCTCCCGCAAAATTTAATTAAGATTCTTTGTTTTACCAATCTGCCATAAAAAATATTGAAAAAATTTGGTTTATTCCTTCTCTCTTTTATTATACCCCAACAAACGGGGACTGGATTGCGCGAATGTACAACGCTGTTCCTGGTAATTTCATAATTGTTTTATAACAAAAGGCAGGTTTTTTGGTATTTGCACAGTTTGTTTTCCATGCCGAAAAAGAATAATGGTCCGGTACTGTCCTGACCAATTCAAAGGATAAAAAGAGGATTAATTTCTCACATTAAATAAGGATACCAAAGCGAAGGAAGTGAAGATCATGGATGCCCAATCAACATTTCAACATGATTCGGTTCAACAGCATTTAATCCATTATAAGGAAGGGCTTGGCAAATTCGCGGGAAAGATGCCGGATCTTGTACGGGCTTACAATGAATTTACGTCGCATTGTTTTCAGGAGGGGGAAATTCCCCTGAAATACAAGCATCTTATCGCATTGGCCATCAGTCTCCATGCTCAGGATGAGTACTGCATGGTTTACCATTCCAAAGGGTGCATCGATCAAGGATGCACGGAAAAGGAAATATTGGAAGCGGTTGGCGTGGCGGCTGCCATCGGTGGAGGGGCAGTGATGAGCCAAGGAGTCACCCTTTTGCAAAAATGCCTCAATGAGTTCAATCAAGGAGTGCATTAAGCGGCTGGGGAGAAAGCACTGCTTTTGCCGCCATCCTGTCCAATAAGGAGAACGTATAAGGGATACAAGCTAAAAAGCCCGGGATGGTTCGATTTATCGCAAAGTTTTCCGGGCTTTCCACTTATGGTGCGAGCTTTGCGCCTTTTTTGAATCTATCTAATATTCGTTGTAAAATTGGCAACAGGTGATGGATTGGACATGTCCGGAATGCAGGTGTTCATGAAAACCGAGACATTAATGCCGCTTAATGTATTCTGCAAGAAAGCCGGGTTTGTCAGTCATTACCAGTTTTGGATGGGGAGGCGTTTTCTTGAGCGATACTTTTTCCAAAGCGGAGCAGGAAGTTGTTTATCGGGTGATTCGTGCCCGGCGGGATATTCGCCACTTTTCGGGCCGCCCGGTTCCGGAAAGGGTGCTCCTGCGGATTTTGCAAGCAGCCCATCATGCCCCCTCCGTCGGGTTTATGCAACCGTGGAATTTTATCCTGGTTCATTCAAAAGAGATTCGCGAACAGATTAAGAGTTCATTTGAAGAGATGAACGCTGATCAGCTTAAACAGATTTCCGAAACAGATCGAAAAGAATTGTACAGCCGTTTGAAGCTGGAAGGAATCATGGAGGCGCCTGTCAATCTGGCCGTCACTTGTGACCGAAACCGGGATGCCCCGTTTGTTTTGGGGCGGGGGCCCATGCCGGAAACCGATTTGTTCAGCACCTGTTTGGCAATTCAAAACATGTGGCTGGCTGCGAGGGTGGAAGGCGTCGGCGTTGGCTGGGTCAGCATTCTCAACCGTGAGAGAGTCGAAGAAATTTTAGGGCTTCCTCCGGGAATCAGGCTGGTGGCCTATCTGTGCATCGGATATCCGGTGGAATTTCGTGAAAAGCCGATGCTGGAAGAATTGGGTTGGAAGTCGCGGATGGATTTGAAGTCATTGATCTATGAAAATCAGTGGGGGCAGGGATTGAAATCGTTCCATCTGGATTGAGGCGATCAGAATGACATGTCGGATGTCTGTGCATTTTTTCCCCGTGTGCGGAAAAACAAGCGTTTTCAAAGGTATCCATAATGCATACGTTCATTTATAAACCATGGTGGCGATCATTTCCAAATGAGCAAACTCTTCTGTGCCGATGTCGGTCAACAGCCCTTTCACCTTGTCAGGCAGGGTATAGCGTTGGTTCAAGTAACGAAGGGCGGCTGAGAGTTCTCCGTCTGCCCCTCCGTACTGTTCAATGAGGTACTTGGCCAGTTGGGGATTGCATTTGCTAACGCGAACCGGATATTGCAGCTTTTTTTCGTAGATCCACACAAAAATCAGCCTCCTTAGATTTCCCAGGGCCAGGGACCTTCATTCCAGCCGTTGGGATACTGATTCATGCTTTGGCCGAAGTTGCGCAGAGGTCCGTAGTGTTCTTCATATGTACGTGCTATTTTTTTCCGTTCGTTCACGTACCAGTTGAATTGCTGCAATGCTTCCAGATCGCTGGGATGCGTATCGAGATAAAGATTCAGTTCCACCAGAACAAAATCGATCTCCTGTAACTGCCGCAGCAGTTCACGCTGGTGTTTTTGGTTCATGAATCATCACCTTTTTGCCATTTTGGTTTATGGTAGGGGCTGTACAGAATCGGCCATAGGGTTCCGTGGATGAGTGCTTCACTTGGAGGGAATTGGGGAAGGCAGGGTGGTTGGAAACCTAAAAACAGATTTGGAGGTACGACATACCTTTTTTTACGTATCGGGATACAAGGGTCATCGGGACTGACATAGGGGCACCACACTCGTTCCTGATGAGTAAAAGGATTTGGAATGCGCCTGAATTTGCTCATTCCGACCCACCTTTCTGGCGATATGAAAAGTTTCTTACAAAAATATATGATTTACATTGCATTTTATTCGTAATGGTTGTGTTTCAATTGACCCATTGCCTTCGATTTCTTTTTTTGCAAAGCGTTTGCGGAGCACCTTCAAATGATGGCCTTCTGGTGCAATTCCTCCATCTTATCCAATTTTTCCTACGTATTGATTGAAGCAAAAAACGCATGATAAGAACAACAAAGCCAAGGAGGTGAAAACACATGGCACAACAATCTCGCAGCCGTAGTTCCAACCAATTGCTGGTCGCTGGTGCTGCTCAAGCTCTTGATCAAATGAAATTTGAGATTGCTCAAGAGTTTGGTGTTCAACTTGGTCCTGATACCACTTCCCGCGCCAACGGTTCTGTCGGGGGAGAAATCACCAAACGCCTCGTTTCGATGGCTGAGCAACAACTTGGCGGAGGCTTCGTTGGTTAATCTCAATTGAATAAGCTGGTTTCTGAATGCGGTGGCCGGCCCGGTCACCGCAATTATTTTGCTGCAAGAAGGGATTTTTGGTTTTTTAATAGAATAATTTTGATTGTTCGATGTCATGATCACAGATTTTTATTACTCGGGAGGGATAAGGATGACAGAATTTTATAACATTGCAAATGATATTGACCGGCATGCTGACAAAGACCGGGTGGCCATTCGCTGGATGAATGAAAATGGGGACAAGCGAATCGTTACATATCAGGAATTGAAAGAAAAGTCAGATGAATTGGCATCTGCATTTATAAAGGAAGGATTGGTCAAAGGCGACCGGGTTCATATTTTGTTGCCGAGGGTACCCGAAGCGTATATCGCCTATCTCGCTTGTCTCAAAGCAGGTTTGGTGATTTTGCCCGGATCCGAAATGCTCAGGGCCGGTGATATTGCGTATCGGATGAAGCATGCTGAAGTGAAAGCGGTCATCGCCGATGAAAGCTTGACGGAGAGAGTTGATGAAGCTGCGTCAGATACTGGTTTGTCCTTTAAGCGGTATGTGCGCGGGCAGGCGCATAAAGATTGGATTTCCTTAAGCGGTTTGCAAGGCGATTCCGAAATCCGGCTGCCGCAGACGCGCCCGGATGATATCGCTTTCATTTCCTATACTTCCGGCACGACAGGGGGACCAAAAGGAGTGATTCACCACCATAGCTGGGCGATCGCCCACCAGCAGACAGCGACCGGATCCTGGCTTGATCTTCACCAAGGGGATATTGTTTGGGCCACTGCCGGGCCGGGCTGGGCCAAGTGGATTTGGAGCCCGTTCGTCTCGACGCTGGGGGCGGGGGCGACCGCTTTTGTGTATCAAGGAGCGTTTCATCCGGAAAAATATCTCCGGTTATTGCAGGATCAAAAGGTGAATGTACTCTGCTGCACGCCGACAGAATATCGCATGATGGCGAAAACGGAAAAGCTGGAAAGGTTTGATCTCTCGCATCTGCGGGTTGCCGTCAGCGCAGGGGAACCTTTAAACCGGGAAGTGATTGACACATTTGAAAAAGTTTTCGGTATACGGGTGCGTGATGGATACGGGCAGACGGAAAATACATTGCTCATCGCGACATTGAAAGATATTCCCCCGAAACTGGGATCGATGGGAAAACCGACTCCGGGAAACCGCGTGTCAATCATCAATGATCAGGGCGAGGAAGTAAAGGCGGGAGAAGTGGGGCATATCGCCGTGCATCGTTCTTCCCCGGCGTTGTTTAAAGGGTATTACCGGGATCCCGAGCGCACAGAAGCGGCATTCATCGGGGATTGGTATATCACCGGCGACCGGGCGCGAAAAGATGAGGAAGGTTATTTCTGGTTTGAAGGAAGGGCCGATGATATTATTATCAGCAGCGGCTACACGATTGGGCCGTTTGAAGTGGAAGATGCGCTGGTCAAACATCCGGCCGTGAAAGAGTGCGCCGTCGTTGCCAGCCCTGATCCCGTGCGCGGCTCCATTGTAAAAGCGTTTGTCATTCTGAAGGAAAATGTGGAACCGGGGGAAGAATTGGTCAAAACCTTGCAGAACCATGTAAAAACGGTGACCGCTCCTTATAAATACCCGCGGGAAATCGAATTTGTCGACTCGCTGCCCAAAACGACAAGCGGAAAAATCCGCAGGGTGGAGTTGCGGGAACTGGAGAAACAGAGAAAGAATGCCGGGGCTTGATGGGAAATCTGAAAGTTCGATATAATAAGTGGGACTTGGACTTTAAAAGGAGAAAAAGACATGAAAGTGTTTACACACGGCAGCAATATCAACTTTGCCTGTTCGGCCCGGGAGATGACCGGAAGTGAACTGGAACGCCTGATTCACGAGTACCAACAGGAGTACCGTGAGCTGCTGTTTGGAAAAATTGATTTGGAACAAAGCGAAATTTATGTATACGGCACTTTGGAGGAAGCGGTGATCAATGAGGATGGAGACCGCTGCCGTTTCCGTTACCGCTCCGAACAGGGAGAAGGGATGGAGGAACATCCTTTTGATCAGCTGCTGTTAAGCCAGGAAGCCCACTTCGACATCATCGATGAGAAAAAGGGACGCACAGGTTACCGCGTGCTTTATGTCACCTTTTTGGAAGACGGTGAGGACAGGGAAACAAGTTATTTTTTCGCTGATGCCAACGGGGTCAGCCAGCCTCTTGCCTGCGTGGCCGAATTTTGGCAGCAGGTGATTGACATCGGACGGGATGTCGATTTTACGATGACCGGCTGTTCAAGAGAATGCGGGTGTGAATAAAAAAAGGGTAGAAGCCGACAGGGTTTCTGCCCTTTTTTTATTTGCATGGGTGAATAACGTGTGAATGTTGCTGCGCATTTCATACTACTAAGATAAACGTGCGCTGGGATGGGAGGGAAGCAAGTTGGCTACACGTCCTTCAAAAAAAGAGTTTGCCGATTGGATCAATACCTTGACGGGTTCCGAAGTCATGACCGAAAAGAAACTGGATCAAATTTTGTTTAATGCAAAAAAGAGCGTGCAGAAACAGGGGATGAATGGTCTGTTTGAGTATATGCGCCAGTTGCTGGGTTTACCGATCTCGGATGAATTCATGCAGCATATTCTTGAACGTCTCAGTTCGCCGGACGGAGCATCTGCATTATTTCAGGAATTTCAATTAAATGTTCCGGCAGAGATCCGGAAGGCCACCAAGAAAAACAACAAGAAAAAATAATTTTTACCACTTCTTCTTTCCTTTTTGTTTCATCACTTCTCTGACAATTTCCCTCATCGCCGGGGAATTGAAAATATCGTAGAGACTGTCCCCCGTCAGGTTTTGCCCGCTTTCCATCTTGTTGTCATTACTGTTTTGCCCTTGTTTAGCCGGAGTTTTCGTAACGTTGTTTTTGTTTGAACCGGCGTTTCCTCCCTGAGAATTGGTGCTTTTTTGCGTCTGTGTCCGATTCAGATTCGCCAAAGATTGGATCATCTTCATGAAGGCACCTTTGTCACTTAGCGCCGTGTTTAAAGAATGGAGTGCATGCAAGATCTCTTCCACGTTCATTGTCGTTTTGGAAAGGTTGCCCACCCATTTGTGGATTTGCGTCCAATAATCGGCGGGATCATCGCCAGCGATCAGATTGAGGAGCTCTTCAGGCAACGGGGGGATTTCCTTCTTTTTATCCATCTCATGCCACCTCCCTTTCCGCCTGTTAAAAAATATATTCACTTTTTGGGCAATGAGTGAAGATGGGAGTGAAAAGCGATGTCTAATCCAAAATGGCTGCTCCCTTCATCAGATCAAGCAATACATCGGAGACGGCGGGTTCGAAAAATTTTTTATCTCCGGGACGGAACCCAGCTCGATCGTTATGTGGAGGATATGAAACGGTCAGGGATACGGCCGATTCGTTTTCTCACTCATTTGGGGATCGTCATCGGTGAATATTTTACGCCTTCCGCTTCGCATGTGATGGATGGACATCCGGCGGTGGAGTATACAGAACAGGATATTCGCATAACCATAACCGAACCGATTGTGGGGACGGTCACTCCCCCCTATGAACAAAAGATTCCCTGGGGGGTAGCCATGGTTGATGCCCCGAAGGTTTGGCCGATCAGCCGGGGGCGCGGGGTGCGAGTAGCGGTTATCGACACGGGAATTGCTGCCGATCATCCGGCAATCCGCGATAACTACAAGGGGGGAATCAATATTTTATCCCCGCATTTTTCCCCGACAGACTATAATGGCCATGGCACCCATGTGGCGGGGATCATCGCCGGCAGAATGGCGGAAACAGGAATTGTGGGCGTGGCCCCGCGCACGCATCTGTACGCGGTCAAAGCGTTCAACCGCAAGGGAAGTGCCAATTTGTCCGATCTGTTGAGCGCGATCAACTGGTGCATTGAAAATAAAATGCAAATCATCAACATGAGTTTCGGCATGGATAAATTAAGCGAATCACTGAAACAAGCAATACAAATTGCCCATCGTAAAGGGATTATCATGGTGGCCGCAACCGGAAACCAAGGATTGACGGCGAAAATTGATTTCCCGGCGCGCTATCCGGAGACGATTGCGGTCACTTCTGTCTCAAAAGACGGAAATCTCTCTTTTTTCAGCAATTACGGCAAAGGGGTTGACCTCGCTGCTCCTGGAGATCGAATTCCCTCTGCCTGGTTAAACAATTCCAAACGGGAAATGAGTGGAACGTCAATGGCAGTTCCGCATGTTACCGGAACGATCGCACTTTTATATCATCTCAATCCATCGCTGAATCCGGAACAGATCCGCTACATTCTGACACAAACTTCAATCAAATCGGGAAAAATCGGCATCGGTGTGATCAACTCATATCAGGCCATAAAGTTTTACCGGAAATTCTGGAGCTGAAAAATTCGTTTGTCCCGCAGCCTGCACCATATGTGACTGCGGGACATTATCGTCAAAGAAGGTTGGAAAACCGCTTCTCTGTCCCGGCATTTTTTGTGATAAACTAATACTCGTATCTAAATTAAGCATTAGACAAATAAAGGGTTGATCATTGCAATGAAGAAATTAAAGCAAAGATCAGCTTTAAATGGGCTGTTTTCACAGCGCTTGCAAAGTTTATGGTTGATCGTCGTCTTGCTTTTTGTCATCCTTACCCTGCGCCTGAGCTGGATTCAACTCGGGTCAGGAGAAAAGTACAACCAGTTGGCTGTGGAAAATAACTTCAAACAGATTCCCATCGTGGCTCCGCGGGGAAAAATGTATGACCGGTCAGGCAAGCTTCTGGTCGGAAACCAGTCGCTCTATTCCGCCATTTATCTGGAACCGGACAGCAGCCCCGAAGAAAAAATGGCCACGGCGAAACATCTGGCCCAAACGCTGCACATGCCGCTCGCCGATGTCTTAAGTGCAATGGATATCGGCCGGGATGCTCACGGCAAGCATGTGATGCGGAAACAGCCGCCGTATTATCCGAAAAAAATCAAGGACCGGCTCACTTCCGAAGAGGTGGTCAAAATCTCGGAGAATCCGGATCTGTTCCCCGGAGTCAATATCTTCACCGAGCCGCTTCGCCAATACCGAAACGATACCTTTGCTGTACAGACGATCGGGTATGTACGCCCCTACGCCGGCGCGAAAGAAACGATGGACAAATACAAACAAGCGGATGGCAAGTCAAATCAAGGCGGGTATGTGGACTGGGAACAGGTCGGGGTAGACGGTCTGGAGTACAGTTACCAAGATGTATTGCGCGGGCAAAACGGCTATCGTCTGGTCCGGGTCAATTCGACCGGCAAACTGGTCGATGTGCTGAAAGAGGTAGAACCGAAGCCGGGAGACAATCTTTATCTGACCCTGGATGAGAAAATGCAACTGGGGGCGGAGAAGTTCATCGCCGACCAACTGAAGAAACTGCAAACGTCTGGTGGTTCAAACCGGGCTCCGTACGCCAAAAATGCCTACGCTGTCGCAATGGAAGTCAAGACCGGGAAAATCCGCGCCATGGTCAGTTACCCTGATTACGACCCCAACATATGGAATGATCGGGTAACGGAAAAAGATTACCGCAATCTCAGCTATGTGATCCGGAATGGCACTATCCGCGAGGCACCGTATGATGCGCGTAATTCCAGTCATCCGGATAAAGAGTATGCCAAACATCCGTTATCGGTTCTTCCTTTGGGTTCAACCTTTAAACCGCTGATGGTGCTGATGGGGCTGTCGAAGGGATTGATTTCCCCGGAAACCGTATGGCGGGATGCCGTTTCATTTTATTACGCTAAGGCGACGCCGCCGATTCATAATTCGGGCGGCCACGATTACGGATATCTCACACCGGAAAAAGCGTTGCAAAAATCCTCAAATACCTTTATGGCCTGGTTGGGAACCCGGTGGTACAAACGGGATGGAATGAAGGTGATTCAGGAGTTTCGCAACTTTACACATCAATTTGGCTTGGGGGTTAAAACAGGTGTTCCTCTCCCAGGAGAGCAGGACGGTTCGGAAGACTACCTGCTCACGGCCAAAAAATATTCGGGTTTGGGCGCGATGGCTTTGGCTTCATTTGGTCAAGCCCAGCGCTATACGACGATGCAGTTGGCCCAATATACGGCAACCCTGGCGAATAAAGGAGAGCGGCTTCAGCCTCAGCTGGTGGATAAAATTGTCAACCCCAATACCCATGAAGAGAAAGTGATCAAACCGAAGGTGTTGAATAAGGTTAACATCAAGCCGGAGGATTACAATACCGTCTTAAAAGGGATGATGGATGTCACGCATGCCGGAGGTACGGCTGCCGGATTGTTTGATGATCTGCCGTTTGAAGTTGCCGCCAAAACGGGAACTTCAGAGCAGGACATTCCCGGCAGAGGAAGAGTGAACAACTCGGTCTTCATCGCTTTTGCTCCGGCAAAGGATCCGAAAATCGCGGTGGCGGTTGTTGTCCCGGAAGGCGGATACGGAGCCACTGCAGCCGGACCGATCGCCAAGTATCTGATCACTTCCTATTACGAACAATTTATGAAAAAATAAGCGGGGTGTATGGGAAGAAGAGACTTCGCCTGTTTCCCCGTTCGGGACTTACTTTTTAACGGTGATGAATGTCGATTGACACATTTGCTTTGGTCAACCTGGGAGAAATGAAACGGATGGGCTTTTAAATTGAGGAACAACCGGCAATTTCGGAGCAAAGACGGAAAATACGCGGTGTTTATTTGCCGCAGAGATACTTGCATTCGTGTCAAAAAGAGCAAATGGAACGGTGCCAACAAGCAGAAATAAGTCCCATCTACCTGAGCAGATGGGACTTATCTGTAAAGAAGTGATACGCAATTATTGTTTGTTTTTTTGAGCCATGGATTGGCTGTTTTGTTGGCGAACTTGTTGTGCGCTAGTTTCGGAAGCGAATTCGTTTTTGTAAGCAGCTGCTTTGGTGTTTTGTCCGGCAGCGGAAGCGAATTCGTTTTGGAAACCTTTGTTTGCAGCGCTTGCGCTTGCTCCGGCAGCGGAAGCAAACTCATTTTGGAAACCTTTGTTTGCAGCACCTGTAGCACTTGCGCTCGTACCGGCAGCGGAAGCAAACTCATTTTTATAGCTTTGATATCCACCCGGGCTTTGTTTGGATGCCTGGTTTTGGGCACGAACTTGTTGTGCATTGGTTTTGCTTTGTTGATCCATTCGTATCACCTCCTGTTAGATAGAGTGCCCGGGGGCAGGTGATTTATTTCTCCCTTTTTTTGCCAAGCTCATCAAAACCAAAGGAGGCTTTTATGAAGCAAACGGTATCAACGATGTTTTGGCGGTGCTTACCGAAAAAAGCAATATCCCGGCTGATGGGGAAGTTTGCCCGGCATCCGCTCAGCCGCCATCTCATACCTGTCTACATCCGTTATTTTGATATTGATCTCGAGCCGGTTCGCAAACCGTTGCATGAATTCCAAAACCTGCTTGATTTTTTTGTCAGGGAACTGACACCTGAAGCCAGGCCGATTGCCGCAGGGGATGACGTGATCGTGAGCCCTGTTGACGGAACCGTTTCCCAGGCCGGGCAGATTGAGAAAGGCACTCTGATTCAGGCGAAAGGGGTAGACTATTCGCTTGATCAGCTTTTGAATGATCACCCTTCCTTCGTCCGCAAATTGCAAGGGGGACAGTTTCTTACCATCTATTTAAGTCCGCGCGATTACCACCGGATTCATATGCCGGTTGAAGGTGTCATTCGTGAATGCTCCTATATTCCGGGGGAATTATATCCGGTGAATGAAACAGGAGTCAACCTGTTTCCGGGTCTGTTTACGATCAATGAACGAATCGTTTCTTACATAGAAACCCAATTCGGCTGGATGGCGCTTGTCAAGGTTGGCGCAACCAACGTCGGCAGCATCAAGGTGGAATATGATGACAATATCGTCACCAACCCCGATTGCAAGTGCGCGGCTTTCCACAAGTGTTATCAGTCACCGCAAGTGCTGGACAAAGGAGCGGAATTGGGCCGGTTTGAATTTGGCTCCACCGTCATTCTGCTGTTTGAACCAAAGAGCATCAAATGGATGATTTCGCCTGAGCCGGGAATCAAATTAAAGATGGGACAGGCCATTGCAGAAGCGGTCAAAAAAAAGGAGGACGACCGGGATGCTTCGCCACACGTTGATTCCCCTTAAGCGCTTTCCGCAGGTTTTCCCCGTTGTGACCAGCATCATCCTTGTTCAAACCATTGTTTTTGTCATGATCCTCCTGTCAGGAAAAGCGAACGATCCCTCGACCTGGGGACGATACGGGGCTTTTGTCGGTTGGCGGATTGATGAAGGGGAATATTGGCGGTTAATTTTTTCACTGTTTGTTCATGTGGATTTCATGCAGTTGTTCGTGGTTGCGCTCTCCATATACATATTGGCTCCGCAGTTGGAATGGTTTTTTGGAAAGCTGCCCTTCTTGTTTCTTTTTTTGGTGACGGGTTTCTTTGGAAATCTGGGCGTTTATCTGATGGGAACCGAAGGGGTTTACACCGGCGCTTTTGAATCGATATACGGCCTTGTCGGTGTTTATCTTTTTTTGTATATCCGCGGGATGATTCATCCGCTCCTCGGCAGGGGATTGCTCGTCATCTTGATCATCAATCTGGTCTTCGATTATCATTTTCTGTTTGCCCATATCCTCGCCCTTTTAAGCGGGTTTGTGTTTGCCGCGATCTTTATTCAATATAAGCAGATGAAAGAAAATCAAGATTCCGAGCAGTAAAAAAGACGGCCGGCATGATGGTGGTGAAAACCGGACATGCCTGGCCGTCATCCGCTTTTACAAAAAAAGTGCATGGTGCAGGAGAGTTCTTGGTTAAGCTAAGACTGGTGAGAGACAATGCACATCTTTGGTAGAACTGACCGGCTTGATCGGGAAGCTTGGTTGCTTTTGCTCATGAGTGGTCTGTTTGCCATCGCATCCGCTCTGTCCAGTTCGTTTGTCAATATTTATTTATGGAAACTAAAAAACGACTGGATTCTGATCAGTTGGTTCAATACCATTCATTATGGCTCAGCCGCTGCCACTTTTGTGTTGGCCGGCTGGATGACCAAGCATATCGAGCGGGTGATTGCAATTCGCTTGGGAGTAGCCGGTTTGTCAGTTTTTTATCTGTCTGTCTTATGGTTGGGCACGAAAGCCGTCGATTATATATTCTGGCTGGGAATTCTGATGGGAGTGGGATCGGGGTTTTTCTGGCTGGCGTTTAATGTTCTCTATTTTGAAATCACCGACCGGAAGAATCGGGATGTGTTTAACGGAGTCAATGGTTTTCTCACATCGGTTGCCGGGATCGTGGCCCCGTTTATTTCCGGTTACATCATCAGCCATATGGGGAAGTTTGCGGGTTACCGCATCATTTTTGCGGTTTCGCTAGCCATCTTCATCAGTGCCGTGATGGTCAGCTTTTTTTTTAAATCCCGCCGCACCCGCGGGGAGTATCAGTTGCTTCCCGTTCTGAAACTGGCCGGGACGCGGGGCAGCAATTGGTACTGGGTGAGTTTGGCCATGGCGGCGCAAGGGTTGCGCGAAGGCATTTTCACCTTTTTGATCAGTTTGCTCGTTTTTGTGGTGACGAAAAATGAATGGGAATTGGGCGGTTTTTTTACGGTACAATCGGCGGTTTCCTGTCTTGGATTTTTTATTGTCAGCCGTTATATGAAACCGGCCCTTCGTTACCGTTTTCTCCTGATCGGGGCGGCGATGATGGGGATTCTCATCCTTCCCCTCGTCGTCTCTCTCAGCAGTGGATCCCTGTGGATTTTGGGGGTCGGCGCTGCCTTTTTCTATCCTTTTTATGCGGCTCCGCTCATGGCCTCCGTCTTTGATGTGATCGGTGCCACGGAGAGAGCGGCGCGGCGGCGGATTGAATGTGTGGTTTCACGGGAATTGGCCCTGAATCTTGGCCGGATCACGGGGATTCTCTTTTTTATCTGGTGGATGAGTACCTTCCCCAATCTTTTTCAGATTCGCTGGTTTGTGCTGATCATCGGATTTACGCAATTGTTGGCCTGGCTGGCCATCCGGCATGTACCTGTCGGAACTGGGGAAATGGTAAAGAAGGTTGCCGGCCGTCCCTGAAGGCGGTGGAAGCATGCGGGCACCCATTTGGGAATGCCCGCTTTTTTCTAATGGCGATGCACGATTCCGCTTGTGACGGGGTAGTGGTAAAGTTGCCCGCCGATCGTGCGAATGACGGCCATGATGGTTGCGCAGAAGGCAAAGAGCGAGATGAGGGGAATCAGCAAAAATCCGATCAGCACCAGCGTCAGAACCGCGCTCACCGCCACGGCGACCAGTGAGAACAGATGAAAAGCGAACGCTTCTTTGGCGTGGTGCTGCACAAAAGGCGAATTTTTTTTCGCCATCATCAAGATGACAGGAAGCAGAAAAGGAAAGAAGAAAAGGCTGGCATGGCATAAAACCGCAAAAATTTTATCTTCCGTTGTAACCATTTGATTCACCTTTCGGATGAAATGAATTAAAATTCAAAATATAGGGTTCGCCTTTTAATCTTCTCTTAAATTTAAACGATGATGGTTTGTTTTACAAGGGAGGAATTCAGGTGATTTATTACTTTGCCTATGGTTCGTGCATGGACGAGCAGAGCTTTGCCCAAACGGTCGGAAAGGATCATTATGAAGTGGCGGGAGCAGCAGTCCTGAAGGATTATCAGCTGGTCTTTAGTGCATTCAGCAAGAAACGGAATGGAGGGGTGGCCGATCTGGTTTTTGCGCCGGGCGAAGAGGTGGAAGGCGTCTTATATCGGATCACGCCTGAAGCATTGGAACCGTTGGATGAGCGGGAGGGGGTTCCGAGCGGCAAATATAAGCGAATGGATGTCCACGTTTGCTTTCAGGAGCAGCTGGTTCGCGCAATGACCTATACGATTGTGAACAAAGAACAGGAAGAGATCAAGCCGAGCAAAGAATATTTGCAGCTGATTTACAACGGAGCGTCCCGCTTTCTCAGCGACGCCTACCGGACGAGATTGGCGGGGGAATGGTCGAGCAAATTCGGCATTTCCGATTTTTTGCAGGAAACATAGTTCCGGTTTGCGTTTGCATGGTTGGAGAGAATTCGGAATGGGAAGGAGTACGGCCAGTGGATCATTTGCGGGAGCTGCTTGCCAAACAGAAGGCTTTTTTTCACGAAGGGAAGACAAGAGAGACACCGGTTCGTTATGAGCGACTCCGCCTCTTGCGTGATGCGATTCGCCGCTATGAACCGGATATTATCACCGCACTGAGAAAAGACCTGAATAAGTCCGAGTATGAAACCTATTTGACGGAATTGGGCGTCATCTATGAAGAAATCAAGTATGTGATGAAACATCTGAAAACGTGGACGAAGCCGAAACGGGTCAAAACTCCTTTGATGCTGTTCGGTTCCAGAAGCTATATCTGTCCCGAACCGTACGGGGTCAGCCTGATCATTTCTCCTTGGAATTACCCGTTTCAACTTACGGTTTCCCCGCTGATCGGTGCCATCGCTGCCGGCAACTGTGTCGTGCTGAAGCCTTCCGAGCTGGCGCCGCATACCGCCAAAGTGATAAACCAGATGCTGACAGGCATTTTTGAGAGCGAGTTCGTCGCAGTCGTGGAAGGTGGCGTTGAGACCAGTTCGGCATTGTTGGATCTGCCGTTTGACCATATCTTTTTTACGGGCAGTACCCGTGTGGGGAAAATCGTGATGGAAAAAGCGGCCCGATCGCTCACTCCGTTCACCTTGGAACTGGGTGGAAAAAGCCCGGTCATCGTCACGGAGGACGCCCATATTGATCTGGCGGCGCGACGGCTGGTGTGGGGGAAATTCATCAACGCAGGGCAAACCTGTGTCGCGCCGGATTTTCTCTATGTTCATGAAAAAGTGAAAGAAGCGTTGATAATTCGGATGAAAACGGAAATTTCCCGTGCTTTCGGCGAAAACCCCCTGGTCAACCCCAATTATACGCGCATTGTCAATGAGCAGCATTTTGCCCGTCTGTCCGGCTTCCTGAACGACGGGAAAGTGATTTATGGCGGGCAAAAGGATGAAGAGAAACTTTTGATCGCCCCTACTTTGCTGGACGAAGTCACATGGGAGATGCCGGTGATGCAGGAAGAAATTTTCGGGCCGATTTTGCCTGTTTTTTCATATCAGGAGATTGACGAGGTTATTCAGGTGATTCGTGAGAAGCCGAAACCCCTGGCTTTATATCTCTTTACGGAAAACAGGGAAACCGGGAAAAAAGTGATCGAATCCGTTTCGTTCGGCGGAGGGGCGATTAACGATACACTGGTTCATCTGGCAACGCCGTACCTGCCGTTTGGTGGCGTGGGCCCGAGCGGAATCGGAAGCTATCACGGCAAATTCAGTTTTGATTGTTTTTCGCACCAAAAGGGCATTGTAAAACAATCGACGAAAATCGATTTCCCGTTTCGTTACCACTTCAGCCAAAGCGGCTTGAAGTTGCTGAAAAAGATGATGAAGTAAAAAAGGGGCAATGATCATGCCCCTTCTTGGCGTTTTCATTGGCTGCCTCAACCGTTGCCTTTTTCCGGCCCTGTCGCAATCGGATTTTCTTTATGGGAAATCCAGTCGCTCCAGCTCCCCGGATAGAGTTTCACCCGCGTAAATCCGGCTTCTTTCAGTGCGAGCACATTGGGCGTGGCTGTTACACCGGAACCGCAGTAAACAATCATTTCCTTATCCTTGGGCAAAGAGGAAAAATGATGTTTCAGTTCCTCTTTGCTTTTCCATTGCCCGTCCGGACGCAAAACATCTTTCCAGAAGAAGTTTACGGCCCCGGGAATATGGCCGGCGACGGGATCAATCGGTTCCTCCAGACCGAGATAGCGGTTAAGTTCCCGCGAGTCGATCAGCAGAGTATCTTGACGGTTCATTTTTTGTTTTACCTCGTCCTGATCCGCAGCCATTTCCGCTATGATGTGCGGTTTAAAGCTGCGCGGTGTGGGGGAGGGAACCTCGGCGGTAACGGGGTAACCGCGTTCTTTCCACAGCTGAAACGTGCCATTCATCACACTGACCTTCGGATGGCCCAGATATGTCAGAAGCCACCAACAGCGGGCAGCCATACATCCTCCCTGATCATCATAGGCGATGACATGAATGTTCTCGTCCACTCCGATCGCGCTCAGAGTCTTGGCCAGGTCTTCGGGGTCCGGCAAGGGATGGCGTCCTCCGTGCTGTTGGATTTTGCCGGACAGATCCTTTTCCAGATCAAGATAAAAGGCACCCGGCAAATGCTCCTGCCGGTAAGCCTTTTCTCCCGCTTCCGGACTGCCGAGCGTAAACCGGCAATCAACGAGCAAAACCCGGGGGTCGTTCAGGTGTTCATGCACCCAGCTCATCTCAACCAAATTCATGATCTTTCCTCCTTCGCTCTCCTCTGAATATTGTAACAAAAAGCACTCGGGCAACATACCCGGGCCCTGGCTGGAAAAATTCAAATGAAAAGGAAATAGTTTACCCAGAAAATTCGTAAATCAATTATAATAGGATAAATGTTGATGAAAAAGGGGGTAAGACAACGCTTGAATTTTTTCATGTGGTTATTGTTGCTTCTTCTGTCGGCCGGATGGATTTATTTGTTTCTCACCGTCAACGAGCTGAAAAAACGGGTGATACGGATTGAGAAACAGATGAAGCCGCAAGCGGAGCCGGCCGAAGCTTCACAACCGGCTGCGAAACCGGAAAAACCGATGCCCGGCCAGCCCGTCGCAGCCAAACCGGGTATTCCCGTTCCGGACAAACCGTCTGTTCCGGTTCAGTCTGTGCCGAAAAAAGAAGCAAAAGCGAAGAAGCCGAGCCGTCCGAAGCGAAACAGGAAAGAATGGGAGTATCTGATCGGCGGGCGCTGGCTCAACCGAATTGGAGCCGTCGCTTTGGTCATCGGCCTGGTCTTTTTTGTGAAGTACGCTTTTGATCATCATTGGGTAAACGAAATCGTTCGCGTCCTCATGGGGGGAGCCTTCGGAATTTTGCTCCTGGCAGGCGGGCGCCATTATTATCGGAAGCAGTTGCCCATTTTCGCCCAGGGGCTGATCGGGGCAGGCACTGCCACCTTATATGCTTCCGTCTATGCCGCTTTTGATTTTTATCATTTTTTGTCATTCGGCATGGCGATTCTCCTCATGTCGCTGGTAACCATGTTGGCGTTATGGCAGGCACTCGTTTATGATTCACTGGCCATTTCCCTGCTCGGTTGGATCGGGGCCTTTATCACCCTGCCGGTGTTGGGAGCTGATCCTGGCAATCAAGTGGGCCTGTTTACTTATCTGGTGTTTGTCGCCCTGGGCATGGTATTAATCAGTTTGAAAAAAAGGAATTGGACCATTTTATATCATCTGACACTTTATGCGATCTATGTCTGCTGTTTTGCTCTGATGACGTCAAGCTCCCATTCATGGCATCTGTTATATTTAACAGCCTTCTGGCTGATCTTTTACCTGTACGAGCTGGCAGTGGCGCGCAAGCCGGGGGTCTGGCCCGCCGCCCATTTGGTGACCGCCAGCTTTAACGCCTTTTTCATGCTTCTCGGCCTCCTTATACTGCCGCTTCATCATGCGGTATGGACAGGAGAGAAAGTCTATCTTTTCAGTGTGGCCTATTTGCTGCCGCTGGCCTGGCTCAAATGGAAGCGGCGGGAACGGGAGTTTTCCAAGACAGAGCGAAACCGTTACGGTTTTACTTTTCTTTTTCTCGTTACGTTGGCCGGCATGATCAAGTGGAATGGGCTGGCACTTGCCAATGTCTGGACGATCGAGTCGTTTGTGCTGGTTTGGCTGGCTTTGAGGGAAAAAGTGAAGCAAGCTTTTTATTTTGGAACGGCGCTCTACGGGATTGCGGCCTTGCTGCTCCTCGGCTGGACAGCTGAAATCTTGTCATTGCATCATTGGATTCCGGTGTGGAACCGGGAAACATTTTCTTATTTCCTGTGGGCCGGGATGGTCACATTTCAGGCCTGTCAGATCAGAAAAAGCCGCACCCCCGGATGGGAGCCCTGGTTTGAAATTTTTTATACCGGCAGCGCCATTATGCTGTTCTTCTGGCTGTCGATCGAAATCAACATTTATTTTGACAGATCTGCCCGGACAGGGTTCTGGGAATTGAACCGCTATTTTGTCTTATATATGATCTGGGCATTATACAGTTTGCTCGTTCATGAAACCGGGCTGAGACAGCGGGTGCGCGTGTTGGTCCCCGTCTCCTGGGGCATGATGTTTCTCGCGCTCGTCTCCGTCGCCGTCTGGGGAATGGCGGATCAGCCGCTCTCTTCCTTTGTTCCTGTTTTCAATATGCGTTTTCTCGCCTTTCTGGTTGAGATCGGTTGCGTCATTCTCATGCTGTGGCGCGGCAGGAAGGCTGAACCGCTCCCATCCTTGAAGTGGGCTCCGGTTTTGTTGCTGGGAGCGCTCCTGGTTTTGCTGTTTGAAATCGTCACATTGGAAGTGGGAGGGACATCAGACTATTTTGCGCCGGCGTTTGGTGATTATACCCGGGCCCAATGGTACAAGGGATTTTTTATCTCCCTCAGCTGGATTGGATACAGTCTTTTGTGCGTGTGGCTCGGCAGGAGTTTCCGGCAGAAACTGATTTTGTTTTTCGCCTGGGGAAGTCTTGGTTTGGGCGTGTTGTCGGTCATGTTTCAAGGGCTGTTTTTGCCGGCGCGGATCAATTGGATGCCGGTGATAAACATTCGTTTTGCGGCCTTGTTCATCTCCGCCGCCTGTCTGTATTTGTACCAATCGAAAGGGAAGGCTTTGGAGGCCAAACGAATCTGGGTGCTTCTCGCGCGGATCCTGTTGGTCGTACTTTTGTTTGAATTAATTACGGTTGAAATCAGCGGCATTTTTGCGCACCGTTTGTGGGAGCTCAACACCGGCAATCCGGTTTTGCAACATCAAATCGAGAATCAGAAGCAGCTCGCGCTGTCCATTTCCTGGATCTTTTATTCGCTTCTGTTGATGCTGACCGGGATTTGGCGAAAATGGGCCTGGCTGCGCTGGTCGGCCATCAGCCTGTTCGGGCTTTCCATCCTGAAAATCTTTTTGTTTGATCTCTCCTCGATTGAGACGCTGTACCGCATTGTCTCGTTTATGGCGCTCGGCGTCATTCTGCTTGCTGTTTCTTATCTCTATCAGCGGTACAGGGAACGGTTTTAGCACTTCACGACCCGGCCCGGCGATTTTGCGGCAGCCTTTGCGACGCGGAACCGCAAGTAAAAGAGAAACACCGGAATCCGGCGGGCTCCTTTTGCGGGTTTAACCACTGAGCGAGAAGAAAAATACAGCTCTTCTCGCTCTTTTCCGCATGTGCGTTGTGTCGGGGCAGTGAAGCTTGGGGTGACTTACAGATCATCAATGTTTATGTGCGGGGATCATACCGGTCGCAGCGCACGTAACCGCGGAAAGTCCGTTCCAAATCTTTTCCGAGCCGAAAAAGCAGCTCTTCCTGCCCGGTTGCTGTAATCAGTTGCACAGCGAGCGGCATTCCGTTTTCATCCTCACCGACGGGAAGAGTTAGCGACGGTAAGCCAAATGTATTGGCATAGGTAATGAAAGGGAGGAATTTTCGGAATGTTCGTCGTACAGAAAAAATCTCGCGATATTGTTGACCGTGAGCGGGTGCGGTGGAATGGTAAACAGGCAGGATCAGCACGCGGGATTGCAGATAGTTTTGCACCGTGGTTTTGGCGAGGGAGAACGCTTCCATAAACCTCCGCCAAGTGGATGCCGTTGGTTTAAACAAACGTGATGCGATCAGGGCCCAGGTGAGATAAGGGTGCAGGCGGTGCGGCAAACCCGCTTTTGCTTTGAGCCATTCGGTCGCCACGTGGCGCATCCGCATTTCCAAGATTTCCCCAATCAAATATTTGCTACCGTCGACGGACATGATCCATTGCCACCACTGCGCCGATTCTGCCAGATAAGGAGGCGGGTCGTGATCAACGGATACGTTATTTTTTAGATGTGCCGCCATGTTTTCCAGACAGGCAACAGTCGCTTTCTGCATCGGGAAAGCAGCGGGTAACACGGGGATGATGACGGAAAAGCGGGACGAGGCTGCGGGCACGTGCCGGCCGGAGAGAATCTCATGAATCAGCTTGGCATCATCGACTGATTTGGCCAATGCTCCGACTCCCAGCATACTTTGCTGGACAGGGTGGGAAATCGGTGGGAAAATTCCTTCATGAGGCACTTGACCGAAACCTGACTTGAAACCGACGACACCATTAAAATGGGCCGGAAATCGAATCGAACCGCCTATGTCCGCCCCGATTCCGACGGCGGCTCCCCCGACTGCGATCAGGGCACCTTCACCGCCGCTCGAGCCACCCGCGCTGCAGGAGGGATTCCAGGGGTTGTTGGTGCGTCCGAATACGAGATTATCCGTTTCCTGGCAAAAACAGAGGGAAGGCGTATTTGTTTTGCAGAGGATAATGGCTCCTTCGCGTTTGAGGCGGCGGATGATTTCCGCATCTTCTTTGTCGATGATCCGGGTGCGTGCAGAGAGGCCGCCGGTCGTTTTTGTGCCTTTAACATGAAAGCATTCTTTGACACTGACGGGGACACCGAACAATCTGCCTTCTTTCGGGCGGGAAGCCATCTGCTCGGCTTCAGCCAGCGCATCTGCAAACCTCTCTTCAGTCACTGCATTGATTACGGGATGAGTGGCACGGATTTGATTGATATAAGCTTCGGCCGCTTCCTTGGGAGTGAGTTGGTTTGCTTTGATCTTCGCAGACAGGCTCGTTGCATCCAGATCCAAAATGGAGTTCAAATTGTTGCCCCCTTTGTTTCGCGATGGTTTTTTGCTATTATTATAACATTGAAAGCCAGAGGAAATTTCCGTTTTATTTTGAATAAACAGGGTATTCAGAAGGGAAGACGCACCTTTTTGTCGAATATTATTACGATTACTAACAATACTTATATAAGAATCGTAGAAGGAAATGAGGAGGAGCCAGATTGAACCATCAGGTGTTGGTTACGCATGAAATCGACCGGCAGATGCTGGAGCGATTGCAAACTGAAGCTGAGCTTGACATCGTGTCAAACAAAGCAGCATGGACACAGGAGGAGATCATTCAGCGGCTGCAAGGGAAGGATGCGCTCCTTTGCACCGTAACCGACCCGATTGGGGAAAAAGTGATCGAAGCTTGTCCACGGCTTCAAATCATCAGCAACTACGGGGTGGGTTACAATCATATTGATCTTGAAGCGGCCAGCAAAAGAGGTATTGTCGTAACCAATACGCCGGATGTTTTGACTGAGGCCACTGCCGATCTCACGTGGGCGCTGTTGCTCGATGTTGCGCGGAGAGTTACCGAAGGGGACCGCCTGGTTCGCCAGGGACGTTGGCGGGGTTGGGAGCCGTCGTTTATGCAAGGAACCGAAGTCACCGGAAAAACGCTCGGCATCATCGGCATGGGGCGAATCGGCCGGGCAGTCGCGCGACGGGCCAGGGGCTTCGCCATGAATATTCTTTATTATTCACGCACGCGTCTGCCTCTTGCAATCGAGAGGGAGTTGGGGTTACAATTTGCCAATATCGATTCTTTGCTGGCGGAATCCGATTTTGTTTCCTTGCATACGCCGTATACCCCGGCCACTCATCATCTGATCGGGGCAAGGGAACTCGGGCAGATGAAAGAATCGGCATTTCTCATCAATACGGCGCGCGGTGCAGTCGTCGATGAACAGGTACTGATCCGTGCGTTGCAGGAGAAGAAAATAGCCGGCGCGGCGTTGGACGTGTATGAACGTGAACCGTTGGTTCCCAACGAGCTCATCCGGCTGGACAATGTTGTGCTCGCCCCTCATCTTGGCAGCGCCACGAAAGAGACGCGAAGAGCGATGGCTGAGCTTGCGGTGCAAAATCTAGCAGATTACTTTGCAGGGAAAAAGCCAAGGTATTTGGTTAATGAAGAAGTATGGGAAATGAGATCCCGGCGTCTTCAGGGAAAATAAAAGGTGTGGAAAATTTTCCGAATGCCTTGGACGAAACAAGCAAATGTGCTAATATATTCAGCAGCTTGATTTTTGGCTTAACCCTTTTGCCGGATCGGGCAAAAACGGGTGACTGCGCGAGGAAAGTGTTGTGTAATCGCTTACAACGCGGGATGAAAAAGCCGTGCCGGCGGCGGAAATTCCTGCCGTCCAAAGCGGTCTGTTGTCGATTGAAGGAGGTAAATTACATGTCGCAAAATAATAAAGAGGTTTTGTTAACGGAAGAAGGACTGGAGAAATTAAAGCAGGAATTGGAACATCTCAAAACGACGAAACGTCATGAAGTGGCACAACGCTTGAAAGAGGCGATCGCCCAGGGTGATTTAAGCGAAAACTCCGAGTACGATGCAGCAAAAGAAGAGCAGGCGTTTATTGAATCCCGGATTATTACGCTGGAAAATATGATTCGCAATGCGAAAATCATCGGTTCCAATTTGGATAAAAATGTTGTGAGCGTCGGTTCAAAAGTGACCATTCAGGAACTTCCCGACGGCGATCGGGAAACATATACGATTGTTGGAAGCGCTGAATCGAATCCGTCCGAATTTAAAATTTCAAACGAATCGCCGATTGGAAAAGAATTGATCGGGCGTCGTGTCGATGATGTCGTTCATGTTGCGACACCTTCCGGTACCATACAATTTAAAATCATCGAAATCGATTAAGCCTTGATTTAACCCTTTGTCCCTTGCCGGCAAAGGGTTTTTTATGTGGTACCGGGTTTTGGTCCGCTCTGGTTCCGGATGCCCTGCTTCCATCCCGGCCTTGCTTAAGTCTCTTTTCCGGTGATGCTCTATCCCGGCCGGTTTTTTATTTCTGCATGATTTTTCCTCTTTTCCGGCAAACTACAATGGAATCCAAATGTTTTTCCGGGAAAGGTGTGGCCGATGGTTAAAAGACGAGTGGTAGTAACGGGATATGGCTGTTTAACGCCGCTGGGAAAAGATCCGGATACTTTTTGGGCAAACCTGGTCGCCGGAAAAAGCGGGGCAGGCCCGATTACCCGATTCGATCCGTGCGATTTTCCCACGAAGATTGCTGCGGAGATCCACGACTATGATCCGGAGGATTACCTTGATGCCAAAGATGCCCGGAGGATGGATTTATTTTCCCAATATGCGGTGATTGCCGCCAAACAGGCTTTTCACCGTGCACAATTACATGAGGATAAATGGGATGCGGAGCGCGTTGGCGTGATGGTCGGTTCGGGCAGCGGCGGATTGGCGATGATTCAGCAGGAATACAGAAGAATATTGGAAAAGGGACCCAATCGTCTCAGCCCTTACCTGGCTCCATCGATGCTCTCCAACATGGCTAGCGGCGAAATTGCCATCGCGCTGGGAGCACGGGGACCGTCTGCTGCTGTGGTGACTGCCTGTGCCACCGGGAGCAGTTGCATCGGGGAGGCGATGCGAGCCATCCAGTATGGGGAGGCGGATATTGTTCTGGCCGGAGGAACGGAAGCACCGATCACGCCGCTCGGTTTGGCCGCTTTTTCCAAAATTCGCGCACTCTCCAGGAAAAATGAAGAACCGGCCAAGGCTTCGAGGCCTTTTGATCGCAACCGCGACGGTTTTGTGGCTGGCGAAGGGGCAGGGGTGCTTGTTTTGGAAGAGTTAGAGCATGCTTTGCGCAGGAATGTGCCGATTTTGGCCGAACTGATAGGGTATGGGGTGACCACCGATGCCTATCACATCACGTCACCGCGGGCGGACGGAGAAGGGGCGGCCGGAGCGATGCGTTTGGCTTTAAGAGATGCGGGTCTCTCTCCCGGTCAAATCGATTATATCAATGCGCATGGAACGGGAACCCGGCTGAATGACTGGATTGAAACGCAGGCGATCAAGCAGGTGTTCGCGGATGACGCCGGGCGTGTTCCTGTAAGTTCGATCAAATCGATGACCGGTCATATGTTGGGGGCGGGAGGAGCGGTTGAGATGATCGCTTCGGTTCAGACCCTGAATACCGGCCTGATTCCTCCGACAATTAACTGGGAGGAACCGGATGAGGGGGCCGATCTCGATTATGTGCCCAATGTGGCCAGACGAAAAGAATGCCGTTATGTCATGAGCAATTCATTTGGTTTTGGCGGGCACAATGTGAGTTTGATTGTGAAGAAATGGGAGTGAACAACGAAGAAGCTCATCGCGGAATCCAGTTGTGCCGGTGAGCTTCTCCTGCAAAGCTATTTATAAATGATATGAGGTTTGACACTGCGCAAAAAAGCTTCCACCCTGGCGATATCCTCAAGCTGAACGTTAAACTTGCGCAGGGAGCTGTTCAAGTGCTTGATCGCGATTTCGTACTCTTCGGATGTGATGTTCAATCCGGCATGGGATTGGCGAAGGGTGCTGCCTTCGTACCGTTTGGGCCCGCCAAGGGCAAAACTCATAAAGTAAGTAATTTGATGACGCCGAAGCGCTTCCATATTAACTCCGATAAAGTGGTGATTCACCCGGTCATCCTGGATCATGCGGTTGTAAAATTCATTGATCACCGCGGCAATCGTTTGTTCTCCGCCCAGTCTCTCATACAAAGTGCTTTTCGTGCTTTTTAACATAAGCAACCTCCCGTTCAGGGGTGAAAGTTTGCAAATAAACAAAAGATTGTAGCAAATATGTTCATAAGATAATCGGATAAAAAGAACAGAAAAAGGCCTAAAACTTCGGGAAAACCCCGAAAAATATAGTAGGAAAAACGAGTTGATTTTACGTTTCTATATTATAGCATCAAAAAAAAGTGTATGCTATTTCTTCTCTTTGTGCAATAAATTTTATTTCTAAATCATACGTAAAGAAGGTGTCCCATGTAAGACATGGGACGTGAACAACAAATATTTTTCTATTCTTGTTCGGGGATTCCTGCCTGACTATAACTTTCTTGAATCGCACTGATCACATGACGGGTGGGTTCATCGGCGTAAAACTCATTGGAAAATTCGACGTCGTCTCTGATTTCCTCTGCTGCTTCCGGCAATTTTTTTTGTTTAATCACTTTTTTCCTTGCCATTTTTTTCACCTCCATCATCATCTCTCTTTAACGTGTCTTGTTTTAACTGAAATATACGAAGAAAAGGAAGGCGGGAACAGGCACATGGCTGGTTGGCTCTATTTACATTTCGATCCTGAAATTGGAAATGGAGCGGATTTGCCCGGCGGAACGGAATGGGCTATTTCCGATACGGTTTATATTGATCCCGGATTGAGCCGGATGGGTTTGAACATGCAGGAAAATCGGATGACATTTGACCGCTTTGTGCGTGCCTGCTTGCCGGACCGCGGGCAGCGGCTGATGTCACCGTCCGAGCAGCAATGGGTCGTGCTGGAAGCGGTGCAGCGGGCAAATATGGACCATCCCTTGACCGCTCTTGCGACGGTTTTGAGCGAACCGGGAGGCGGTGTCAGCATGATCGAGCAGGTGATCGGCGAATTAAAGCGATCCGGGGTCAGCCCGGTCAGGCTGAAGCGATTGTGGGAAAAGCACGAACCGAAATATCGGGAGTTGGCCGCCATTTATGAAAAATATCAGGAGCTGCTTTGGGAAGGGAACTTGTGGGATCATGAAGAGCCGTATATGGAATTGATGCGCTCATTCCAGCGGGAACCGGAATCCGTTTCGCTTCCCGGCCGCCTGGTTTTGCGGCATTTTTATGAGCTGAATCGTTTGCAGGAACTCCTGTTGGGCCAGTTGGTCACACAAGTGGAGATTCATGTGCATCTGATTGTTCCGAAAGGGCGGGAGAGGCTGGGCAGATTGGTGAAACCGCTGATTGAGCGACTCACCTGCAGAGGGTTCCGGATCGCCGGAGAAATCGGATCCGGCAGCGGGAGAGTCCGCCGTGATTCGCTCAGGCATTTGGCAGAACACGTTTTCGACGACGATCCGCCGGTTTTTCCTCATTCGGATGGTCTGGAAGTGATTGCCGCACCGGGAATGGAAGCGGAGGTGGAAATGGTTGTCGCCCGCTTGAAACAATGGCTGTTGTCAGAGAAAAACCACCTGGACGATGCGGTGATCTTGACATCAGACCGGGAGGCGTACGCCCCGCTTCTTCATCAAAAGCTGGATGAAGCCGGGATTCCCGTCCGCACGGAAGAAAGGCATTTCCTGAGTTCGCATCCCCTTTTACAAATGATTCATGCTGTTTTTTCGGCACGGGATGACGGCGGAAAAAAGGTGGAAGAGCTTCTGTACTCTCCTTTTTTGCCGGTGTCTGAAGAAAATGGTTTAAAGTGCGATGCCTGGATGGAAGCGATACCGAATTCGCAGACATGGGCGGAGTGGGGAAAATGGTTTCTTGAATGGATCAGGCCCTTGAAACGGGTTGACCGTTGGCGCGAACTGATTGCCGAAAAGGAACTTTCCTGGCTCGCTGCCTATGAAATGAAGGGATGGCATGCCCTCTACCGAATGGTGCGGCAATGGGGCGATAGCCTGGAAGGGATTTTTGGTGACAGAAAAGTCACCGACCGGCAGTTTGTTCAGTTTTTGATGCAGATGGCGGAGCGGTGTGAATTGACGGCGCGGGAGGGAGAGCGGCGCGGCATTCGCATCCTGGAGGCAAACCAGGGTTTGGCAGAGCCGGTTCGCGCTGTGTTTATGGTTGGTTTGGCCGAAGGAAGGTGGCCCCGGCCTTTTGCTGATCATTGGTTGCTCCCGGACGCGGAACGGGTTCGCCTGCGCTCCGAAGGCATTTTGCTGGAGACTTCAGGGGAACTGCGCCAGCGACAGCGGCTTCCTTTCTTTACCGGGATCTCTCTGGCAACCGAGCTGCTGGTCCTCTCTTATCCGCATACCGACGAAGAAGGAAAAAAACAGCTTCCCTCCCCTTTTTTGGAGGAGTGCACCGATCTTTTTGCCAGTGTAAAAACCGTTTCCCTCGATGTTCCCCAACGAATTCGGCCGGCCGGCTGGGAATGGTGTTTTTCCGACGGACAGGGACTCGCCCAGGCCTTGATCCAACTGCGAAACGGGGAGAGAATTCTCGATGAAGAAGGACACCCGGCATTGGAAATGTTCATGAAGATGCTTGGTGCCGATCAAGAAAAAGGCCGGGATTTACTGGCGCGCATTCAGGCGGAGCGCTTTCGCCGGGGAGCCGTGTTTACCCGATATGACGGAATCATTCCACGGGGGATCGCGGGAGCAATGGAAAAGCGGGTTTGGAGCGCCGGCGCTTTAAATCACCTGGTGGAATGCCGCTTTCAGTTTCTGGCGATCCGATTGTGGAAGGCAGCGGAAAAGGAAGCACCGCAGCGGGGTTTATCCTGGCGGGAAGAAGGGGAACGGATTCATGAGATCTTATGCCGTTTCTTTCATGAATATCGCCGGGGACGATGGACGTTTGCGGATGAAGAAAGGGCGCTGGCCCGTCTGGAACAACTGGCGGATGAGGTGTTGCGCGATGAAGAAAGGGAGCGGGATCCCTTTTACCTCATGATCGACAAATTCCGGATCAAGCAGAAACTGCTTTCCATCTGGAAACATGAAAAAGAATGGCGCCGTAAAACCGGATTTTATGCGGCTCCCGCCCATCTGGAACTATCGTTTGGATTGCCGGTTTGCAAGGAGGATGTGGAGACGGGGCGGCTTGATCCCGCTTCGCGTCCGGAGCCGGTCACGCTGGTGCTCGGCGGGAAAAGAAAAGTGCGGTTGCAGGGGAAAATGGATCGGATCGACCGCGATGAAGAAGGATATTATGCCATTTACGACTACAAAACGGGAACGGTTCCGACAATCGAACAGATCGGCCAAGGCAGAAGTTTGCAACTTCCCCTTTATTTATGGGTTTATCAGCAAGGATTCGGGCAAGATCCCGCTTTGGCGATCGGCAGCGCTTATTATGTGAAAGGAAACGGAGGAAACGCGGCGGCAAACCAGCGAAATAAAGGGTTATGGCGCAAAGAGGAAACCGGACGCGTCGGGTTGAATCCGAGAAAATCCCTCGATCCGGATGACTGGCGGAAAACGGAAGAGAATATTCAGCGCTTGATCGACCAGTCATTAAGCAAAGCGGAACAAGGGGATTTTGCCGTCTCGCCCACCTGGGATTGTCCCCGTTTTTGTCCGGCGCGCCATATTTGCCGCGTCGATGCGTGGATTCTTTCAAAAAAGCGGGGAACGCGCTGAAAAATGGAGGACGGGAAACGGATGAACAAGTCGATTCATTTGACGGAGGAGCAAAAGCGGGCAGTGGATACCCTGCATGAAAACAGCATTGTCTATGCGGGGGCAGGATCGGGAAAAACGCGGGTGTTAACGGAACGGTATTTGAAGATTTTGGAACACAGCCGGCTTGATCCGGATGCCTTGGAGAGAATTGTTGCCATCACGTTTACGGACAAAGCGGCGGCGGAGATGAAAGAGAGAATACGCACAGGGATCAAGGTGAAGCGGGCGGAAGCGCTGGCGAGGGGGGAGCGGGAAAAGGCGAACGGATGGCGGAGACTTTTGGCCGAGCTCAGCCGGGCGCGCATTTCGACGATCCACTCCTTCTGCCACAGCCTGCTGAAACGTTATCCGCTTGAGGCCGGTCTTTCCCCTGACTTTGATGTATTGGACGAAGCGGTGAGCCGGGCGTTGATGCTCGACGCGGCTGAAGAGGCGATCAGGGACGGATTTGCCGCATATGGGGAGAAAAATGGCATGCTGCGCCATTGGCTGGTCGCGCTCGGCATCGAAGAAGCAAAGAGGCTGCTGGCCGGTGCATTGGAGCGGCTTTTCCAGTACGGCTGGACAGTGAAGCGGCTGAGAGAGATAACCATCCGGCATTTGGACGCTTGCCGGACTCAATTGGAAAAGAAGAGGCGGGAGCAGCTGCCGCTTTGGGAACAGTCCTTTTTGGAAGCGGCGGAATATTTGCGCGGTTTGCGCGGGAGCAAACGAGCGGAAGCTTTTCGCCGGGCCTGTCCGGATCTGCCAGGGGAATGGCAGCAAAGGAATACGGTCTCCGAACGCCTGAAACTGCTTCAGGGAATCGAAGCCAGCATAAAAGTGAACTGGAGCAAAGCGCCGGAAACGGCGGCAGCGCTAAAAACTTGCAGGGAGATGCACAGGGAACTGGTGTCTCTATATTCCGGGATGCTGCATCTGGACGAAGAAGAGACCTGGCTTCGTCTCTTCTGTCGTTTGCTGGAACAGGCGCAGATCCGATACCAGGAAGGGAAAGCGGAAAGAGGCGGAGTGGATCATGATGAATTGCAGTGGCGCCTGTGTGAATGCCTGGAGAGAAATCCGGCGGTGCGCGCCGAAGTGCAGGCAGGGATCAGCTATCTTTTGATCGATGAGTTTCAGGATACCAATGAATTGCAAAAGCGGCTGATCGATCTGATCACCAAAGATGACCGGGGAGAAGTAACCCCGGGGAAATGGTTTGTCGTCGGTGATCCGAAGCAGTCGATTTACCGCTTTCGCGGCGCCGATGTTTTTCTGTTCCAGCAAATCAGGGCAGAGACGGAATCGCATTCGCACGGGAAGGTACATGTCCTTTCCGACAATTTTCGCTCTCACCCCGAACTCATCTCGATGGTTAATTTTGTGTTTGGACGGATCATGAATCAGGATCAAGGATCTCCCAACTGTTTTCAGCCGCTGCGGGCCAAACGGGAGGCCGAAGGTTCCGGGGGGGCAGTGGAGTGGCTCAGGGTCTCGGAAAAGGAGGAACTTCCTCCCGGTCTGACTGAGCGGGAGGCCGAAGCGAATCTGGTCGCGAGCCGGATCAAACAGATGATCACTGAAGAAAACAGCGCCCGACCTGCTGAAATTGCCATTCTGCTGCGAACGATGACCCATGTAAAAACGTGGGAGCAAGCGCTGAGGCGGATGGATATTCCCTGTTATGTAGTGAAGGGAAGGGGGTTTTTTGACCAGCAAGAAGTGAAGGATATCCTTTCTCTACTGCAGCTTCTGATCCATCCGGAGGATCATCATGCTTGGGCGGTCGTTTTGCGCTCTCCTTTTTGCGGAGTGTCCGATGTGACCATCACGCGGATTGCCCTGATGCAATCATGGGAAGGAACCATTTTTGATTGGAGCCGAATGGCCGGACTGGATGAAGGTGAGAGGCTGAAACTCTTCAATTTTGGCAATTTCCTCGAACGGATGACAAAAATGGCCGGATCTGTGCGCATTGCCGATCTGCTGGAAATGCTGGTCCGGGAAAGCGGATATCTCACTGTCATGTGGGCAACGGAGAGCGGGCAACAGGTGGCAGCCAACCTGAAAAAACTGATCGAACAGGCACGCAGGCTGGAAGGATTTACTGTCTTTTCCATTCCGTCTTATCTCGATTGGATGCGGAGGCTGGCGGACGAACAGGCGCGCGAAACTGAAGCGGCCATTGAGCCTGAACATGGTGACAGCGTGAAAATCATGACCGTCCATCAGGCAAAAGGGCTGGAGTTCCCGGTTGTTTTCTTGCCTGATTTGCATTCCGCACCGCACGTGCGTTTTCCGGAATGCTGGGTGGATGAAAAGTCCGGCCTAGTCTCCTTGCTGTGGGATGAGAACGGGGTGAAATGTGAACCGGCGCGTTATCAGGAAGCGAAGGAAAAAAACCGGAAGATGGAATGGGAAGAATCGGTGCGCCTTTTGTACGTGGCCATGACCAGGGCGGAGCGGCGCCTTGTTTTGAGCGGCTCGTTGAAAGCATCCAAAGAGGCGGGATCGACGAAATGGAGCGAGTGGATCATCGGCGCGCTCGGTCTGGAGGGGCTTGACTCGGAGCGCGGAGAATGGCGATTTTCCCCGGATTGTTGCCCGCTGCGCCTGGTGGAGATTGATGCGGGAATAAAGGAAGAGCGGGAAAAGAGATCAGCCTTGGACATGATGCTCGCGGGGGAATTTGACCTTTCCCGGTCATCCGTCAGGGAGGAACCGGAACTTTTGCTTCTGAAAAAAGAAAGATGGGACGGAAGGGACGGGCTGGAGATCAGTGTGACTGAGTGGAAAAACCTGTTCAATTGCCCGCGCCGCCACTGGTTCGCGAAGGTCATGGGAGTCCCCGACCTGAGAGAACCGGCTTCGCCGGAGACCGGATCATCCAGAGCGCCGTCTGGTCTGCCGGCAACAAAGCGGGGCAGCATCGTTCACCGGATAATCGAGCTTTTATCCGATCCGAACAGAGGGCGGCTGTCCTGGGAAGAAACGTTCCAAACGGTATGGGAAGAGCACGGGATTCCGGACGCCGACCGGCAGAGGGTGATGGAGGAGATCAAGCCTGATCTGACCTCTTTTCTTCACAGCCGTTTTTACACAGAGAGGAGAAGCGGCTCTTTTTCCATGACAGAGACGGAGTTTACTCTGGAAGAAGGCGGACTTCGCCTGCATGGCGTGATTGACGCTGTCTGGAGACGCCCGGATGGCAGCCTGGAAATCGTCGATTACAAAACGGATCGCACTCCTGCCAGGGAGTTGGAGCAAATTGCGCAGGAGTACTTGCCGCAGCTGAAACTGTATGTTTGGGCATGCAGGCGCAAATGGGGGTTCTCCCCTGAGTGGGCCACGCTCTATTTTCTTTCACCGAACCGGGAGTTCACGTGGCAAGTGACGGAGGAGTGGGAGAGGAGCACGGCTTCCGAGATCCACCAAAGCATGGACTGGTTGCGCGCGGGAAAAGAAAACATCCTCCCGGCCAAACCGGGCAGACATTGCCGTTATTGTCCCTGCCAATGGTTATGTGATGAAGCGGAAGGGGGAAATAGTCGTCTTCAGCAGGGATGATTCTTAATAATTTTTCATATATTTCATTTGCAGCAAGTGAAACTTTACTCTAATATGTTGATGTAGTTATTTCAAATAATTAAGGAGAGAGGAAATCAAGTGGAAGGGTTTCAAGAAGGATTTATGACCTTTATCATGGGATTTTCTCATGTGTTTATGGTTTCTGTCATCGTTTGGATGATTGGGTTGCTTGTTTTGCTGTTCAAAGAGATGTTCAACACGGCTGATTTCAATATTCGCGATTATTTATATAAAGTCTGGAAGTTGTTGCTCTCCTCGTTTGAGTGGACTGCGTATCTGGGGGTGGTGGTGGCCCCGGTCGTCATGCTGGTGACCAAAGATTATGCCAAGTACGGCATGATGACAATCGCTGCCATCATATTATCGGTCATATACCTCTATATTCGCAAGCAGACGGGAGGCTTTAAAAAGCTCAACTTTCGTCAGTAACCCTGCCCGCCGGTTGGTTGTCAGCCGGCTTTTTCTTTTTTCCGTGCCATTGCTTCCAGAAAGCCTCTCTTTACTTTCCCAAAGGCTTGGGAGATAATAATAGGAAAATTATTTTCAGGGTGACGGAAGTGAGAAAAACATGCCGACTGAACAAATGCCGATCGAGCAACTTCTGAATATATCAGCTGACTATTTGACGCATGAGGAAGTCAACCAGTTGGAGAGGGCATATCGGTTTGCGGAACAGGCCCATCGCGGGCAATACCGCAAATCCGGCGAACCTTATATTCATCATCCGGTGCAAGTCGCGGAAATTCTGGCCAACTTGAAAATGGATGTCACGACATTGATTGCGGCTCTCCTGCACGATGTGGTGGAAGATACCGGTGTGACCCTGGAACAGGTGGAAGCGGAATTTGGCATGGCGGTTCGTCAGTTGGTGGATGGTGTGACCAAACTGAAAAAGCGGATGCGATTCAAATCCAATGAAGAGCACCAGGCGGAAAATCACCGCAAAATGTTTGTGGCGATGGCACAGGATATTCGCGTGATTATCATTAAGTTGGCCGACCGCCTCCATAATATGCGAACCCTTAAATACATGCCGGAACACAAACAAAGACAAAAATCGAAGGAAACATTGGAAATTTTCGCCCCCCTGGCCCACCGCCTGGGCATATCCAAGATCAAGTGGGAGTTGGAAGATATCTCTCTCCGCTACCTCAATCCGCAGCAGTATTATCGAATCGTCAACCTGATGAAGAAAAAACGGGCCGAACGGGAGAAATACCTGGATGAGATCATCCACACGCTAAAAGAACGGCTCCGGGATAATGTCAATGTGCTGGATATATCGGGACGGCCCAAGCACATTTACAGCATTTACCGCAAGATGGTATCGCAAAACAAGGAATTTAATGAGATTTATGATCTGATGGCCGTCCGCGTCATCGTGGAATCGATCCGCGATTGTTACGCTGTTCTCGGCATTATTCACACGATCTGGAAGCCGATGCCCGGCAGGTTTAAAGATTATATCGCCATGCCGAAGGCAAATATGTACCAGTCCCTTCACACCACGGTGATCGGACCCAAAGGCGAGCCGATCGAAGTGCAGATCCGGACGATGGAGATGCACCGTACCGCGGAATACGGGATTGCCGCCCATTGGGCTTATAAAGAAGGAACGACGGTTGAAAACAGCAAATTTGAGGAAAAGCTGAAATGGTTCCGCGAGATGATGGAACTGCAACAGGAAACGCGGGATGCCCAGGAGTTTGTGGAAAGCCTCAAAATGGACTGGTTTTCCGATTCGGTGTTTGTATTTACACCGAAGGGAGATGTGATTGAGCTGCCGGTCGGTTCCGTGCCTTTGGATTTTGCTTACCGCATTCATACGGAAATCGGAAATACTTGTATCGGGGCCAAAGTGAACGGAAAGATCGTGCCGCTCGATTATCAGCTAAAAACGGGCGATATTGTGGAAATCCTCACTTCCAAGCACAGTTACGGACCTAGTCAGGATTGGCTGAATATCGTAAAATCTTCCCATGCGCGGAGCAAAATCCGCAACTGGTTTAAAAAACAACGCCGGGAAGAAAGCATCGCCAAAGGCCGGGAGATGGTGGAGGCGCTTCTGCGCAAGCATGATTTCGACGTATCCGAAGTGCTGACGACGGAGCGGATCGAAGAAGTGACGAGCAAATTCAATTTCCATGAAGCGGATGATCTCTTTGCCGCCGTCGGTTATGGCGGAATTTCCACGGCCCAGGTGGTTCATCGTTTGACTGATGGATTGAAAGAGCAAAAACCGGTCGTGCTGCCGGAGGTCAAATCCCTTCCGCGCCATCATCGCAAGGTGGATCACGGTGTCAGGGTAAAAGGTGTTGACAATCTGTTGATTCGTTTGTCGCGATGTTGCAATCCGGTTCCGGGCGATGATATTGACGGGTATGTCACCCAAGGGCGCGGGGTTACCGTCCACCACTCGGATTGCCCCAATCTGAAGTCGGTACCGGAAGAGCGGCGTATCGCAGTGGAATGGGACAGCAACACGTCACATCAATATCCGGTTGATATAGAGGTAACCGGTTTTGACCGGCAAGGGCTGCTCAACGATGTCCTGCAAGTGGTCAATAATGCCAATACCCAGCTTTCCGCGGTCAGCGCCAAAACCAATCGCCGCGGAATCGCTTCCATTCATATTCGGATCGGGATTCAAAATATCAATCACCTGCAATCGGTCGTTGAACGCGTCAAACGGGTACGGGATATTTACAGTGTCAGACGGATCATACAGTAAGGGGAAGGTAAGATGAGAATCGTTCTGCAGCGGGTAAAAGAAGCGAGCGTCACGGTGAATAACGAGTGTACAGGTGCGGTCGGTCACGGGCTTCTTTTGCTCGTCGGTTTTACCCAGGGGGATACCGAAGAGGATTTGCGCTATCTCGCGGATAAAGTAGTAAATCTGCGCATCTTTGAAGATGAGACAGGCAAAATGAATCACTCTCTCCTCGATGTCGGGGGGAGCATTTTGTCTGTTTCCCAATTTACCCTGTACGGCGATTGCCGCAAAGGCCGCCGCCCCAATTTTATGGATGCGGCAAAACCCGACCTGGCTGAACCGCTTTACCGGCGGTTTAACGAAATCCTGCGTGAGTACGGGGTAAAAGTGGAAACGGGAATTTTTGGCGCCATGATGGAAGTGTCACTGGTAAACGACGGTCCTGTCACGCTCTTATTGGAAAGTAAAAAAACGGGATAATCAGTGCAGGCTGACGACAAACTTAAATAGTAGGGGATTGGTGTTTTTCACCAGCGGCTTTTGTGGCGAAAGAACCGGGAGCAAAAAGCATCAGGATCCGATGGGCTTCTGTCTTGGGACTTTGTTTTGGATTCGCCTCTGTAAAAAGATGTGTTTTGTTCGGGCAAAACGGGAATGAAAACTCCGTCAGGGGGGCGGATGAAACCCTGACCACCCATTTGGAACGACGGGAGGTCAGGGGAACACCGCAACCCGGCCCGCAACAAAACTCAAGAAACGGCAACCCTTTGGGTGGTGTCCGGTTTTCCGGAAGGACGGAGGGAGTTGCCAAGAACTGCCCAAAAGAGTATCATTCCTTATTACATAGGAAGTAGAACCATAAGGGGGAACCAACCTTGAAAAATATCGAACAACTGGCGATTAATACTATTCGCATGCTGTCAATCGATCAAGTGGAAAAAGCCAATTCAGGCCACCCCGGATTGCCGATGGGCGCCGCGCCGATGGCCTATGAATTATGGGCAAAACACATGAACCACAATCCGGCGAATCCCAACTGGTTTAATCGTGACCGCTTCGTTTTGTCAGCAGGGCACGGTTCTGCTTTACTATACAGCTTGTTGCATTTGTTTGGCTATCCTTTGTCCATGGATGATCTTAAAAGTTTCCGCCAATGGGGCAGCCTGACACCGGGACATCCGGAAGTAAAACATACACCTGGGGTGGAAGCGACGACAGGGCCGCTCGGACAGGGGATTTCCATGGCGGTCGGCATGGCGATGGCCGAAGCGCATCTCGCCGCGAAATTTAACCGCGAGGGATTGGACGTCATCGACCATTATACCTATGTTCTTTGCAGCGACGGGGATCTGATGGAAGGCGTATCCGCCGAAGCCAGTTCGCTCGCCGGACACCTTCGTCTGGGAAAACTGATTGCTCTGTACGACTCCAATGACATTTCCCTGGACGGCGAATTGGCTCATTCCTTTACGGAAAGTGTACAAAAACGGTATGAATCTTACGGATGGCAATACCTGCGCGTGGAAGACGGCAATGACATCGAAGCGATCGGACGGGCGATTGAAGAGGCAAAACAAGAGCCGAACCGCCCGACCCTGATCGAGATCCGTACTGTGATTGGTTACGGCAGCCCGAACCGTGCCGGCACCTCGGAAGCGCATGGGAAGCCGCTTGGGCAGGAAGAAGTTGCCGGCGTAAGAAAAGCGTACAACTGGCCTTCCGAAGAGCCGTTCCATGTTCCGGCCGAAGTGCGGCAACACTTTGCCGATATTCAGTCCCGTTTGGCTGAAAAAGAGGGAGCATGGCAGGATTTGATGAAGCAGTATGAAGAGCGCTATCCGGATCTGGCCAGAGAATTGCACCGGGCCATTCGCGGTGAATTGCCGGAAGGATGGGAGCAAAGCCTGCCGAAGTTCAACACCGGCGATAAACCGATAGCCACACGGGCGGCGTCCGGAGCGGTTTTGCAGGCTCTGGCAAAAAGCGTTCCGGCGCTGGTTGGCGGATCAGCTGACCTCGCTTCGTCCAATAACACCTTGATGAAAGAGGAAGGCACATTCCACGCTGAAGATTACAGCGGCCGGAATATCTGGTTCGGTGTGCGTGAGCACGGAATGGGGGCAGCCCTCAACGGAATGCTGCTGCACGGTGGTGTGCGCGCATACGGCGGAACGTTCCTCGTGTTCTCCGATTATTTGCGTCCGGCGATTCGTTTGGCCGCTCTTTCCAAACTGCCGGCTGTCTATGTCTTCACCCATGACAGCATTGCCGTGGGCGAAGATGGCCCGACTCACGAACCGATCGAACAGGTTCCGTCGCTGCGCCTGATCCCGGGATTGCGAGTGATTCGTCCGGCGGACGCCAACGAAACGGCTGCTGCTTGGCAATACGCCCTCTCCCAGACGGAACATCCGGTCGTTCTGGCACTGACTCGGCAAAATCTCCCCATTTTGCCCGGTACCGTAGGCAAGGATAAAGAGATCATCGAGAAAGGCGCTTATGTCGTATCCGAAGCGCAAGGCGGACAGCCTCAAGCGATCATCATCGCCACCGGATCAGAAGTCAGCCTGGCGGTGGAGGCTCAGGCCAAACTGCAGGAAAAAGGCATTGCGGTGCGGGTTGTCAGCATGCCTTGCCGCGAGCAGTTTGAGGCGCAACCGAAAGAGTATCGCGATTCGATCCTGCCGCCGTCCGTCAGGGCCCGTGTCGCCGTGGAAGCAGCGCATCCGGCCGGCTGGGATCGCTATGTCGGTGATCAGGGAAGCGTGATCGGCATTGATCATTTCGGCGCATCGGCACCAGGCGGATTGGTTATGGAGAAATTCGGCTTTAACGTGGACAATGTGGTAAAACATGTCGAAGAAGTCTTGAAGGGTTAAAAAGACCTCTGTCACTTCTGACATGATCTCCTTAAAGTGGTTAGAGAAAAAACTGTGAAATTACTTTAAGGGGTGCGGAAGTATCAATTGATTTTGCTGTCATTTGCCCAAGAAACGAATTTAGTTTGCACTTGGTGACAGTGACAGCAACGCTGTTGTATCTGGAAAGATAAGCAAGAAAATAAATCAACCGACTCCTTGTTCGTTAAGGAGTCGGTTGATTTGTATCTAAATATGTCTAAACGTACAATTTTTATAAAAATTTTCTCAGTATTCATAACCAGAGGAGAAATTTTATGAAAAGGATTTGATCTTTGGGTCTAGCGGAACTGTAAGCAAAGCATTAATCAATCAATTGTCATTATTTGGTAACTATAATATTTATGGCACATATAATAAAAACCTCCCTATCCTTCCAAAAGAGAAGTGTTTTCAACTTGAAATTGGAGATCTAGACAAGCTCGATCAAATATTAGAAGATGTAAAGCCTGATATTACGTTTCTTGCACTAAGAGGCGATTTTGAAAAGCAATTAATCTTTCACTGCAGAGTGGCAGAATACCAAAAAGAGCAGGGAGGGCTGATGTACTTTTGTTCTACAACCAATGTCTTTGATGGTTCAATTGACAAACCTCATTATGAAGATGATGAAACTGTTGCAGAAAGTTCATATGGACAATATAAATGGAATTGTGAAAAAGAGCTGAAAGAAATCTTGTCTGATCGAGTGGGGATTTTACGTATTTCTGAAGTATGGGGCAAGAACTCGCCAAGAATGACCAGTCTATTGGAGCAATTGGCTAAAAATCAGGGAATATCAGTATATAGTAATTTGTATATGAATCGTACTACAGACATTGTATTAGCCAAGCAAATCGTCTATCTGATGAATAAGGGGATGACCGGAACCTACCATTTGGGAAGTAACGATATGATGACCCAAGCTGATTTTTATAAACAGCTAATCAAGGCTCTGGGTTATCGGAATTTTAAATTAGAAGAGATCAATCTACCTGCAGATTCTTATTTTGCAGTTTTGGCAAAAAATCTAACTATTAAGGAAATGAATATTACAAATAGAGAAATTATTAATTACCTCGCTTCAGATTAACCAAGAGAAAATGTTGATGTTATGAACAATGATCATGAGAAGCTTCACTAAATCGTTTGTGATCAAGAACGAGCCCGGAATATGCAGATAACAATGTATATCGAACTTCTGGCGGATGACGGCGAATTTCACTTATTTTTCCGAAGCATAACGTAATCGGTACTTTCTCAACTTTTTTGCTGGAACTTGTTAAACAGGTCGTAAGGGAGTTTCAACATACTTAGCTCTTTAAGCTTTTGAATTTCAAGCAGAAGACTTACTCTTCCTTCGAGGGAATTTCATTGGGGGAAGCTGGCATTTAACTGAAAGAACTTAAACAAAATTGCAAAATAAGAGCGGATTCAGCTGAAATTGAATAGGCTGACGCCAGTAAAACGGACATCAGCTTTTACCATAACCGGGTGATTTTTTCGTGTCTACTTTTTGGCTGAGATCAGGGCCGGATGCTGTTTGTCGGCATCCGCTCTCCGTGGCAGAGATTTTTTGAGGTCTGATCCCGGCCGGATTCGGGTATGCTATATAAAAATAATGGCATGAAAGTGGGAACGACTCATGTGGCGAATCCAAAAGGAAGACCGAAACCGGGATCAAATGAACTTGCAGGGAACGGCCGACATTGCGGACAAGTCATACCTTCCCCTTGATTCATGGGAATGGAAGGGCTTTGTCTTCGAGCCCGGCCCGTTTGACAAGAACAAATGGAAAAAGCGGTGAAGCAATTGTTCAACCGAGATATTTGGCGGCGGAGACGGCGACAAGTACCCATCCGGCAATAAATGACACACCGCCGATCGGGGTGATTGCCCCCAGAATTTTCACATTGGACAACACCAAAGCATACAGGCTTCCCGAGAAGAAAACGATTCCCGCAAACAGCAGCCATCCGGCCACAGTGAGCAGAGTCGCATTTCCGTTCGTTTTGGCCAGCATCAGACCGACTGCAATCAGTGCCAGGCCGTGGATGATGTGATAATGTGCGCCTGTGTTCCATATCTGCATCATCTTTTCGCTCACTTTTCCTTCCAGACCGTGTGCGCCAAACGCTCCCAGGGCGATGGCCAGTGCCATGTTGATGCTGCCGAGCATGATCATCAGTTTCATCAGTTGTGCCTCCTTCATTTTAATTCGGACAGGTTTTGTTTAAACTATACCACATGTCAAGCGTCTCTCCTGAGAGAACAGACCTGGACAATCGTGAAATCTTAATGACATGTTAAAAATTCCTTGACAAACGAGGGGCGGGTCTTTAAAATGAGTAAACAAATCCGCTAAATGACTTATATTCTTGCCTGTGAAGGGAAAAGTACCCGATTGACGGACAACTAGAGAGGAGAACTCATGGGCTGAAAGGTTCTCTTTGTTACGAATCGGCGAAAGACACCTGGAGGTTCTAACCGAACACCGCTCAAGCGGTCAGTAGACTTAGACGTCATCCTGGCGATAACGGGAATCGAGTGGGAAATCGGCTTTGTGTCGTTTTCCAACTAGGGTGGCACCACGGGAATCGTTAACCAATCTCTCGTCCCTGACAAACAGAGGTCAGTGGCGGGAGATTTTTTAATTTGTGGAACGAACGAAACGAAAAGGAGGGTTTGCCATGAAATTCAAAGCTTCGGCGAAATACCAAATTCCCCGCGGCACCGATGACCTGATGCCTGGTGAGGTGGAGATTTGGCAATGGGCAGAAGCGAAAGCGCGGGAAATCTGCCGTTTGTATGACTACAAGGAGATTCGCACCCCGATTTTTGAATACACGGAACTGTTTCAGCGCGGTGTGGGCGAAGCGACCGATATTGTGGAAAAAGAAATGTATTCGTTTCAGGACCGGGGCAAACGGGACGTTTCATTGAGACCGGAAGGAACAGCGGGGGTTGTACGTTCATTTGTCGAAAAGAAGATTTTTGCCGAACCGCAGCCAACCAAATGGTATTACATGGGACCGATGTTTCGCTATGAAAATCCGCAGGCGGGAAGGCGGCGCCAGTTTCATCAATTTGGCGTTGAGGTTTTCGGCAGCTCCGACCCTGCCCTCGATGCGGAAGTGATTTCGCTGGGGATTCATTTTTTTGAGTCGCTCGGTTTAAAAGGAGTCCGGGCGGAGATCAACAGCGTTGGTGATCCGGAAGTCCGGGCCGTATACCGGGAAAAGTTGATTGAATACTTTGAGCCGTACAAAGCGGAATTGTCGACGGAAGCACAAGGGCGGCTCTATAAAAATCCGCTGCGCATTCTCGACAGCAAAGATCCGAAAACGAAAGAGATCGCCCAAGGGGCGCCATCGATTCTCGATCACTTGAATGAACCTTCCCGGAAGCATTTTGAGCAGCTGAAACAATACCTGGATATGCTTGGCGTCGAGTACGTCATTAATGACCGCCTCGTGCGCGGACTCGATTATTATACACATACCGCTTTTGAATTTATGGTCGATATTCCCGGCGCGCAGGCTTCCACCATCGGAGGCGGCGGCCGCTACAACGGTTTGGTCGAAGAATTTGGCGGGCCGGAGATGCCGGGCGTCGGCTTTGGCATCGGCCTGGAACGGGTGATGCTGGCGATCGGGGAGCAGAAAGTGGATGTTCCGGTCAAAACGGGACTGGACTGCTATCTGGTTACTCTCGGCGATGAAGCGAAGCTCTACGGGGCGAAACTGCTGAACGAGATGCGCCATGCCGGCCTGACTGCCGATCGTGATTACCTTGACCGCAAGCTGAAAGCGCAATTTAAGGCAGCCGACCGCTTGCAGGCACGCTTTGTGGCGATCCTGGGTGATGAGGAATTGAAGCAGGGACAGATCAACGTCAAGCAGTTGGCTACAGGCGAACAGGAAACGGTCAAACTGGAAGAACTCATACCATACCTGAAAGAGAGAAGTTGAGGAGGGAACAGCATGGATAGCGTCTTTCGTACACATCAGGCCCGGGAATGCACCAAGGAAAAAATCGGCGAGAGAGTCACCCTGAATGGTTGGGTGCAGAAGAGGCGGGATCTTGGAGGCTTGATTTTTCTGGATCTGCGTGATCGCTCCGGCGTTGTGCAAATCGTATTTCAGCCGGAAGTTTCACCGGAAGCTGCGCGTTTGGCAGATCAGTTGCGAAGCGAATATGTGGTCTCCATCACCGGGACGATTGCGGCCCGCGATCCGGAAAATGTGAATCCGAAAATGGAGACCGGCGACATTGAAATCATCGGGGAAGAAGTGCATATTTTTAATCCGGCCAAAACACCGCCGTTCCCGATTCGTGACAACAGCGACGTGGAAGAAGCGGTTCGCCTCAAATACCGCTATATCGACCTGCGACGCCCGAAAATGCAGGAGACCATGCTGATCCGCCACCGTGCGATGCAGTCGGTGCGCCGTTTCCTGGATGAGCGGGGCTTTATCGAACTGGAAACCCCGATGCTGACGCGCAGCACGCCGGAAGGAGCGCGTGATTATCTCGTTCCCAGCCGGGTACACGAAGGTTCGTTTTACGCATTGCCCCAATCACCGCAACTGTTTAAGCAATTATTCATGGTGGCGGGGATGGAGCGCTATTTTCAATTTGCCCGCTGTTTCCGCGACGAGGATCTTCGCGCGGACAGGCAGCCGGAATTTACCCAGATCGACATTGAAACGTCATTTATTCCGCCGGAAACCTTCCTGGCGATGATGGAAGAGATGGTTGCGACATTGTTTAAGGAGACGATCGGAGTCGATGTGCCCGTTCCGTTCCCGCGCATGTCCTACCGGGAAGCGATTGAGCGATTCGGGTCGGATAAACCGGACCTGCGTTTCGGAATGGAACTGGTGGATTTGTCCGATGAGCTGCGCGATTCCTCCTTCAAGGTGTTCAGCGGTACCATCCAAAACGGCGGCCAGGTAAAGGCGGTCAATGTAAAGGGATGTGCCGGCTGGAGCCGCAAGGAAGTGGATCAGTGGGGGAAAACAGCTGAATCGTTGGGCGCAAAGGGATTGGCCTGGCTGTCCTTTAAAGAGGAAGGGGTCAAAGGTTCTGTAGCCAAGTTCCTCACACCGGAAGAGATCGATGCGATTGCTGGCAAAACCAAAGCGGAAACAGGCGACCTGTTATTCTTCGTCGCCGACCGTCCGCAGACAGTGGCAAACGTCTTGGGCGAACTGCGTTTGCGCCTTGGAAAAGCATTGAACCTCATTCCCGAAAATGAATATAAATTCGTCTGGATCACCGAGTTTCCGCTGCTGGAGTATTCGGAGGAAGACGGGCGCTACTATGCGATGCACCACCCGTTTACGATGCCGCTCGAGGAAGATATTCCGCTTCTGGATACAGACCCGGGCAAAGTGCGGGCGCAGGCGTATGACATGGTGCTGAACGGTTACGAAATCGGCGGGGGAAGCCAACGAATCTACCGGCGCGAAGTACAGGAGAAAATGTTTAAGGCGCTGGGCATTACAAATGAGGAAGCAAAAGAAAAATTCGGTTTTCTGCTTGAAGCGTTTGAGTATGGCGCTCCGCCGCACGGAGGAATTGCCTTCGGCTTTGACCGCATCGTGATGCTGCTTGCCGGGCGGAGCAATTTGCGCGAGTGCATCGCTTTCCCGAAAACGGCAAGTGCAACCTGCCTGCTGACAGAGGCCCCGAGCCCCGTCGATGAAAAGCAGCTGGAGGAATTGCACATTAAAATCAGACAACCGCAAAAATAGAATTTCCTGTAAAAAGTGGGGGGATAGCTTGATCTCCTTTTAAATATCTGGTAACATATAATCACGAAATGAGTCCTGCGATGTGCGTGTCCGCCGGGATGTTTTGAGCCAACACCCGAACGAAAGGGAGTCTGCGTCATTTGAGCTAACAGAAGCCGCCTTCAGAGCGGAACTGTGAACTCAGGTGCAGGACACCCACCTGCGAGAGCAGGTTCAAAACGAACGGAGCACGGCATAACGGGGCTCCTTTTTTTTGCATGAGAATGAACGACACCTCGGATTCAATGCAATCCGGGGTTTTTTATTTTGTTCCGGGCTTTTTGTCATATTCACGCCTCCGCCCCCGGCAAACGTATGATAACATGTCAATAGGGACTGATTTTTAAATAGAATAATTTCTCTCCGACAGGGAAAGGTTAAAATGGACATTCATACGAGGAAGGCGAGTTTAATGATCATCGGTGTGGACATTGACGGAACAATCAAAGATACGCAACGAGCGGCTGTTGAGGTGCATAACCGGGTCTTGAAGCGGAATGTGCGCGTTGAGGATGTGAAGGAATTTTATCTGGACAAGGCGTATGGGCTGACGCCAAAAGAAGCGTCCAAATTATGGAGGAAGCTGGAAGAAGAGATTTACACGCTGGGCCTTCCTTTAAAGAACGCGGCGGAAGTGTTGAACCGCCTGGCGCAAAACGGGCACACCATTTATTTCATCACCGCCCGTCCAGGGATGAAAAACATTCGGAAAGTGACGGAAGATTGGCTGAAAAAGCACGGCTTCCCATTCAACGGGAAAAACCTAATCATGGGGGCGCAAGATAAAGCAAAAGAGGCAAAAAAAGTGCAGGTTGACCTCTTCTTTGAAGATGCACCCAATCATCTGCTCAATCTGGTGAAAAACAAGATTCCCACAGTGATTGTCGATGCCGTTTATAACCGCGATTTCCCTTATTCTTTGCCGCGGATTACCGACTGGCGGCAGGTGTATGAACTGGTTGAAAAAGGAGTGTAATTCGGACACCTTAAGGAAAGAGGTGTCCATTATTTTTATTTAAATTATTCAAAAGATTATTTATATAAAGTATAATATAACCAGGTAAATTGTCGACAGTCGACAAAGGAGGTGAGAAGTGATGACAGCGGCGGAGATCCAAAAGGCCAAATCATTAAGTGACCAGGTTTATGAATATTTGCGGGCACAAATATTATGCGGGAACATGAAACCCGGAACGAGAATTGTGGAAAGCGTGTTGGCCCGGCAATTGAAGATCAGCCGCAGCCCGATCCGCGAGGCGGTGCAACTGCTGAAAAAAGACGGGTTGTTGCAGCAGGAGAACGGACGGATTCTGGTATTCCGCCCTTCGGCAGACGACTTTCAAGAGTTGTATGAATTGAGGCTGGCTGTGGAACCGATTGCCGTGGAGCTGGCAACCGGGCGCATCCAGGCGCATGAGTTGGAGCAAATCGCCGGATTGTTAATCTCTGCTGATCAGTGTTTGCAAAGAGGGGAAATTGACAAGGTGATTGAGCTGAATTCCCTGTTTCATGAGCAATTGATCCGCTTTTCCCGGAATGGGCGGTTTCAGCGGATGATGACGGAAATAGCCAGCCTGGTTCGGTATTATCGTACCTTTGTATTTAAGGTATATAAACGGAATATTGAAACAAATCAGGAGCACTGGGCCATTTATCGGGCCGTGAAGGAGGGAGACGCCGCTTTGGCCCGAAAGCGCATGGAAAGCCATATCAAAAACGATCTGCACTTTATTCTCATGAGAAGCGGTGAGAGAGGAGGAGTGAAGGAGTGAATCATCAACCGCTTGACGGCATTCGGGTGATTGAATTGGGTTCTTTTATCGCCGGGCCTTTTGCCACGCGCATTTTGGCCGAATTCGGGGCGGAGGTGGTAAAAGTGGAGCCCCCGGGCGGGGATCAGATCCGCAAATGGGGACTTGCGGCTGAAGGCGAAGAAGATTCTTATTTCAGCAAAGTAATCCTTCGCAACAAAAAATCGGTCGTCGTTGATCTGCATTATGAAGAAGGCAGAGAAATTGTCCGCGAACTTCTTCGCCAGGCAGATGTGGTCGTGGAAAATTTCAAACCCGGAACCCTGGAGAAATGGAATTTGTCGCACCGGGAGATGCGCGAGCTGAACCCCGGTTTGATCATCACCAGCGTCACCGGATACGGACAGACCGGTCCGTACCGCCACCGGCCCGGCTTTGGCAACATTGCCGAATCGTTTGGAGGGCTTCGCTACGTTACCGGTTATCCAGACCGACCGCCGGTCAGGGTCGGACTGTCGCTCGCCGATTCGATCTCCGGCTTGTATGCAGTGATCGGAACGTTGCTGGCTTTGTTTCATCGCGACCGTAATCAGGACGCGACCGGCCAGGTTGTTGATGTGGCATTGTATGAATCCGTTTTCAGTCTGCTGGAGTCCATCCTGCCGGAATATGTCCACCTTGGAGCGGTGCGCGAACGGACGGGAAATCAACTGGCGACCACGGCTCCTTCCAACATTTATCCGACCAAAGATGGGAAATGGGTGGCGATCGGCGCCAACAGCGATTCCTTGTTCAAGCGGTTGATGACCTTGATGGGCAGAGAGGATCTCGCGCAAAAGCCGGAGTTGTCCGACAATCGGGGGAGGGTGGCCGCTGCCGGCCGGATCGATGCGCTGATCGGGGAGTGGACATTAAGGCATACGTGTGATGAAGTGGTTGCCATGCTGGAACAGGCCGCAGTCCCGGCTGGCCCTGTTTATGGAATCGCGGATATTTTTCGTGACCCTCATTATCGGGAGCGGGAAATGTTTCTGCCGGTTCCGGATGCAAGCGGCGCGGAGATTATGATGCCGGGGATCGTGCCAAAAATGAGCGGGACGCCGGGATCTGTCCTCCGGGCAGGGCCTGTCAGTGGTGCCCATACGAAGGAAGTGCTTTCCGCCTGTGGCTTTACGGAGGAACAAATCAACGAGTGGCGGAACAAAGGGGTTATCCATTGTGGCTGATCAGGCTCATGTGCTGTTGCGCGATGTGACGCTAAGGGACGGGTTGCAAAACGAATCGGTGTTTGTGCCTACAAAGATAAAGCGAATCCTGGTTGATCGCATCATTGCCTGCGGGTTTCGCTCATTGGAAGTAACCTCTTTTGTGCGGAAAGACCGTGTGCCCGCTCTCCGTGATGCCGACGAACTGGCACAGAGCCTGCCCGTATATCCGGGGGTTGAATATCGGGCGCTGGTTCCCAACCGGCGGGGGATGCAGCGGTTTTTGGCCGGGAAAACAGAAACGGCCGTCCTTTTTCTTTCTGCCAGTCCCCTTCACAACCAGGCCAATGTTCAGCGGACCACGGAAGAATCGCTGGCTGAAATCATCAGTCTTATTCGTCTGGCCGAAGAGAACGGGCGCCGGGCGGCCGGGGCAATTGCTACCGCTTTTGTCTGTCCCTATGCCGGAGTCGTGCCATATTCCCGGCTGGAGCGGATTGCCGAAGCGCTTGCCGAAAGCGGAGTGAAGGAGATGTCTCTGGCCGATACATCCGGGCAGGCGACGCCCGATTTGGTTTATGAACGGTGCGTCAGCCTAAAAAAACAGTTTCCCATGCTGGAGCTGAGCCTTCATTTGCACGATGCCAAGGGTTACGGGCTCAGGAACATGCTTGCCGGGATCGAGGCGGGGGTTTGTACCTTTGATGTCGCGCAAGGGGGATTGGGCGGTTGTCCCTTTGTTCCGGATGCACCGGGAAACCTCTCTTCAAGAAGTGTTCTGGAATGTTTGGCGGAACGGGGAATTGCCACGGATTTGGATTACAAAAATGTGTGCCAACTGGAAGAGTATGTTCTGCGCATCATGAAGCGGAGGAATGAATGATGGCAAATATATCGATCGGCGCCCGCCTGGACAGGCTTCCGATTACCCGTCTCCACAAAAAGGCGACGTTGTTGATCGGCACGGGAATCTTTTTTGACCTGTTTGATATTTTCCTGGCCGGTGTGCTTAGCACCGTTTTGGTTGAACAGTTTCATATTGACGAAAAATGGCTGCCCCTGCTTCTGGCTTCCGGTTTTTTGGGAATGTTTATCGGAGCGATTGTGCTGGGAGGGCTGGCGGACCGCTTCGGGCGGAAAAAAGCCTTTATGTATAATCTGGCGATCTACTCGATTTTTTCGTTGCTGGCTGCGTTCAGTCCCAATGTCGGATTATTGATCTTTTTCCGGTTTGTTGCGGGACTCGGCCTCGGGGCGGAACCGCCGCTTTGCGATGCCTACCTCAGTGAATTGCTGCCGGCATCACAGCGGGGAAGATATGTTGCTTGGGCTTATACGTTAGCCTTTTTGGCTATGCCGGTGGAGGGGATTTTGGCAAAAATTTTGGTTCCGGTTCAACTTTTCGGTTTGGAAGGCTGGCGTCTGTTGTTTATCATCGGATCCGCCGGTTCACTCATCGTTTGGGTGTGGCGGATGCATCTTCCCGAATCGCCGCGCTGGCTGGAAGCGGCGGGCCGCCTTGAAGAAGCGAATCAAATCGCTGTTCAGATGGAAGATGAAGCGAAAGCATTGGGTGAGCTGAAACCGGTACAGTCGACAACGCCCCGGCAAACCTCGGTCGCCTCTTTTTCTGTTTTATGGCAAAAGAGATATCGGCGATACACGCTGATGCTGTGGTTTTTTCATATTTTGCAGACGATCGGGTACTACGGCTTTGGAACGCTGGTTCCGCTGATCTTGAAGGCCAAAGGCTATACGATTCTCCATTCACTTGAATATACTGCCTTAACCTTTTTGGGTTATCCGCTCGGCTCGCTGTTATCACTGCCGCTGGTTGAACGGATCGACCGCAAATGGCTGATCGTCTTGTCTGCCTTTTTGATGGCGGTGTTCGGCATTTCCTTCGGCATGGCAAACCTTCCCTCGCTCATCGTCATCTTCGGATTCCTTTATACTTTGGTCAGCAACGTTTTTTCCAATGCGTTTCATATTTATCAGGCAGAAATATTTCCGACCTCTGTGCGGGCCACTGCTGCCGGGTCGGCCTACAGTTTAAGCCGTTTGATGAGCGGTTTGATGCCGTTTATGTTGCTTCCGGTGCTCAATCATTATGGTTCTGCGGCGATGTTTTCCGTTGTTGCTGTTGCCATGGGACTGATCATGGTTGATATCGGGCTGTTTGGTCCCCGTTCCACCGGACGGTCTCTTGAGGATGTGAACGGGGAAGAGAGGGGTTCGGAAACGGGTTTCAAAAACCGGATGTAGAGCCGGAAAACGAAAAAAGTTCAGGCGACCCGTAAGCCGCCTGAACTGCTATTGAATCGTTCCCGTCTGGCCGGGCAGCGGAGCGGTTGCCGTGGCCGGAGCGTAGGAATGGGTCAGTTGCTGCATGTCTGCTTGCGGGAGTTGTGCCACTTGATAATATCCGTGTTTGTTTTGCCACAGGAACAATTCATAAGCCATTTCGATGCAGTTGGGAATGCTGTCGGCCAGAACGCGGCGCACGACCGGATTGGTTACTTCGCAGGCTGCATGCGCTTTGACCGCAGCTGACGATTTCATGGCACTCAGCATTTGTCCGGAAATGCGTTGGTCATTGATCTCGGCCGGACTTTTCATCGGTGCTTTTGGCTGGCTTTGCCTTAAGCCGTAGGTCACGTTGTTTCCCTGCTGCATTTTGTATTTGCCGGTTGGTTGTGCCGGTTCGCGGCCGGTGGAGAAACATTCGACCAGAGTATTGTACTCATTGGCCATAAATTGATACTGGCGATCAAGGATGTTCCGCAGCTCAGGATCTTTCACATGCTGCGACATCATCACATACTGGTCCATGCAGTTGACCGCGCAAGACAAAACTTCGTGAACATCGTACACTTCATGGGCACCATGATTCATGGCCGGTGAAACTTGGGGATTAATGGTGGTATTTTCAATTTTGCTGTCGTTGGGACGCATCGTGTTCATAAAAATATCCTCCTTTCAAACTGTAACCAGTAGTTAATATGTACAAGCACGATGCCGGCTACTCATCGGAAAAAAAGAAATCCCCTGAAAAGGGGGCATTTGACATCGCTGTGTGACAACCTAGAGGCGGGGGTCCTCCAGCAGCCGCTGCATCTCTTCTTTATGTTTCGTTTCATCGGCAATCATATCTTCCAACTGGGTTTTCAGTTCAATATCATGGACCGCCTCCGCCTGTTCAATCCGCTTGGTGTATCGTTGAATTGTGTCGATTTCAGCTTGAACGGTTGCTTCCAACATTCCTTTTACATCCCGATGGCGGGAGAAAGGTTTTGGTTCCACCATGGGCTCGCCGCCAAGGGTGGCTATTTTTTCTGCCAGGTATTGAGCGTGCCCCATTTCATCCTGTGCTTCTTTGGCAAAGAAGTCGCGCAGGGTCAGGCGGGCCAGCCCGGAAACGACGGCCGCGTTATAAATATATTGGTTAATGGCGGAGAGTTCATAGGCAAGGTCTTCATTTAATCCGTTGATCAGTTCTTGTTTGGCATCCATTGTCCAATCTCCTCCTTTGATTCATATTACTACACTGCCCATTTTGGAAAAAAACATGCTTTATAGGGCGTCGGAGGAATTGGATTATTTTTCGCCTTCCTTCATCCAGCGGATCAAGGTCTGCAATTTTTGTTCGTACCCGTAAGCAGACGGATGGTAAAAGGTTTTTCCTGCATGTTCATCAGGCAAATATTGCTGGGGAACATATCCGCGCGGATAATCGTGGGGGTATTTGTATCCTGAACCGCGCCCTTGTGCCTTGGCGCCCGAGAAGTGGGCATCGCGCAGATGGGGTGGAACTTCCCCACTCTTTTCCTTGCGAACGGCGGCATTGGCTTCCCCGATTCCCTTGACGACTGAATTGCTTTTCGGAGCGGTGGCGATATAGATCACTGCTTCTGCCAAGGGGATTTGCGCTTCCGGCAGTCCGATATAATCGACTGCATGCGCGGCCGCTGAGGCGATGAGCAGCGCACGGGGATCGGCCATCCCCACATCTTCAGCGGCATGAATAAAGATGCGCCGGGCGATGAAACGGGGATCTTCGCCGGCTTGCAGCATTTTGGCCAGATAATAAAGAGCTGCATCCGGATCAGAACCGCGCATACTCTTGATAAACGCAGAAATCGTATCATAATGGTTATCGCCGCTTTTATCGTAGCGGATCATTTTTCTCTGGATCGATTCTTCCGCGACTTCCAACGTAATGTGGCGTATCCCTTCATCGTCCGGTGGTGTGGTGAGTACGGCGAGCTCCAGCGCGTTTAAAGCATTGCGGCTGTCCCCGCCCGCTGTTTGAATGAGATGCTCCAGAGCGTCTTCTTCTATTTTTACTTGGTAATCTCCCAACCCCCGTTCAGGGTCTTTCAGGGCGGCCAGCAGGATCGCGCGCAACTCGCCGGGTTCCAGTTGTTTTAACATAAACAGGCGTGAACGGGATAAAAGGGCGGCATTTACCTCAAATGAAGGGTTTTCCGTTGTTGCCCCGATCAAAATAACCGTTCCGTTTTCGACATAGGGAAGCAAAGCGTCTTGTTGTGATTTATTAAAGCGATGAATTTCATCGATAAACAGCACGGTTCGTTGCCCGTGCAGATTGAGCCGCTCCTTTGCTTCTTGTACCACTCGGCGCAGATCCGCCACTCCGGCAGTCACGGCGTTCAATTTTTCAAAATATCCTTTTGTATGGTTGGCGATAATGTGGGCCAGGGTTGTTTTGCCCGTGCCCGGAGGACCGTAGAAGATCAGAGAGGAGAGCTGATCCGCTTCGATCATGCGCCTCAGTAATTTCCCGGGTCCGATGATGTGGGACTGGCCGATCATCTCGGAAAGCGTACGGGGTCGCATTCTGGACGCCAACGGCTCGTTTTGCTTTTTCTCTTGCATTCGTCCAAATTCAAACAAGTCCACCATGGTCCCGCCTTTCTATCTCTGGCAAAAATAAGGACAAGTCCCTATGATAGACAATATCACAGCAGCCGGGCCAATGTCATGATCTCCGCCGCCCAGTTCTCCTTTTTCCGTGAAGGTGGCGGAAGTCGGGAAGTCGTCACCCCTGCTTCTCCCGTTTTTGCCGTTTTTCATCCCTGATCGTGCCGGTAAGGTTCATTTTTGTTTGCAATGATTGTGTAAAAAACTTGCTAAAAGAGAATACTCCTATGATACACTTGCTAGTAGGGTACTTTCCCCATCATCCTTGGCCATGCCGTCTGATGATGGCGTCCGGATGGATGAAGGGATTGATTTATCTTATAATGAAACTAATTCTCCCCTGACCGGAAGCAGGGCGCAGTACATATCGGGAATGCGAATGATCAATGAGAGGTGGGATAACTTGAAGATTTCGACCAAGGGCCGTTACGGTCTTACCATCATGATGGAACTGGCGACGCAATACGGGAAGGGGCCTGTTCCGCTCAAAAGCGTGGCCGAGCGTCATGAACTGTCGGAACACTATCTGGAGCAGCTGGTCGCGCCGCTGAGAAATGCCGGATTGGTGCGCAGCATTCGCGGAGCTTACGGAGGGTATAAGCTGGCGAAGCCGCCCGAAGAGATCTCGGCCGGTGATATCATCCGCGTATTGGAAGGTCCGATCAGTCCGGTGGAATTCACCGAGGAAGAAGACCCGGCACGCCGGGATTTGTGGAAACGGATTCGCGATGCGATTGCGAAGGAACTGGATTCCACGACGCTGGCTTCCCTTATCAACTTTTCGCATGACGGAAACAATGATAACTACATGTTCTATATTTAGCAAAATTAGCAGGTGACGTGAAAATGGCGATTTATTTGGATCATGCAGCGACCACCCCGATTCATCCCGAAGTGAAAAAGGCGATGCTTCCCTTTCTGGATGAAGCGTTTGGCAATCCGTCAAGTATTCATCAATATGGAAGGGCCGTGCGAAATGCCATTGATCATGCGCGGTGGCAAGTGGCAGAAGGACTGAATTCCGAAGCGAGCCAGATCATTTTCACCAGCGGCGGGACGGAAGCGGATAATACCGCTCTGATCGGGGTGGCCCTGGCGTGCAGGGAACAGGGAAAAAAGCATCTCATCACATCGGAGATCGAGCACCATGCTGTGCTGGATACGTGCCGTTATTTGGAGCACATGGGCTTTGAGGTTACCTATTTGCCTGTGGACCGGACAGGCATGGTTGATGTGGAAGATTTGAAATCGAGCATCAGACCTGATACTGCACTGATCTCAATTATGTACGGAAATAACGAAGTCGGCACGCTTCAGCCGATAGAAACGATTGGGGCGATTGCCCGTGAACACAGGGTATTTTTCCATACGGATGCAGTGCAGGCGTTTGGGATCGAGAAAATTGATGTCAAGAAGCTGCCGGTCGATTTGCTCAGCATCTCCAGCCACAAGATCAACGGGCCAAAGGGAGCAGGGGCGCTGTATGTGTCCAAGCAGGTGAAGTTGATGCCCCGCTTTTTCGGCGGTGCCCAAGAACGGAGAAAACGCGCCGGAACGGAAAACGTGCCGGGGATTGTGGGGTTCGGAAAAGCTGCCGAGCTGGCGGCACGAAATCGGGATGTTCATTACCGCGAGATGCTGCAACTGCGCGAGGCGTTTCTGGAGGAATTGAAAGAGCAACAGGTGACTTTTGTCATAAACGGGCATCACGAGCGCTTTTTACCTCATATTTTAAATCTCAGCTTCCCGGGAACCGACACGGAAACGCTGCTGATGAATTTCGACTTGGCGGGAGTTGCCTGCGCGAGCGGCTCGGCCTGTACTTCCGGCACACTGGAAGTATCTCATGTGCTAAGAGCAATGCATCTGAGTGAAGAAGTGACCCGATCCGCGATCCGCTTCAGTTTCGGGCGGGGGAATACAGAAGCAGAAGTACGGCAAGCTGCCCGGATCACAGCGGAGATCACGGGAAGGCTGATTCATCGGTAATTGACCAACAGACAGTTAAACAGGGGAGAGAGGACTGTGAGCATCAATCCGCTTAACCAGATGGAAGACTGGGAAAAAGAGATGGATAACATCGATTGGAAATCGATACTGAAGGATATAGATCGTGCCCTGATGGATAATTTGGCAGCCGAACTCGGCTTTCCTTCCTTTGAAAAATTGGAGCACGCTTCCGAACGGGTTGTGGACGATTATTACATTGCTCACCTCTCCGACGGACGGTGGGTATGGTGGAATCCCGTAACCTATGCCAAAGAAGACCCGCTCTATTTTGCTGATAAGCGGGAAATCATGGCGTTTATTGCCAAATTTTTAAATCTGCCCAAAGACCGGCTCGGACAGCTGAAAGCGGGATTGGATCAAGTGATTCAAACCAGGCGTTGCAGCTGTTGCGAACATGAATTTAACCCGGCGGACCCCGAGCGCTACAAGTGGGATGAAAGACGGGAGCAGAACCAATTTTGTTCCCCGGAATGCGCGATGGAGAGTCTGATGGGGGAAATGAAAGATGATTTTCTCTGAGAGATGACCCTCGGTTCGGGGTCATTTTCCTTATCATCGGTAAAAGGTGTAGGATCATGAAGCCATCTCAAATGGAATTGTTTCAAACGAGTTATGTAAAAGGCTCCTTTATCCAGGAGATCTTTTACAATGAGGAAAACGGATACGGAGTTTTTCTCATGCGGGCCACGGAGGCATCGGAAGAACTTCCGCAAGAGGAAATCACCGTGGTGGGGAATATGCTCCGTCCCCATGAGGATGAGATCTATACCTGCTACGGTGAATGGAGAGAGCATCCCAAATTCGGGCGTCAGTACTATGCCCGGCAGGTGAAAAAGGAGTTTCCGCGGACAAAAGAAGCGATCGTCAGATATCTTTCAAGTGAGATCTTCACCGGAGTCGGAAAAAAAACGGCTGAAAAAATCGTGGAGCATCTCGGGGAAAAGGCGCTGGATCAAATTGCCGCCAATCCTGAAGTGCTAACGGAAATCAGGGGGATCTCCCCTGCCAAGGCGCGGACGATTGCCGAGAACCTGCAGGAAAACCAGGCTCTGGAAGAGGCGCTGGTCTATTTATACCAGTTTGGCATCGGACCTGCTTTGGCGCTCAAGATCGTGCAGACGTATAAACATCACACCATCGAACTGTTAAAAGAGAATCCGTATCGCTTGATTGATGATATCGAAGGAATCGGTTTCCGCCGGGCCGATGAGATTGCGCGGGAGCAGGGATTGCCGGAAGATGCGCCGGAACGTTTTCAGGCGGCTGTGTTATATGCCGTGAAAGAGGCATCCGTCTCCAAAGGGCATGTTTATGTGACGTGGGATCAGCTCAATCAGGAAGTCAATCTTCTCCTGGGAGGGGCAGGGGTTGAACTTTTTTCCGAAAGCGCCCGGGAAAAATATGTCGAAATGCTGATTGATGATGAACGGATTATTTTGGAGGATGACCGTTATTATCTGCCGTCGCTCTACTACGCCGAATATGGTTTGGCCATGCGGATCAAACAATTGCTGGAGCAGGAATCGGAAACGGATTATCCCGTATCCGAACTGTACCGAGCGATCGGCGAGATCGAGGAAGAGCTGGGAGTGACCTATGCGGAAAAGCAGCGGGATGCGCTTCTCACCGCCCTTTCTTCACCGTTTATGATTTTGACCGGTGGTCCCGGTACCGGAAAAACGACGGTCATCCAGGGGATATGCCGGTTATTTGCAAAACTGCGTGAAATCTCGCTCGACCCTGATCATTATGAAGCCGCGGAGCAGCCGTATCCGATCCGCTTGGTGGCTCCGACCGGTCGGGCGGCCAAGCGGATGTCGGAAACAACCGGTCTTCCGGCGATGACGATCCACCGCCTGCTGGGGTGGAAAGGGGACTTTTTTGAACACGGTGCCGAATCCCCGATTGAAGGCGACCTGCTGATTGTCGATGAAGTTTCGATGCTGGATACCTGGCTGGCCAATCAATTGTTTCGCGCGGTTCCCCAAGGGATGCAGGTGATCATGGTGGGAGATCAGGATCAGCTGCCTTCGGTCGGGCCGGGGCAAGTGCTTCACCATCTGCTTCAGGTGGACAAAATCCCCCGTGTCGAGTTGACGGAGATTTTCCGGCAGGCGGAGGGCTCTTCCATCATCAGGCTGGCCCATGCGATGAAACGCGGGGAAGTTCCGGGAGATTTGCTCATCCCCCAGCCGGATCGGCGTTTTTTTCCCTGCAAAAAAGAGCAGGCCTTGCCGATCATCGTCAAAACGGTAACCAATGCCATGAAAAAAGGGTACACGATTTTCGATATTCAGGTACTGGCGCCGATCTACAAAGGGCCGGTCGGGATCGACCGCATCAATCGGGAAGTTCAAGCGGTGGTCAATCCAAAGGATGAAAACAAAAAGGAACTGACCTGGGGCGATTCTGTCTTTCGGCTGGGGGATAAAGTGCTCCAGCTGGTCAATCACCCCGAGCATCCCGTCTACAATGGCGACATGGGAAAGGTGATCGCGATCGAGGAGAATGCATCCCCGGATCAGCCGGTTTTATGGGTGGCCTACGAACGGTTGGAGGTCCCGTATAAAAAATCGCAGCTGGGACAAATTGCACTTGCTTATGCCTGTTCCGTGCATAAGGCGCAAGGCTCTGAGTTTCCCATCGTTGTGTTTCCAGTTTTGCACACGTACCGGCGGATGTTGGAACGAAACCTTCTCTATACCGGGATTACACGCAGCAAATCGTATCTGATCATGTGCGGGGAAAAGGAAGCATTTGCCGACGGATTGAAGCGACAGAGCGGAGAAAAGCGCAACAGCCGGCTGAAAGACCTGATTGAGGAAGAGTGGTAGCCACGGTAACCCGGCCCCGGCAAGACCGGCACTTTCATGGAAAAATGGCAACAACTCCCCTACATGCACGGCGAAGCCTTTCCCAATACTAATGACAGCGGGGGAGGCTGATTTCCTTGCGCAAATCCCAGGAAGTGATCGGGCTTTCCATCATCCATTTAAAAACAGGGGAAAAATTGGGTACGGTTACGGATCTTTTGTTTGATCGGGATCAGCGTTGGCGGGGGGTTGTTTTGCAAGAAGGTGGTTTTTTCAAGAGGAGAAAATATATTCGATCTGACAACATCGTATCAATCGGCAAGGATGCGGTAATGGTGGACAGCGACCAGGTGATTCTTCCCTTTGACCGGAACGCGGAAGAGTGGATCAGCATTTATAACGGCGAAAACAAATTGAAGGGCCGTCCTCTGCTTACCGCCGGCGGTTATGAAATGGGGATGGTAGAAAATGTCTACTTCATGGAAGAAGTGGGAACGCTGATAGGGTACGAACTATCCGGCGGGCTTATCAGCGACCTGGCAGAAGGGCGAAAAGTGGTGAAAACCACGCATCCGCTCACGTGGGGAAAAGATGTGCTGATCGCCCCGCATGACCGGATTGAAGTTAAGGATGCAAGGATTTAAAGGAAGGGAAGAATCATGCTGCGTTGTCCCAACTGCAATTCGCACGACCTGGGAAAAGTGGGAACAAACCAACTTTATTGTTGGCAATGCTTTATTGAAATGACCACCGAAAATGACAAAATTGCTTCTGTCTACCAGGTGGAGGAAGATGGAAGCTTAACCTCGCTCAACGACCTGTTTTTGGAGGAAAGCAGTCACGTTCAATATTTCGATTAACCGTGCCAAAGGAGGGGAAACATGGCTCGCCAGACAATCATGACCCTTTTGTTTGGTGGACTGTTAGCGATCGGAGCAAGCATGTTTTTGAGAAGAAACAGACGGGTTTCCAAGCCTTTTGTTCAGACCGTTGTCCGCGGCATCCAAAAAAGTCCGTTTCTGCGCCGGTTTGTCGTCGAGGAAACCCTTCGACGCATGTTCCGTCGCCTCCGGATGGCAAGGTAACACAGGAAAACCCCTGGCTGAAAATGTCAGGGGTTTCCATTCATGCGGCGAGCTTCATAAAATGGTTCCGGTTTTCGTATCTTATGGATAAGCCCATCGTTTAAGCGGAGGTGCCGCCAGTGGAACGCTGGAGTGTGCAAAGAGCCTTGACCATTTCGCTGTTCATTCTGGTTCTGCTGGGAATCGTCTTCCTGTTGATGCAAATCAGCCCGTGGATCCGCCTTTTATTTGCTTTTCTCAAGGCGGTTTTGGGCCCATTTCTCATTGCGGTCATTATTTCCTATCTGCTCAATCCGATAGTCAATCTGTTAAGCCACCGCTTATTGCCGCGTTCGCTGGCGGTTCTCCTCATCTATACGCTGTTTATCGCTTCGATTGTGATTCTGGTCATCAATCTGGCGCCCGTGCTCGAGGTTCAGCTGGGCGAATTGGCTGAGCACTTGCCGAAGTGGAACGCCAGGCTGCAAAGCATGATTCAGGAGTATAATGACCACAGCAAGGAGATGTTGCCCCTCAGTCTGCAAACGGCCGTGGAGCGTTCGCTGGGACGGCTGGAGATGAAAATGACCGATTATGTGGGCGGACTGATGAGCGGTATCGGGAGTACGATCAATCAGCTGTTTTTGTTTTTGATCATTCCCTTTCTCGCTTTTTATATGTTGAAAGACATCCATTCCATCGAACGGACCTTGCTCCTCATCATCCCGAAAAAGAGCCGGCGCGAGACGATTCGCGTTCTGAGGGATATGGATCTGGCGCTGGGCAACTACATACGCGGCCAGTTTCTGGTTTGTCTGGTCGTCGGGCTGCTGTCCCTGATCGGTTACGTCATTGTCGGCCTTCCTTATGCCCTGCTGTTCGCCGCGCTGGTGGCCGTCTTTAACGTCATTCCCTATCTCGGCCCCATCTTCGGCCTGATCCCGGCCCTCTTTGTCGCCTTTATTTCCGGATCGATGAAGATGGTGATCGGGGTGGTCATTGTCAATCTGGTCATCCAGATCCTCGAAGGGAATTTTATTTCCCCGCAAATCGTGGGGAAAAGTTTGCAGCTGCATCCGCTGGCGATCATCTTCGCCCTGCTCGTCGGAGGAGAACTGGGCGGAGTACTGGGCCTGATCCTGGCGGTTCCTCTCTTTGCCATGGGAAAAGTGGTCTTTGAGCATGTGATCGATCATTTTGTCCGGCGGGGGGTTTGAAATTTTGTGCAAAGCGGGTATAATAGATCGTGAATTGCAAAGCGCTAAAGATGATGACGGAACCGAGCGATCTTGTCCCCGCCAGAGAGGAAAACCCGGTGGCTGGAAGGTTTTCCCGGAACAGACAGGTTTGCAGCCAGTTCCCGAGTGCAGCTAATCCCTGCCGGTGAGTGAGCATCACTTGCCGTTATCTTATTTTGCTAGAGTGACCGTGATTACATACCTGAGCCAGGTGCTCGGGAAAAAATAAAGCGGTAAAAAGGGTGGTACCGCGGGAAGCCTTCTCGTCCCTTATTTGAGGACGGGAGGGCTTTTTTGGTTGCTCATAAAAGCATTCATCTTCTTTAGCACAACCTTGGAATGAACGTTCTGGCAAATTCGGGAGGGTGAATGGTGCTTTTGTTGACGGTCGGGAGCGCGCATGACCCTTCCGGAAACACTTTATTCATGAACCAGAAATCTGAGAAAAGGAGGACTCCGCATGAAAGCAAGTGAAATTCGTCGCAAGTTTTTGGACTTCTTTGCGCAAAAAGGTCACAAAATCGAACCCAGCGCTTCACTCGTTCCGGTCGATGATCCCACCCTGCTCTGGATCAACAGTGGCGTGGCAACGCTGAAAAAATACTTTGATGGACGGGTGAAACCCGAAAACCCGCGGCTTGTCAATTCGCAAAAAGCGATTCGCACCAATGACATCGAAAATGTCGGTTATACGGCGCGCCACCATACCTTTTTCGAGATGCTGGGCAATTTTTCTGTCGGGGATTATTTCAAGGAAGAAGCGATTACCTGGGCGTGGGAGTTTTTGACCAGCCCTCAATGGATGGGATTGAATCCGGATCGTCTGTCGGTCACCATCCATCCGGAAGATGATGAAGCTTACCGGTTATGGCATGAAAAAATCGGCATTCCAGAAGAGCGGATCATCAAATTGGAAGACAACTTCTGGGATATCGGGGAGGGTCCGAGCGGACCGAATACGGAGATCTTTTATGACCGGGGAGAAGAATGGTGCGATCCGAATGATCCGGAATGCTACCCGGGCGGGGAAAATGAACGTTTCCTTGAGATCTGGAACCTCGTTTTTTCCCAATACAACCATAATCCGGACGGTTCTTACACCCCGCTTCCGCAGAAGAACATTGATACCGGGATGGGTCTGGAGCGGATGGCTTCCGTCATGCAGAACGTTCCCACCAACTATGATACGGACCTGTTCCGGCCAATCATTCAGGCTACATGCGAGAAAGCAGGGGTAAGGTACGGAGCGGATCGCGAAACGGATATCGCCCTTAAAGTAATCGCGGACCATATCCGCACGATCGTTTTTGCGGTGGCCGATGGGGTGCTGCCTTCCAATGAGGGCCGGGGCTATGTATTGCGCCGCTTGTTGCGCCGGGCTGTCCGTTACGGCAGAAAACTGGGAATGACGCGCCCGTTCCTTTATGAATTGACGGGCGTCGTTGCCGATGTGATGCGTGACTTTTATCCGGAACCTGCCGGGAAACGGGAGTTTATCGAACGGGTGATCAAAGGGGAAGAGGAGCGCTTTCTGGAAACATTGACAGAAGGACTGCATATTTTAGAAGGGGTCGTGGAGAAAGCCCGGTCCGAAGGGCGTACAGCCATCACGGGAACGGAAGCGTTCAAATTATACGACACCTATGGTTTTCCGCTCGACTTAACCGAAGATTTCGCCCGGGAGCACGGCCTGAGTGTCGACCGGGAAGGTTTTGAAAAGGAAATGGAACGGCAGAGGGAGCGGGCACGGTCCGCCCGTCAGGATGTGAACAGCATGAAGGTTCAAGGAGGACCGTTGGACGAACTGAAGGTGGAAAGCGAGTTTGTCGGTTACGGGGTATGGGAAACCGGGACGGAAATTGTGGCCATCATCCGCGAGAACGAACTGGTGGATCAATTGAGCCAGGGGCAAACAGGGCTTCTCCTTCTTGCCAAAACCCCGTTTTACGCTGAGAGCGGAGGGCAAGTGGCTGACCGCGGAACCATTGTGACCGGTCATGGCCGCCTTCGTGTGACAGACGTGCAAAAAGGGCCGCGCGGTGAACACGTTCATACAGTCGTGGTGGAAGAGGGCAGCGTCTCTGTCGGCGAATCCGCCCAGGCGCAGATCGATGGAAGCCTTCGTCAGGACATCGTGAAAAACCACACCGCCACTCACTTGTTGCACAAAGCTTTGAAAGAAGTTCTCGGAACCCATGTCAACCAGGCTGGTTCTCTCGTTGCACCGGATCGCCTCCGCTTCGACTTTACCCATGTCGGGGCGATGACGGCGGAAGAAATTCAGGATGTCGAACGGCGTGTAAACGAGCAGATCTGGGCAAATACTATAGTGGAAACCATGATCAAACCGCTTGATGAAGCCAAAGCGATGGGGGCAATGGCTCTGTTTGGCGAAAAATACGGTGAAGTGGTACGCGTTGTGAAAGTAGGGGACTACAGCCTGGAATTGTGCGGCGGAACCCATGTTCACAGCACAGGGGAGATCGGGCAGTTCAAGATTGTCAGCGAAAGCGGAATCGGATCGGGCACACGCCGAATTGAAGCAGTAACCGGCCGGCATGCCTATGCCTACGTGGAAGCAAAATTAAATCTGTTGCAGGAAGCTGCCGAATGTTTAAAAGCAAACCCGCAGGATTTGGTCGCCCGCATTGAACAATTGCAGGAGCGGATGAAAGAGATGGCGCGCGAAAATGAGTCGCTCAAAGCGAAAGTGAATCGTGCGGCTGCTTCCCAATTGGAAAGTCAGGTTCAGGAAGTGGCGGGCATTCCGGTTTTGGCCGCCCAAGTGGAAGCAGGGGATATGGAAGGGCTTCGCTCCATGGTTGACGACTTGCGCCGGCAACTGGCAGAAGGGGTGATTGTGCTCGGTTCCGCATCGGGCGGAAAAGTGCAGATCGTCGCTTCCATCTCGCCGAAGTTTGTCAAGGAAGGCCTTCATGCCGGCAAGCTGGTCAAAGAGGTGGCGACCTTATGCGGAGGCGGCGGAGGTGGCCGTCCGGATATGGCTCAGGCTGGCGGAAAACAACCCGAACGTTTGCCTGATGCACTGAAACGGGTATATGAATGGATAAAGGAGCAAAAGTAATTTTAAAATGAAAGGATAATGTCCGAGCAAAGGCGAAGAAGTAAAAAGCTGGTCATCCAAACGAAAGAGGTGTGAGATTATCCATGGATGAAACGATGAAATTCAATTTTCGGGGAGATCAAAATGTCGATCCGAAAGACGTCCTGTTTCATGTATATGAAGCCTTAAAGGAGAAGGGTTATAACCCGATCAATCAAATCGTGGGTTATCTCATTTCCGGAGACCCGGCTTACATTCCTCGCCATAAGAATGCTCGCACAATGATCCGCAAGCTTGAACGCGACGAACTGGTTGAAGAACTGGTGAAATTTTACCTCGAAGCAAAAAAATGAAAGGAAACGACCATGGGTTTGGATGAGTTTTCCTTGGATATAGATGGTTCATCCAGAGTGCTCGGACTTGATATCGGTGATCGCAGGATCGGTGTAGCCGTCAGCGATTCCCTCGGGTGGACGGCTCAAGGAGTGAAAGTGATCGACCGAAAGCATGCAGATTGGCTCTCCGAGATGGACAAATTAATGGAAAGCCTTCATGTGAAAGAGATTGTGGTCGGTTTGCCGCGTAACATGAACGGAACCATCGGCCCGCGCGGGGAGCTGTGCATAAAAGTGGCGGAAGAGCTCAAGGAGCGCTACTCTCTTCCCGTGCATCTCTGGGATGAACGCTTATCTACAGCCGGCGCGGAACGAACGCTGATCACGGCGGATGTTTCGCGCCGCAAACGAAAAAAAGTAATCGACCAAATGGCCGCAACTTGGATTTTGCAAGGGTTTTTGGACGCGAAGAGGAGGCAGACACATGACGGATCACACCCATGAACCGGAATACTTGATCATTCCCAATGAAGACGGGGAAGAAGAGAAATTTGAAATCATGTTTACGTTTGAGCATGACGAAACAGGAAAAAAATATATGTTCGTCACACCCGCCGAGGAAGACGAAGAAGATGTCGGAGACGATTACCAGGAAGTGCTCGCTTTCCGCTATGAAGATGAGGACGGCGATTTCCGGATTGAAATGATCGATGAGGACAATGAAGAAGAATGGGATATGGTGGAAGAAATGTTTAACACACTCTTTAGCGGGTTAGAATTAGAAGAGGAAGAAGACCATCGCGAATAAGAGGGATTGACGATGAATCAATCAGGACCCAGAGAAGTCTATATCTTACGGAATCGCCTGCACCCGGGCGAACCGCTTCAGTACCCATCGGACAATGGCAATCCCGTCCCTTATCGCGTTCTCAGTGAAATGGAAGTGAACGGTGAACATTACGCTGTTTTGCAAAAACACGATGATCATCCGGATGATGCATATCTCTTTCGGGTCAAGCAGGGGCAGATTGTGGAAATTGATGATGAAACCGAGTGGGAAAATATTGCCGAAGCTGTAGACGAAATGTTATATTTTCATGACTTTCAATAAAAACGGGGAGATCTCCCCGTTTTCTTTTTTAAAATCTATGCTAACATTAAATAAAGGTTTTTCGGGAAAGAAGGTATAAAGGGGAAAAAGGAGTCTTTAAATAATGAAATGGTTCTGGCGCATCTTCTTTACGCTGGTGTTGCTTGCCGGTTGGGGAGTATTGGGATATCAGTTTGTGTTTTTTACGTTGGGTTCACCCAAACGGACAGCACCGGTTGAAGTTGAATTACCCAAAAATACCTCACTTGTACAAATCGGCGAAATTTTGCAGAAAAAACATCTAATAAGAAGATCCTATTTTTTTCGTTACTATGCAGCTTATAAACATAAAACCAATTTGCAAGCAGGAGTATACCAGATCGAACCGACCGAATCCCTGGATGACATGCTTGCCAAATTTCAAAAGGGCGAACAGAATACAGTGAAGGTGACGATTCCAGAAGGATGGAATGTCATGCAGATCGCCAATGCCTTGGAGCAAAAAGGCTTTGATAAAGAGAAGTTCCTGTATTATCTAAACAATAAAAAGCCCAAGTATGAATTTGAAAAAGAGATCCCGAATAACCCCGCCCGAAAATACAAATTGGAAGGGTATTTATATCCCGCTACATATAATTTTTATAAAGAAGAGTCACCCGAGGAGATTATCAATGAAATGCTGGGTGAGTTTGCCAAACATATGGAAGAACTTCATGCGCGGGACATTTTGGAGTCCAATCCGCCAATGAAGGGAATGACAGTTGATCAGTGGGTGACGGTTGCTTCGATGGTGGAGAAAGAAGGAAAAGTAAAGACGGAGCTCCCGATCATTGCCGGCGTGATTTACAACCGTTTGAACAATAATGATCCCAAGGATGATCATCTGGGAATCGATGCCACCTTTTTGTATGTTGAGATGTTGACGGGCCAAAAGATGCCCATGCATAAACTGCGGAAAATCCCCAATCCCTACAACACCTATTTAAACAAGGGATTGCCTCCGGGACCGATCAGCAACCCGGGTGTTCAATCATTGCAGGCGGCCCTGAGTCCGAAAAAACATCCGTACATCTATTATGTTGCCCGCAGTGACGGGACAGGCCTCCACTATTTTGAGACGACCGTGGCCGAGCATAATCGGGATATAGCCAGAAGCAACGCCAATGAACGTAAATTAAAAGAGAAATCTTCAACAGCTCAATAAAAGCTCCCCCCCTCCAGACCGGAGGGGTTTTTTTGCCGGTCTATCTTGTGCCGGAAAGCGGTGTCCCCTTAACCCCCTCTTTTTGCTTCGTGTGTTAATCCCCAGAGTGTGCCAAAGTCATGACAGTTTTTATCCATCCAAAAGTATACCTCGTTCTTTTCCTGTCCATGCTGGAGAAAGAGAAGAGCGGGGTGGAATCTATGAGAAAAATACGAAGGAGCTGGATCGTCAGCCTTTTGTTCATCATCGCTTTTATGGGGATTATCTTCAGGCTGTATATGATTCAAATCGCATCCACCAGATCGTTTTCCTTGTTTGATGAGCAAGTGGACCTGATTGCAATGGCGCAATCGCGACAGAATAAGGAAGTCGTCATCGACAGCGGACGCGGGGAGATCCTGGACCGCAACGGAAAGTCACTCGTGGGGGAAAAGAATTGGCATTTGCTCGTTTTTCCCCAGTCTGAAGAACAAATTGCCTATCAGCAAAAAAAAGTGAGAGCTATTACCGATCTTATCCACTATCCGATGAAAGAGTTCATATCGCTGGTGACCCGGTTGCGGACACCGATGATTCTGACGCGGGAAGACGGCAGGGAGCTGATCCTGACACCGGATCAGAAAGAAAAGATCGATGCCCTTCACCTGCCGGCCGTGCGAACGGTCATGTCCGATCAGCGAATGACCTTGAATCAGCTTGGGCAACAGGTGATCGGTCAAGTGGTTCGCAGTCCGTTGCTGATGAAAAAATGGTTTGAACCGGAAGTGGAAAGCGGAAAATGGAACAGCCAGTCTCTCTTGGGGATTTCCGGATTGGAAGCGGCTTTTGAGCCTTTTTTGCATGGAGAAAATGAAGATCTTCTCGTCTATACCACCACTCAAACCGGCAGGCCGCTGACCGGAGTACAGATGCTTCAAAAGAAAATCGGCGGAATTAATGAAGATCCTCCGAAAACCATTGTGACCACGATTGACAAGGAACTGCAGCGGCAAGTGGAAGAATTGATGAAAGAGAAGCGGATGGAAGACGGTGCAGTGGTGGTGCAGCAGATTGCCGACGGGGATATTTTGGCCATGGCGAGCAGCCCGAAAGGGACGACGATAGAGGATGAGAAAAATCCCTGGGAAAACCGGGCCGTGATGGAAGCGACACCGGGATCGATCTTCAAGACGGTGGTCGCGGTCGCCGCGCTTGATACAGGATTGGTTAAACCCGACACCGTTTTTTACTGCAATGGAAAACTGGACCGGTATCACTTGCACGATGACAATCCCAAAGGGCACGGACGGGAAACCTTTGCCGACGCCTATGCCAATTCCTGCAATGTCGTATTGGGAACAGTTGCACAGACACTCGGTGCTCAAAAACTCTCCTCCTATGCCAAGCGGTTGGGGCTTGCGCAAGAGGTGATCTGGAACGGCCGCGTTTTTGATGAAGCGCATTTTTCCCAGTTGCCGGAAGAGCAGACCGGGCTGATTTTCGCTAAAAACACGCAGGCAAATGATCCGGGTGTTCTGGCACAAACCGGAATCGGGCAGCATGATGTCAAGATGACACCGCTTCAGGCGGTCAATATGATCACTTCTCTGTTTCACAGGGGAAAAACGCTGGAACCCAGACTGGTGAAGGAAATTTGCGATCAGAACGGGCGGGTCCTCTACCGCTTTCGCAACCAGTTCATCCCGGGTGCAAAGCCGATCAAAGCGGATGCGCTGAATGCCGTCAAAAAAATGATGCGAAAGGTGGTGACGGACGGGACGGGCAAATCTGTCTCCCGTGCCCCATGGCCATTGGCGGGCAAGACGGGAACGGCCCAGGTCGGTGTAAAGAAAGACAAGTATAATAAATGGATGATCGGATTCGGTCCCGCCGACCATCCGCGATATGCGGTGGCTGTCGTCCTTCGTTCGGTTCCGGACGACGGAGATCCGCGAGCCATGCAAATCTTTCAACAGGTAATGGAGTTGCTGGCTCAGATGGAAAAAGCGGAAAAAAAGATCGATGAAAAAGATGTTCGCCAGAAATAAGTGAAGCAGACGTGATTAGTGGTAAGCAGGGAATCCGCTTGAATCAGAACGTCACTTTTCCATGGAATGAAGGGCGGGACAATTGGAGATTGCATGGAATAAATACATTTTTAAAGAAAATAAAACTGATTTTGATGTGAGAAGAGCATTTGAATATAAAATCAACCAGTGCGAGTTTTTGTTGTTTTGTTATTTCGATCCGATTATGATATAGGTAGTGATAGGATAAGGTTAAAGGAGTAGAAATAATGAAAATCACAGTTAATTTGACAAAAGCCGAACTGGACCTGATTGAAGAGGCTCTTTTGCAATATCAAAATCTTTTGCTCAAGTCGAAAGATCAAGATGAAATGGTCAATGATGAACTGAAACTGGCCCGCCGTGTCCTGGAGGAATTCGGGATGGAGGGACTGGAAGAGGAGACTCAGCCGCAACAGCAACAGCAACAACAAAAGGCTTTGCCGATGCCTCCGTCCAACCAGTATCCCACACCCCATAACCAATACAGCCCGCCGAACCAGTATCACGGTCCCAATACATTTGTGGCGCCGAATCAATACCCTTTTTCCCGTTAAGGGTGGAAATAACAAAAAGCTTCCCGCAAGAGGGGGGCTTTTTGTTATGCACTTGTTCCGGGCATGCGTTTCAACGTGGGTATGTACGAACAGGCTGAAGGCCGGTGGGAGAGGAAGGGGATTGGTCACCCCCTTCAACCCGAATTCACCGATTTGCGCCTATGAAACGATCCATCCTTTCCTTGGCCGGTTCCGGCAGATTTTTGATCTGATTGGTCAACTGCTCTTTGCAATATTCATAGATTTGATAATCCAAAGCGTTTTGTTCCTTGATGTGCCGGATTGCCTGATCGGACAACGGGATTTTTTTCGGCTTGTTTTTGGTGATGTTTTCTTTGCTGTAAGGCTTATGTTTCCATCCCATCAGCCGGTTCAGCATAAAAACGGATTCAGGATACATTTCCGTAATGCCGACGAAGAGATAATGCTTGCGGATGTTTTCCATCGCCAGTTTGATGTCGGGATCATTTTTGCCCGAGATGAAACGGGTTTGGTGATTATGCAACGGAAGGCTAATCCGCGGATCGCGGCTGAAGATATACTCTTCCAGACTCATTTTATTTACTTTATTGTGAAGCCTGTTGCTGGGACTGGAGCGAATAAAGTAATAGGATGAAATGATTCGTTTCAGCGGATCGCGCAACATCGTGATATATTGAAATGGCCGGTCAAAATGACGGTGTACTCCGAAGCGGCAATGACCATAGACGCAGCGGATATGGGAGATTTTGGACTGTGGCACGAGGTTGAGGACACGTGCCTGATGATGAGCCGGATATTTATAGATATGATGCGGAGCAAAATGCTGGTCGATAATTTTGCGCAAGGTCAGCCCGCCGGTTTTCGGAATGTGAGAGAAAATGAGGATCGGTTGAGACATCTGGTTCCCGCCCCTTTCCCTGATATAATGACTATCAACGAACCTATTCGTAATATATGGCAAACAGAAAAGTTTGCCTCTGCTAGATGTCTTGATTCATGCGCCTGATCAAAAATGGATACTCGTTTTTTTGCCATGGTGTTCATTGAGTTTTTTTGGGTGGAATCATAAAATAATAAAAAAAGAACCCCTTCTTAAAAATCAGGATTTGTCGATGTGGGTTACTGGCATAGGGAGCTTTTGGGGATGAAAGATAAAGAATTGAGGAAAAAGTTGCAGGAAATGCGGGTAGGAGAGGTGTTGCGGTTTTCCGCAGACCCTCCTGATGAATCATTGGAAGTGGAACGCATTATGATCGGAATGGAGGAAGGATGGGCCGTTTATCATCGTAACGAACGAATGATCATGCACGATCAGGAAGAAACGGTTCAATACTTGAGTAAATACTGGAATATCAATATCAAAAAAGTAATGGATTCGAGATATTCAGAGCTGGGGGAGATCATTGACCTCGGTGAATATTGAAAGATGCACAGCCCGGAAAGGCCGGAGGAAACCCTCCGGTGTCCCCATGCACTTTCACGGAGAAAACGGCCGGATGAAAAAGACCCGGCCGTTTTTTCTGTGTTTACTGTTCCGGATGAACCGATTGCGACCGCTGAACCCCTTTTTTCGCCAAATAGATGAGGGTCAGCAGAAACAACCAGCAGAATCCGGTATAAATGGCGAAGCTCCATGCCTGATTCAGCAGCATGGTGAGCAAAAACAACACCAAAAGCACGGCACCGGCCCATGCAAGAACCGAAGCTTTTCCGGTCTTTTTTCTCCGGAGGCGGGCGTAACTGAGAAAGATGGTGATCCAGGTGAAAATACCGCCGAAAATCGAAATGCCGAAGAGTGTATTATAGGCTTGCGGATCAAACAGATTGAGGAGAACGGCGACACCCAATCCAAAGGAAGAGACAATCAGAGCCATGAGCGGAATTCCGCGGCGGTTGACCTTTCCGAAAACAGCAGGGGCATAGCCGCTCTTGGACAGTGAAAACATCATCCGTGTACAAGCATACAAATTGGCATTCATCGTGGAAAGCGCAGCGGTGAGGATGATGAAATTCATCACTCCTGCAGCATAGGGAATATGGAGCGATTGCAGCACTTTGACAAACGGGCTTTCCTGAATCTGTTCGCCTCCGATTTGATTCCACGGCACGATGCAAACCATGACCAGTGTGGATAGAAGGTAAAAAATAACGAGTCGGGCCACCATCCATTTCATGGCCCTGGTCAGTGCCTGCTTTGGTTTTTTTGCTTCTCCCGCCGTGATGGCGATGATCTCGGTTCCCATAAAGCTGAACATCGCCATGGCGCTGCCCATCCATACCCCTTTCCATCCATGGGGAAGAAATCCGCCATAAGCGAGCAGATAGTGGGTGCTTTGCGTGCCGTTTCCGAAAATGAGGGCGATGCCCAACAGGATAAAACCGATGACGGCCACCACTTTCAGCGTGGAGAACCAGTATTCAAACCAGCCGAAACTCTGAACAGAAATGGCGTTAATCCCGATAATCAGCAGGGAGAATGCAATGATCCAAATCCAGGATGGCAGGCCGGGAAACCAATATTTCATATAAAGCCCGATCGCCGTCGCTTCACCGCCGATCACGATCGCGTTTGCCGCCCAATACGTGAATCGAACCGCGAAACCAAACCAAGAACCCAAATATGTTTCTGCATGGAGGCCGAAAGAGCCCGCGGTCGGATGGATCACCGAGAGCCGGGACAAGCAAAAGACCATGGCCAGAACGATCAACGAGCTGAGAAGATAACTGAATAAAACACCCGGGCCGGCATAATGGATGGTCAGACTGGAACCCATGAATAAACCGGTTCCAATCGCACTCCCCAATCCAATCATGATCATCTGCCGTTCAGACAATGACCGCTGTAATACATCCTCGCGTTTCTCAAACTGATCTCTGCTCAAACTCAACTCAACCACCCTCAACATAAATGAAATTATTTTATAGTAAGCAAGAAACAACTCGCTCTGCTCTATTTTACGGGATGTGTCCGCAAATTGCATAACAATTTCTGGTTTGGTGATAACAGGCCGGAAGCGAATTACAAATTTGAATGACCAGCCATAAAATAGTATAATGATTCGTAAATTACATAAATTAATGTGTATACAGTATTGTTTTCGTTATTTCCCGATTCAACATCTTTCAGCGGGATAAGATTTAGTACAAACATATTTGATGCTTTGCGACGATTTCAAAACGATGGGAGGAGGGGGCTTTTTGCTTAAGCTCATTGGCATCCTGGTTGTGGTCATCGGTTTCCTGTTCCGATTCAATACGTTGCTCGTTGTCATGGGAGCGGGAATTATTACCGGATTGGTATCTGGAATGTCATTTAATGATATTATAGAGAAATTTGGCGAAATTTTTGTGCAAAACCGGTATATGTCGATGGCGATTATCTTAACGCTTCCGGTTATAGGCGTTCTCGAACGTTACGGTCTGAAAGAACGGGTGGAGATGATGATCGCCAAAGCAAAAAATACAACGGCCAGCCGCATTCTGCTCGTTTATTTATTTATAAGGGAGTTATCGGCGGCAATCGGTCTTAACATCGGAGGGCATGCACAAACCGTTCGCCCGTTGGTCGCTCCGATGGCGGAAGTGGCAGCGCAGGTGCGATATGGAAAGCTGCCGGATAAAGTGATGCAAGAGATTCGCGCCTATGCAGCTGCGATGGAAAATACGGCCTGGTTTTTCGGAGAGGATATTTTTATTGCCACCGGGGCGATTTTATTGATGAGCGGGTTTTTTCATTCGGTTGGCATGAATGTGGGAATCTGGGATATGGCTTTATGGGGATTGCCCACCGCGACGGCTGCATTTTTGATCAGTTGGTTTCGCCTGTACCGGCTGGAAAAAAGACTGGGCCGCTTTGGCAAAACAGCACAAGCGAAGAGCAGGGAGAAGGGCGGTGCCAATAAATGAAATCACTGGTTCATATGAATGACCTGTATGCGCTGATCGGCCTGATCGTCGCAATGATCGCGATTCAAGTGGCTTTAAACAAAAAGCATCCGACCCGATGGACATCGGCCCTTTTTTGGGGGATTTTTGCCTTTACTTTCATCGCCGGCGATTTCGTTCCTCCTTTGATCATCGGTTATCTCGTCATCGTGATGGTGATTTTGGCTGCTCTCGGAAGAGTGAAAGCCCCGTCCCACTCGGAAGGGTCCGGCAAGGATGAACGGATTCATCTGGCCCAACGCCTGAAGTGGAAAATTTTTATACCAGCGCTTGCCATTCCGGTTGTGACGGTGATCGGCACACTCACGTTGGACAGGTTGAAATGGGGTTCGGCCGTGCTGGTGAAGAAAGAGGATGTCACACTGGTATCCCTGGGGCTGGCCACGATTATCGCTTTTGCGATTGCCCTTTATGTGACGAAAGCGAAGATGAATGTTCCGTTTCAAGAGGGGAGCAAATTGCTCCAGGCGGTTGGCTGGGCCGTGTTGCTGCCGCAAATGCTCGCCGCTCTGGGAGGCATTTTTGACAAAGCGGGTGTGGGTAATGCCGTGTCCCATCTGGTAAAAGGGTATCTGCCCGCAGATAACGGGTTTGTCGCCGTCGTTGCTTATTGTGTCGGGATGACTCTTTTTACAATGGTTATGGGAAATGCTTTCGCCGCCTTTGCCGTGATCACCGGAGGAATCGGTTTACCCCTGATCGTGCATGCACATGGGGGCAATCCGGCGATCATGGCTGCACTGGGCATGTTTTCCGGTTACTGTGGAACACTGATGACGCCGATGGCTGCGAACTTCAATATCGTTCCTGCGATGTTGTTAAACCTGGATGATCAGAATGCGGTAGTGAAAAAGCAAATACCGACCGGTATCGCTCTGTTCCTGGTCAATATGTTTCTGATGTATTTTCTCGTTTATCGCTTTTAAAGGGAGGCATTGCGGATGGAGACGGTTTTATTGACGGGATTTTCCCCCTTTGGCGGGGAAACGGTCAACCCTTCATATGAAGCGGCCAAACGACTACAGGGAAAATGGGTGCACGGGTATCAGGTGGTGGCTGAAGAATTGCCAACCGCTTTTGGCCGTTCGCTCGAGCGGCTCTGGCAACTGATCGACTATCATCAGCCGAGGATTGTCATTTGTGCGGGACAAGCCGGCGGGCGCGATTCCGTCAGCATTGAACGCGTTGCACTGAACATCATTGATGCGCGGATTCCCGATAACGAGGGACAGCAACCGATTGATACACCGGTCGTTGAAGGGGGCCCGGCAGCGTACTGGTCCAGCCTGCCGGTCAAGGCCATCGTAAAAAGGATCAGGGAAGAAGGGATCCCCGCACATGTTTCCCATACGGCCGGAACGTTTGTGTGCAATTATGTGTTTTACGGATTGATGCACCGGCTTCAACAGGAAAAAGGAGTGCGCGGCGGCTTTATTCACATCCCTTTTTCGCCGGAACAGGCTGTCCATCATCCGGGACAACCGAGTATGCATCTGGATCTGATTGTAAGAGCTTTGGAAGTGGCGATTGAAACCACCATCCGGACAGAGGAGGACATTCGCGAAGCGGGCGGAACCATCAGTTGATTTTTTCCCGGATCATTTGCTTGCGGGAACCGCAATTTTTTGGTGGTTGGGAGGATGGAGAGAATGATTGGGGTTCGGAGGCGATTTTGTGTTAAGATAGTCCAGACAATCGTTCGTTAAAGGAGTTTTATCGGATGAAAGAATATTCTCTGACCCAATCACAGCAGCTGCCAGCGAGAAAAACCCTTTTAGTTTTGGGAATCATCTTTGTCGCGCTGAACTTGCGCCCGGCGATTACTTCCGTCGGTCCCTTGATCGGGTGGATACGCGAAGATTTGGGCATTTCCAACGGGATGGCGGGATTTATCACAACGCTCCCTCTGATTGCCTTTGCCCTTCTTTCATTGCTTGCCCCCCGCTTTTCCCGATGGTGGGGAAATGAATTATCGGTGTTTTTCGGTTTGCTCATTTTGACCGGCGGGATTGTGATCCGTTCAACGGGAACGGTCTTCGCCGTTTTTTTGGGAACAGCTTTGGTGGGGATTGGCGTTGCCATCGCCAATGTGCTGTTGCCCGGCATTGTGAAGCAGCGATTTCCCGGACAAGTCGGGTTGATGACCAGTGTTTATTCGACTTCCATGTGCGCGTTTGCGGCGCTGGCATCCGGGGTGAGTATTCCCCTGGCAAAGGGGTTTCATCTGGGATGGAAATATTCCCTGATGTTTTGGGCCGTTTTGTCTGTCCCTGCCGTTCTCATTTGGATTCCCCAGTTGCGTGGCCATGGTAAACCGGCCGCGACCTTGCAACCCGGGATCCCGGAGAGGTCTGCCGGTTCCTTGTGGCGTTCGCCCCTGGCTTGGAAAGTGACGTTTTTCATGGGGTTGCAGTCTTTTTTATTTTACTGTACCGTCGCCTGGCTTCCCGAAATTTTGCAAAGCCATGGCATGAGTGAAGAAATGGCGGGATGGATGCTCTCCGTTATGCAATTTGTCAGCCTTCCGGCGACATTTCTCACTCCGGTGCTTGCGGACCGGATGCCGCAGCAAAAAGGCATTGCCGTGCTGATCGGCTTGATCCAGTTAGGTGGAATAGCGGGCCTGTTTGCTGACGGAACGGCCGCTCTGATCAGCAGTATTGTGCTGACCGGAATTGCCCAGGGGGCGAGTATCAGCTTGGCTCTCTCCCTGTTGGGGCTTAGAACCACCGATGCCGTCCAGGCGGCCAAGCTTTCCGGAATGGCTCAGTCGGTCGGATACTCCCTGGCCGCCGTCGGGCCCACCCTGCTCGGTTTCTGGTATGATTTGACTCATTCCTGGGAGCCTTCGTTGATACTTCTGGCGCTGGCCACAATTCTTATGATTTTGGCGGGGATTGGTGCCGGCCGCAATGAATATGTACTTTCTGAAAAAAATGGGCCGATAGCTGAGTAATTGGCGTCCCGTGAGGGGGATGCCTTTTTTTGTGCTCATCACCAGACGTAATCAGTCAAAAGCTATACTTGTGACGATCACGTTGAACAGCCCGGCGTGGGGAAGCGAAATGTTTGAGAAAGCCGGCCCGCCAGGCTTCAACCTCGGCATGTTCCCTCTTGATTTTTGCCGTGAATGTGGAGAGTTATGTTCGAAATTGCTTTATCATGGTACTTATAGTACCATATAAGTATTAATGGTACTATAAATTTTGGATGAATGAAGGAAGGCGCGATGAATAAACAGGAGAAAGCGAAGCAGAAGATTTTGGACTATGCCGCGAAAAAGATCTGGACCGAAGGGTATTCCAACGTCTCCATCGCGGATTTTGCCTCCGAACTCAAAATGAGCAAATCGACTTTCTACAAATATTTTTCCAGCAAAGAAGATTTGCTGAATGAAGTGATTGAAAGTTTTTTCGGTGGGATCGTGCGGGAGATTGATGGGATTACCTCAGACCCGGCCCTGGATTTGACCGGGCAAATCAAAAAATTGTTGTTTGTGATCAGCGGACGGATCTCGCGAATTGAGGTTGCCGCCCTCCATGACATGAAACGGGCGGTTCCCGATGCCTATGCCCGGTTTGAGGCACAGCGCAAACACGTGATTTTGAACAAGCTCATTCCCCTGTTTGAGGAAGGAGTGAAGCAGGGGATCTTTCGAGACGATCTTGACCAGACCTTGGTGGTGACGATTGTCATGAATGCGATTCAAACCGTTGCCAATCCGGAATTTTTGGCCCACACCCCCTATACGCTGAAGGATGTATTCAGACACATCTCTACGCTCATGATTGAGGGGAACCTGACAGATGCGGGCAGACAGCGCTTTTTTGCTAGCGCCGGGCTTTAAGAATCGGCTGGAGAGTGTTACTCCTCACTGACCATTAAAAACGTGGGGAGGCACGATCTGACCGGATATACACTTCACATAAAGAGGGTGAGTTCGATAGAGCGATATGTATTGAGCTTCCACGACATCGATCATGCCAGTCTTCCATATGTCGGGGGGAAGGGAGCAAATCTCGGGGAGTTGACTAAAGCCGGTTTTCCGGTTCCCGCCGGATTTTGTGTCACCACTTCTGCTTATCGGCGGTTTATTCATGAAAGCAGTGAAATGGATGGGTATTTTCGGCAGCTGGAGCAGTTGGATGCCGGACAGCTGGAACCAATTCGGGAAATCGGGCAAAAAATCCGTGAGCATTTGCATACCTTGCCCATTCCTGATGAGATCCGCAATGCCCTGATCGAAGCTTGGCAGGAAGCGGGGAACGACGCCGCCTATGCCGTCCGCTCCAGTGCGACGGCGGAAGATTTGCCGACGGCATCGTTCGCCGGGCAACAGGAAACGTATTTGAATGTGAAAGGGGAACAGCAACTCCTTCAGGCCGTAAAGCAGTGTTGGTCTTCTCTGTTCACGGATCGGGCAATCATCTACCGGATCAAAAACGGTTTTGATCATCGGAACGTATTGTTGTCAGTTGTCGTGCAGCAAATGGTATTCCCTGAAGTTTCCGGGATCTTATTTACGGCTGACCCGATTACCGGCCACCGCCGCACCGTTTCGATCGATGCCAGCTTCGGTCTGGGAGAAGCGCTGGTTTCCGGGATTGTCTCTGCCGATCTCTATCAGGTGCGCTCCGGAAAAATCGTCAGGAAAAAGATTGCCGACAAGCAAAAAGCGATTTTCCCGTTGCCGGAAGGGGGAACCAAAACCTGCGACTTGCCCCACGAGCAGCGGAACGAACAAGCTCTCGCTGACCGGGATATTTTGGCGTTGGCGGAGCTGGGAAAGAAAATCGAGGCCCATTACGGAAGCCCGCAGGATATCGAATGGTGTCTGGCTGACGGGAGATTTTTTATCCTGCAAAGTCGCCCGATCACCTCTTTGTTTCCGGTTCCGCAGGTTGAAGAGGATGGAAAGTTGCACGTTTTCTTCTCCTTCGGTCATCAGCAGATGATGACGGAAGCGATGCGGCCGTTGGCGGTTTCGACCATGCGGACGGTTTTTCCTTTCGGAAAGCGGGATCCGCACACGGGGGAAAGCACAGCCGCTTTGGAAGCAGGCGGGCGGATCTATATCGACCTGACTCCGGTTTTATATTCCAAAGTTGCCCGGAAAATCATCCCGAAGCTGATGGTCAATATGGATGAACGGATGAGTTATGCGTTGTCCGAGGTCATCCAGCGCGAACGTTTTTTGCAGGAAGCGGTTCCCAACAAGGAAGTGGGCAGAACCGTCCGGCGTATTATTCCGCCTTTGCTCGCCAAGGTGATCCGGATTATTTTCTTCAGCGATCCCTCCAAGGCAGTGGATAAATGTAACGAGATGATGGAGCGGCTGGTGGAAGAGAGCAAACAGGAACTCGCCTCGCTCACCGGGGCGGAGCGGATCAAAAAAATCCGTGAAAATTTGGGAACGCTGTTGCTCAGGATGATTTCCCATTTCGCCCCTTACCTTTTCACCGGAATCGTGACACTGAAATGGATCGAGCATTTTTCCGTTCGCTGGCTCGGTGATGCCCGGGAAGTTCCGCTGTTGAACCGGTCGCTGCCGGGCAATGTGACGAGCGAGATGGGACTTGCGCTCGGGGATTTGGCGGATGCCGCGAGGCCGTACCCCGAAGTGATCGCAGCGTTGAAAAAAGCCACGGACGCGACGCTTTATGATGAGCTGGGGAAAGCGGAGGGTGGAGAGGATTTTTGCGCCGCCTTTGCGCATTTTTTGGATAAATACGGGACGCGCTGTCCGGGTGAGATTGACATTACCAGACCGCGCTGGCATGAAGCGCCAACCACGTTGGTACCGGCCATATTGAGCCATCTGCAAACGGTGGAACCCGGAGAACATCGAACCCGCTTCAAGCAGGGGATCATCGAGGCGGAACAAGCGGAAGAAACACTGCTCAGACGGCTTCGCGAGAAGAAGGGCGGCTGGCTGAAAGCGAAGTGGATGTCCTTTCTGATCCGCAGATATCGCAATGTGATGGGAATACGTGAGCATCACAAGTTTACCATGATCCGTCATTTCGCGTTGTTTAAGCGGGCGATAATGGAAGAAGCCCGCCAGCTGGCGGAAAATGGGGTGTTGGAGCAGGAGACGGACGTGTTTTACCTCACTCTCCATGAATTGACTTTGCTCCTGGAACAAGGAGATTCCGGCGAGGTGCAAACCAGGATCAGCCAGCGCAAAAAAGAGTATGAATGGCAGCGAAAACTGACCCCTCCCCGGTTGATGACAAGCGAAGGGGAAGTGATTACGGGAATAAGGAACGATATTGAGGTTCCGGAAGATTCCCTGGTCGGGACACCGGTCTCCTCCGGGGTGGCGGAAGGGTATGCCCGTGTCGTTTTAAAGCCGGAATCAGCGGAGTTAAAGCCGGGTGAAATCTTGATCGCCCCATTTACCGATCCGGGGTGGACCCCGCTTTTCCATTCGGCCAAAGCTTTGGTCATGGAAGTGGGAGGTTTGATGACCCATGGTGCCGTGGTCGCCCGCGAATACGGCATTCCCGCTGTTGTCGGAGTCGAAGGGGCAACGGAGAAAATCAAGGACGGGCAATACATCAGGGTGGACGGAACATCGGGGTATGTGCAAATCCTGGAGGATCATCCGCAGTCACTGACGGATTGACAGAAGATGCCGTGGACGATCGGCTGATGCGGCTGGCAATCTGAATTAGGGGCAAAAAGAGGAAGCAGGGTCTCGATTCCTGTTCAGGCTTTGCCGGCAACCTTCGGCCGGGTGTGTCCACGGCCGGACAAAATGAATTGAAGGGGCGGGGGACAGATGCAAATTCGCGAAATCAGACGCCGGGATGCCGGTTCTTTTTTGGCGTTCCTCCGGCAACTTGACCTGGAAACCGAATTTATGCTGCTGGAACCGGGTGAACGAACAGAAAAAGTGGCAGAACAGGAAAAGTGGATTCAGGAAATCCTGAGTCATCCCAATCAAACGGTTTTCATTGCCGAAGAAGGAGAAAAAATCTTCGGTTTTATTGAAGTTTTCGGCGGAGGATTTCGGCGGAACCGAGCCACGGCCCATCTGGTGCTGGGATTGTTGCGGGAAGCCAGAGGTCAAGGTTGGGGAAGCAAACTGCTGCATGCCGCAGAAAACTGGGCCCGGCAGCATCGGATCCACCGCTTGGAATTGACGGTGATGACCTACAACGTTGCCGCCGTCTCGTTATATGAAAAAATGGGTTTTCAGCGGGAAGGGACGAGAAAACATTCTCTGATTTTGGAAGACCGTTTTGTCGACGAATATTATATGGGCAAAATACTGGATTAGCTTTTAAACAGAGCCGCATTATGAGAGATGAAGAGGGAATCCGGCCGTATATGCGCATCAGCAATCCGTGCGGCCATAGATCGGCCGAAATCCCGACCGAGCGAAATAACTCTTCCTGCCAGCCGGACGATATCCGTCTTTAATATTGATGAGTATATTCTTATAATTTAGAATGTATTATGATAACGTTGTGTTTTTTGTTCTCCCGCAGAGATGGCGCAACCGGAAAGGTTTGGAGATCGGGAGGTTGAAAAATGAAACTGTTATACCATGTCGAAGAAAAATCCGGCTATCAAAGCGTGATCGATGAGTCTTGTGATGTCCTTGAATATAACCGTTTCGATTTCCTGCGTTTGGGCCGGGGAGAAACCTGGCGCGGGGAAACGGGAGATTATGAAACGGTGCTGGTCATCCTCGGCGGAAAAGCCACGTTTACCGTGGAAGGGCTAACATGGGAACAGGTCGGTCGACGGGAAAATGTGTTTTCCGGAAAGGCGACGGCTCTCTATGTACCGATCCGTACGGCGTTTTCAGTGACGGAAGCCGGAGGCGGAACGCTTCAGATCGGGGTTTGCAAAGTGAAGGCGGAGCAAAAATTTAAACCGTTTCTGGTCGAACCGGAAGAGATCGTCGTCCATCACCGTGGCAAAGAGACTTGGAAACGGGAGGTACACGACATTATCGCCGACAATGGAGAAGGGCGCGTCCAGCGGATCGTGCTCGGCGAAACCTACGGTGAACCCGGCGGGTGGTCCAGCTATCCGCCGCACAAACATGACGAAAACAACGAGACAGAAGTGAAAATGGAAGAAATCTATTATTTTCAGATGGAGCCGCAGCAAGGTTTTGGTGTACAGCTCGTCTACACCGAGGACGGTGAGGTAAACGAATCCTTTATCATTCGTCACGGAGATGCGGTCGCCCTGCATAAGGGGTACCATCCCGTGTCCGCGGCGGGCGGTTACAAAATCTACTACCTCTGGTTCTTAGGCGGTGGTGATGGACGCCGGCTCAAACCTTTTGACCAGCCGGCACATAAATGGCTGTTGCAGGGTTGAAAGCGGTACCGTCCGGCCTTTTTTAAGAGCGAGACGGGCAGTGTACGTACCCGTCTGCAACGTTGAAGGGAAAGATCGAGACTTGGCTCTGTGCAGTCAAGTCTTTTTTTATGCCTGGATGATCGCGATCCGAAGACGGAAACAAATTGAACAAAATAAATGATCGGGACACGTAACCACAACGGACTCTTTTTCATAAATATGAAGCAGATTTGAGCAAAGGCAAAAGATGCCGGTTCAGTGATGTTCCGGCGCAAGCATTCATTGCATAAGCGGAGGTTGCTGATCATGGATGATTTTAAAAAACAAATTCAAAAATTAAGCGTGGACAGTTTTAAGCCCGGGGAGTTGGAGACTTGGGAATACCCTGAATATCCCTACTATTATGATGCGGAAGTATCACAAAGGTGCTGGAGATGCGGAGGATGTTTCCGATGCGGCGGTTGCGGCAGGTGCTTCGGCTGTGGCGGTTGCGTTGGATGTTTTGCGTGTGTATTTCCTATTTTTTAGACTTGAAAACAGCATTGTCCCCCAATTGGTTGACTCTGCCAGCCGGCTGCCCGGCTCGCAGGGTTTTTTTCAGATCAACAGGAAAGAGGACAAATTACTGCAGATAAGATATCAATGAACGGGAAATGATGCGGGGCAAAACAGACCCGCGGTGAGGAGGAGTGGAATGACCGGTTTGAAGCCTTCCATGCGTTTGAAAGTGAAGGGGGACACGTTTTTTTTCCCGGATGCCAAAGGAGGGGTGTACTTTCGGAATAACTCATGCTCATTCCGGATTGAAGGCGAAACGGTCGATCAGTGGATGGAAAAGCTGCTGCCGATGTTTAACGGCGAGCACACCTTGAAGGATTTAACAGACGGATTGCCGGAGGCGTACCGCAACCGGGTGTATGAAATAGCGGAAGTATTGTGCCAAAACGGCTTTGTGCGGGATGTGAGCGAAGATCGTCCGCACCAATTAACCGATGAAGTGCGGCAAAAATTTGCTTCGCAGATTGAATTTCTGGATACGTTGGCCGACTCCGGCGCTTCCCGTTTTGAGTCCTATCGCCGGGCCAAAGTGTTGGCAGTCGGCTGCGGCCCGATGTTGGCCTCATTAACGCAGGCCTTGCTGGAATCCGGATTGCCCCGGTTGCGTCTGCTGGTAACCGGCTCACATCCAACCAATCGCGAGCGCTTGTTTGAATTGGCGTCGCATGCCCGCAAAACCGACCCTGAGGTGGAACTGGAGGAAATTTGCCGGGACAAGGAGGGGCCGGATTTCTGGCGGGAAGCGGTGGATCCGTTTGATTATGTTTTATACGTGTCGCCAGGAAGAGGGCTTGATGAACTGCGGCTGCTTCATGCCATTTGCCGGGAGGAGAAAAAAGTGTTTCTCCCGGCCGTCGGTTTTGCCCGGTTCGGGATGGCGGGGCCGGTGGTGGAACCGGGCGCGGAGGGATGTTGGGAATCGGCGTGGCGGCGTCTGCACCGGAACGCAATTGGCAAAGAAACTGGGCAAAATGCATTCCCGTCGACCGCCGGGGCGCTGTTGGCCAATGTGATCGTGTTCGCCTTGTTCAAAACTGTTACCGGCGTGGCTCAGGCGGAAGAGAAAAATAAATTATTTTTGCTGAATCCGGATACATTGGAAGGAAGCTGGCACTCGTTTTTCCCCCATCCATTGGTGGCCGGACACAGGGAACCAACATGGGTTCAGGAGCCTGTTCAGCAGCTGGAAGAGAGTGCGGGCAGCGGGGCAGGAACGGATTTGTTTTCTTATTTCAATCACCTGACATCGGTGGAATCGGGAATTTTCCACGTTTGGGGAGAAGGAGACCTGAAACAGCTTCCGTTGTCCCAGTGCCGCATCCAGGCGGTGAATCCGCTGTCGGACGGGCCGGCAGAACTCTTGCCGGAAATCATCTGTTCCGGGCTGACGCATGAAGAAGCGCGAAGGGAAGCCGGTTTGGCCGGAGTCGAGGCATATGTATCTCAAATGACCGGTTTGCTCGTAAAGGATGGCATCATCCAGCCGCAGGAATTTGTCGGTGTCGGCGCAGGAACAACCGTTGCCGAAGCGTTCTGTCGCGGATTGCAAAAGTGCCTGGCTGATGAACTGGTGAAGCAACTGATGGAACGGCGGCCTGTTGTTGTTCCGGTGCAGTTGCCGGAGGTCAGCGATGAACGCTCCCAGTTTTTTTTGCAAGCATTGACAACCTTGCACGGGGAAGCGGTGATCGGTTTGGGCGAAAGCGTATGCGGGTTTCCGGTGGTTTGGATCGGTACGGGAGGCAGATGGATTGGCAGTGCCGGCTTGAATGAGACCATGGCCTTGCGAACGGCATTGCAACAGGCCGTGCAAAGAGAACAAAATCAAACGGAGTGCGGGGGAATCAAAACAGCAGAAGTTTCATCTGTCCTATTACGGGATCAGGAACCGCATCACCTGCGGTTGCCTTCCTGCGGGGAATCCTCATCACAATTGTGGCAATCTGCCTCTCAGATTCTGACACAGAACGGCTGGGAGGTTTTCGTCTTGGATTTGGCACTGGAACCCTTTTTACAGAAAGCACTGGCAGGAGTGTTTGGCGTGTTGCTAAGGAGGGGGGAGACAAGATGAGCGCGGTGGTGTTGGTAGTCGGAGATGGACTTTTGGCGGACATGGTGTGTGAAGAGATCTCTCCCCAATACCGGGTCGTTCGGAGAAGCAATTTAACAACAGGCGTGCCGGAAACAGCAGAGATGGCTTTGATGCTGCACGATTCCTGGGATCCCTCCGTTTATGCCGTGGCCGAGGAGGTGTTTTCATCTGCCGGGATTTCCTGGTTGCGCGGCTTCGCTTTCTTTGGCGAAGGTGTGGTCGGGCCGCTGGTTCGCCCGGGTGTGCCGGGATGTACCCGCTGCGCTGATGCAAGGCGGATGATGGCGAGAACGGATCGCGCCGAGATGTTGGAACTTCAGCAACGCCTTGCAGACATCGGGGGACTTAAACGTGACGCATGGGCATCGCGCTCCGCCCTGTTGCAGATGGTTCACGTTCTGACGGAGGAAACACACAGAGTTTTGCAAGGAAAAGAGTCCCATTTACAAGAACATCTCTATTTGCTCAATCTGAGAACGCTCCAAAGCTCTCGTCACTTTTTCCATCCCGACCCGCTGTGCCCGGTTTGCAGTCGATTGCCCGATGATTCCCCGGCTGCGGCGCGCCTTTCCCTGAAACCGAATCCGAAAATCAGCGCGGACAGTTACCGCTGCCGTTCGCTCGATGATCTGAAGGAATGTCTGGCCAGGGACTATCTGGATCACCGTACCGGTCTCTTTAATGGAAAAATGATCGATTCTGTCACGCCGTTCGCAGTTGTGGGGGTAAACATGCCCTTGCTCCGGGGAGATGAGACATCGGCAGGCCGGACCCATTCCTATGCGGAGAGCGAAATGACGGCGATTTTGGAGAGCCTGGAGCGGTATTGCGGCATCACCCCCCGTGGCAAACGGATGACAGTTCATGACAGTTACCGCAATCTGGAAAGTCAGGCGCTCAATCCGCTGAAGGTGGGGGTGCACGCGCCGGAACAATATGAGGAGCTGATTTTTCCCTTTAAACCGTTTGATCCTGACCGTTCGATGGATTGGGTATGGGGCTATTCATTTACCGAGGAACGTCCGATTCTCGTGCCAAAACTGCTTGCCTATTACAGCCTGGGCTTTGAGGATGGCTTTGTTTATGAAACGTCCAACGGGTGCGCTGTGGGCGGAAGTTTGGAAGAGGCGATCTTTTACGGCATTTTGGAAGTGGTCGAACGCGATTCATTCCTGATTACCTGGTACGCGCAATTGCCGCTCCCGCGTCTTGATCCGTATTCTGCGGAGGATCGGGAATTGCGATTAATGGTCGATCGCATCAGAGCGGTGGCCGGGTATGATGTCCATCTGTTTAACGCGACGATGGAACACGGGATTCCCGGTGTGTGGGCATTGGCCAAAAACCGGAAACCAAAGGGCATGAATCTCCTCTGTGCGGCCGGCGCCCATCCGGATCCGGTCCGGGCAGCAAAAAGCGCGATTCACGAGCTGGCAGGCATGATGCTCAATCTGGATGAGAAGCTGGAAGCGAACCGTGACAAGTGCATGCGAATGTATCGCGATCCTTACCTGGTGCAACAGATGGAGGATCATTCCCTGCTTTACGGGCTGCCCGAAGCGGAAGAGCGCCTGCGGTTTTTGCTGGATGAAAATCGGCCGCTGCGAACATTTGCTGAGGAATTCCAACGGGAGGAGTGGTATCCGGATTTGACTGATGATCTGAAGAGGATAATAAAAAAGCTTCGCCGCGTGAATCTTGATGTGATTGTGGTCGACCAAACGACACCGGAATTAAGGCGCAATGGCCTGTTTTGCGTGAAAGTGCTGATTCCGGGAATGTTGCCGATCACGTTCGGGCATCATCTGGTGCGCTTGACCGGGTTGGATAGGGTATTGCAGGTTCCGGCCGAACTGGGGTATGCCAAACGGCGGCTGACCCCTGATCAGCTCAATCCGCATCCGCATCCGTTTCCATAAACCGCATTCGGGAGAGATAAGGATGAATCTGGATGAGTTTCTGCAGTCGCTGCATTTTGATGTCGACAAAGTCAGGCCGCCGGACTGTAAGGTGGACTGGGAGGATGCACCGCTTCCCTATAAACTTTATCAGGATTTGCCTGCGATCCCCCTGTCATCGGAAGTTCCGCTGTCGCTCATCGGAGGAGAAGCGCCCGTGCAGCCCCGTCTTCGCGAAATGGGACATTTTCTCTGGTATGGATACGGGCTCACCCAATGTTCCCAGCCTGCTTATGCACTCGATTCCACGGGAAAAGGCCGGGGACCGATGCACCGCAGTCGCCGGTTTGTTCCCTCAGGAGGGGCGTTGTATCCAAACGAATTGTATCTCTATTTGAAGATGGAAGAGGTGCCGGACGGAATCTATCATTATGATGTGGCACATCACCGGCTTGTCTTGTTGCGCGAGGGGAATTTTGATTCCTATTTGCTCCGGGCGCTCGGCAACCGCTGCGATTGGTCGTCATGTTTTGCCACGGTTTTTGTTTCAACCGTCTTTTGGAAAAATTTTTTTAAATACAATTACTTTTCCTATCGGCTGCAAGGGTTGGATGCCGGCGCACTGATCGGTCAGTTGCTGGAATTGGCAAAACGGTTCGGCTTCGTCTCCGGCGTCTGCTTCCAATTTCTCGATCGGGCTGTGAACCATCTGCTCGGGTTAAGTGAACAAGAGGAAAGCGTATATGCCGTGATTCCGCTGTCACTGCAGCCGGTGGACGCTTGGTTTGCCGGGGGATCGGACGGAGACGGGCAGGTCAGGGACAGGGAATTGTGCCGGGAATTGCCGGAAATACGGCACCGGCATTTCATTCGCTCGCGGAAGGTAAAACCGTATCCGATGCTGGTGAAGATGAATCAGGCGGCGATGTTGGAAACCATGCCGTCGTTTCAACGGCCGGCCGGCGGGAAGCGCGTCAGCGGTGAGGGGCCGTCACTCACTTTGCCTGAGGCGGACCGATTGTCATATGATCTGGCAGCGGCCTGCCGAAAGCGGTACTCACCTGGCATGGATTTCTTTTTGGGCAAAGTGTGCCAACATCAACTGGCTGCTCTGCTTAAAGAGGCAACCGTTTCCTTCGCCTATCGCAATGATTTGGATGCATCACAGGAAAAAGCCAGGCCTCGTATCTCGCTTGCAGGCTGTTTTTATGGCGTTGAAGGCATCCCGGATGGTGCCTATCGCTATGACAGCGATGCTCATGCTTTGCAATTGCTGCAGCCCGGAGATCATCGGTTCAGTTTGCAACAGGGAATGACCTTGCACAATGTCAATCTGTTCCAGGTTCCCCTCTGCCTGCATGTGACCGGAGACCGGAATCATTTGAAGGAGGCACTTGGATACAGGGGATATCGCATCCAACAGATGGAAGCGGGCATGCTGATGCAGCGATTATTGTTGGCGGCGTCGGCGCTCGGGATGGGAGGACATCCGCTTCTCGGATTTGATGTGAACCTTAGTGACGGGCTTTACGGGATGAAATCGCGAGGAGAAACATGCCTGTTGCAGATTCCGGTCGGTCCTGTCCGTCCTCATCCGCAACTGCAAGGAAATCTTCATGCTTAGAGAAGAATAGGAGAATTGCACAGGAATATATGCCTGCGGCAGGTTATGCCAGGACATAGCTTTATCGCAGAGATTGCAAAGATGGCTTGCACTCGTCGCGTCATGTTTTCCGTTTAATCCTTTGAGTGCGGTTCTCCGGCGTTGATGACGGCCAAAGTTTTGTGCCAATCCACATTCCCGGGCCTCCCGGTTCTCCCTTCACTTTTTTGCGCTTTCTCTCCTTGTCGCTAACCAAGAGGAACACCGGTTCAGCTGTGGCTGTGATTGTCGATTGTTTGCCAAACCATGATACAAATGATCAGCCATGCTCCTCCGGCGACAAAACCGGCGATGACATCACTGGGAAAATGAACCCGCAGATAAACCCGGCTCAAGCCAATCAAAAAAATGAGCATTCCTGTAAAGGCCGGCAAAGGCCAAGAACATTTCCCTTGCTTTTGCCGGCTTCGCCAGATGCAATAGCCCAGCATGCCGTAAAACGAAGCGGCTGCCATCGCGTGCCCGCTGGGAAAACTGTATCCGCCGGCTTCGACCAGATGCGGGAGCGTAGGGCGGGAACGGTGAAATATCTCTTTCAGGAAGAGGTTTAATAATTCGCTCCCGGACAGGCTGATCGCCAACATCACGGCTTGCCAGTGCTTTTTGGAGCGGAAGAGCAGCCAGGCCACTGTTCCCAATAACAAAGGAACCTCTACAAAGGCCGAGCCCAGAGTGGTAATCCAGACTGCTGCTGTTGTTACTCCCGGTTCGGTAAAGCGGTAGATCCACTCACCGATGATGGTGTCAAACAGCTTTAATTTACCGTGTATGAGATCTTCAGATAATGCGGCAAAAGTTCCCAAGAGCGACATGAACATCAGCATTTCCCAGAGGAACTGCTTTTTCTTTTTGCTGAGCGAAGAGAGGAAACTGATGAGGATTTTATCCGATTTGGCCATCGCTGATCAACCTTCTTGCATTTTATATGTTCTTACTGTAGACAAAGGACACCGGCGAAAGATAAAAAGTTCATACTTGACCCGTTTTCATGAAGAAATTCCTCTTTTTTGCAATAATCCCGGGACAGAAACCATGCCTGTCATCAATCGGAAGAATTTTTTTGTTTTCACGTGAACTTATTTTGTTCATTTGGTGTCTTTGCAGATGTACAAACGGAAAGAAAAAAGAAGGAGAGGTTGGCTTTGGATTACAGACTGTTTCAATATATCAATGGATTGGCGGGGCATAACGCAGTGCAGGACCATGTTTTTGAGGCGCTCAGCTCTTATGGTCCCTACGTTTGTGTGCTCGTCGTCATGATCATGGCACTTCGTCCCGCTACGCGCCTGGCCGCCGTATTTGGTTTTGTGTCACCCTGTGTGGCGATGGCGGTGAATTTTTTAATCGGAGTTCTATATAATCGGCCGCGTCCGTTTGTCACTCACCATGTCCATTTGTTATTGCCTCACGATCCCAACGCCTCTTTTCCCAGCGACCATACGGCCGGAGCGGTGGCGATTGCGATGGCGCTTTGGTTCTTTAGCAGAAAAGCTGGGGTGCCTATGTTTCTGTTGGCTTTGCTGATCGGGTTCTCCCGCATTTATGTAGGACATCATTATCCGACGGATGTTCTGGGAGGTCTGGCAGTCGGCGTTGTGAGTGCGATTATCGTCCATCAGGCGGGAACCAAACTGGTCAAACGTTATCTTCCTTCAATGGTAAAAGAAAAAGAAGAAGCAGCCTGATCAAAAACGGGATGTCAACGGCCTGGTTCTGGATTTGAACCAGGCTTTTTCCGTGAAGTGCATTGCAGTCCGGTCATGGTGCGCGCTTTTCTCCTGATTCCCCAAGATTTTCAAGGAGACTTGAGTGTACCGGGAACTTTTATCTCCCGGTTGTGCCGGTCTGTGTACCTGGGTGGTATTCATGCAGTACGGATTTGCAGGGGATAATTCTCGTAGATCCTTTTTTTTGCCAGGTGAGTTGCCAGTGTGAACTTTTTTGCTTGACGTACTGTCTTTACGTTAAAAGAAAAGGATGACCGGAACGGGAATGGAGGCAAGAGTGGAGGGAGTGTGGTGGATCAAAGTTTAACCCAACTTATCAAACAGGTGAAACAGGGAGATAAACAGGCATTTGCCCGGCTGGTGGACCGATATAAGCGTCAGGTTTTTTATCAGGCCTATGCTATGCTTAAGGATAGGGAAGATGCGGAAGACATTGCACAAGAAGCTTTTATTAAGGCCTTTTTTTCCATGAATCAACTGGAAAGCGCCTATGCGTTTACAGCTTGGTTAAGCCGGATCGTTTATAATCTGTGTCAAGACCGGATCAAACAAAGAGAAAAACAGAGGCGGGTGATCAGGGAATGGATTCATGAACAGAGAGACCGGATCAGTCATTCGGGAAACCAGATTGAGCAGAAACAAGTGCAGCTCGATTTAAAATGCGCCCTCCAAAGGTTGACTCTGGAGCACCGTACGATTCTGGTGTTGAGGGAGATTCAGGGCTTGTCCTATCGGGAGATCAGCGAAATCATCGGTGTTCCGGAAGGGACCGTCAAGTCTCGCATACATAACGCGCGCCTTGCTTTACGCGCGGAATTGGAAAAAGAGGGGGGTTTAAAGTGAATCATGTGAAAGAGATGCTCTCTGCTTATATGGATCATGAACTGCCAGCAAGCGAAAAAGAAGAAGTGGAGAAACATCTGCAAACATGCTCCGATTGCCGGGATGCTCTAGATCGGTTAATGGAGATGAAAATGCTTTTGGCGCAGTCTCTGGAAGAGATCGAGATTCCGGAAGCTTTTACCAATAAGGTCATGTTGACCATTGATCAGCGGGAGCAGGTCATGATCAGCAGGGAAGATACAAGAAGAAGACCGTCCCTGTTTTCCAATCGGGCGTTGCAACGGGGTGTGATTGCCAGCATCTTGCTTTTGTTTATCGCCGACGGCGTGCTGATGTCAGCATTTGCGTTTCTGTTGTCCTTTCAATTCCTCAGCTTTTTCGTGGGCTTGTCGCATGCGGTGTTGACGTTGATTACGGCTCTCCCCTATATTGGAACCATTGTTTCCGTCACTTCCTTGCTGGTCATCCCGCTTTTCGGATGGTGTCTGTGGCAACTGTTAAGCTCGAAAAAGGTGGAACTATGGTCATGAAACAAAAAGTGCTTCTGTTGTTGTCCCTCTGTCTATGTATTCTGGTGTGGGCTCTGCCGGCCAGCGCGAACGCACTCCATCCGGTTTTTCAACCGGGAAATACACTTTTCTCCGATGATAATATCACGATCGGACCGCAGGAGTCGATTGAACACGTGGTCGACCTTGGCGGAAATGTGACCATTGCCGGAAGAGTGCATGAGGTAGTCGTCATCGGCGGCAACCTCCATCTTCAAAAAAGTGCCCGGGTACGGGATTTCATCTTGGTAATCGGCGGTTCTGTCACACAAGAGCCGGGAACGATTACCACTGACAGTTTATTTCACATCGGGACGAACAACCAGATTGTGAACAGTTTGCTGATCACCGGCACCACCCTGTTTGGCTTATGGTTTTTCCAATTGTCACTGAGCTTGGTCCTCATCCTTCTCTCCGTCGGTGCCGCGGTATTTTGGCAAAAGAGGATGGAAGCGTTTATTCAGCCCATCCGGCTGGATTTTAAGAGGCTGATGCTGATCGGATTTGCTGCCGGTCTCCTGCTTGTTGCCGTGGGAAGCGTGCTTATCCTCAGTATCATCGGACTGCCGCTCGCGCTGGCTTTGTTCCTTTTGGTCATCGTTTTTACGGTGATCGGTTTGACTGCCGTTTCCATGATGATCGGGGGGCAGTTTCCGTCTGCACATGAACGGCAACCATGGTTAAATGCAGCGATCGGGTCGGTATTGATCGTGGCTCTGCTCAATTTTCCCCTGATCGGTTTTTTCATTTTCCTGGGGCTTTATTGGCTGGCTTTGGGACTTCTGACTACCTGGCTGTGGGAAAAAAAGAAGATGTTGTTCAAATAGAAGCGTTAAAAAAGCATCCGGGATCGCAACATTTATCCGGATGCTTTTTTATTTCCGATGACATATCTCCATACGCCTCAGAAAGTGATTCGATCGAATTTTGCTTCGCGGGCCGGACGGATGGACTTCGGCTACCAAAAGGGGGAGATGATATGGATCTTGAATATCCTTAATATGGATTTAAAGAGAATATTTAAATGTCAGGTTTGTTTTAATAAAAAGGGTGGGAATGTTTAAGAGGCTGAAGCAAGAAAAGCGGGTCTTGCCAAGTTCTCAGGTCGGAGGGAGTCAGGATGCATCAAGTCCATTTGCTTGAGATCGAATTTGAAAATGACGGACTGAAGCAAGTTTATACACCGGTTCTGATTCAGGATGAGCATGAAATGATTCTGATTGATTGCGGGTATCCAAATTCCGGGGATCATCTTGAAAAGGCGGCGGAACAAGCCGGTGTTTCGTTATCGGGCCTGACCAGGGTCATTGTGACACATCATGATCTTGATCATGCGGGGGCATTGTCCGGTCTGAAGAAAAAGTATCCGCACATTGAAATTATTGCGCATGAACTGGAACGGCCTTACATCGAAGGAAAGAAAAAGTCTCTGCGACTCGAACAAGCAGAAGCCATGCTTGCCGTTATCAAAAATGAAGAGAAGGCTGATGCTGAACGATTCATTTCCTTTTTGCAAACTTATGAGCCGGCAACAGTTGACCGTACGGTCGTGGCTGGTGAGCGATTGCCCTGGTGCGGCGGCATTGAGATTGTCCATACGCCGGGTCACATGCCGGGGCATATCTCGCTGTATTTGCTGTTCAGCAAAACGATGATCGCCGGAGACGCCGTTGTGGTGGAACACGGAAGGCTGAACATTGCAAATCCGCAGTACACGTTGGATATGGAAGAAGCGCTGCGTTCTGTCCGGCGATTGCTTGACTACGACATTGATCATCTGATCTGTTATCACGGAGGCACATTCCATGGCGATATTAAAAATGCGTTGAAACAACTGATTCAGGATGATGCTTTGTAGCATTGGATTCATCCGGCAAACCGATGCAGAACCAGCCAATCTTTGCAGACCGATGGCCCGGGAGCGAAGCTTGTTTACGATAAGTACAAATTGTTGAAAGACTTAATGTAATTTATTTCCACCGTTTCCAAATTGATGATCTCGGACTTATTGATTATAATCACGGAGAGAGAAGATTGGCTGAATGTCGTTATTTTGATTGGAGTGGTTTTGTGTTTAATATTATCGTAGCTTATGATCAGAACAGGGGAATTGGCAAAGACAACAAATTGCCTTGGAACATTCCGGATGATCTGAAGCACTTTCAACAAATGACTCTCGGGAAGACGGTTATAATGGGAAGAAAAACGTACGAGTCAATTGGCCAACCTCTGGAAGGAAGAGCAAATATCGTACTTACCTCAAGCTGGGGTAATGTGGAACATGATCCATTGAAGCAACAAAACATTACGATATTCAAAGATCCGGAACCCATTCTCAACATGAATAACCAGGAAGATATGTTTATCATCGGCGGACAAAAGATCTTTGAACTCTTTCTTCCGCACGTAAAACGGATCTATGCCACGGAGATACATGACACTTTTGACTGTGATACGTTTTTCCCGGAATTCAAACACCTTGATTTTAAAGAAATTGAAAGAAAGCCAGGATCAGTGGATGAGGAAAATCAGATTCCTCATGATTTTGTTGTTTATGAAAGGAGTCCGGAATAACCGGACTCCTTTCATAATTATTCTTTGCGTGCCCGGAAGACCTCTGACCTCTGGCTTCAGCCATGGGGATGAGAGAGGGCGTCAGACGTGGGAGTGAATACGCAACGATCTTTTGTTCTCTTTTTTTGTACCTGTTTAATTGGAAATCATTGTTGTAAATCGGCAATGGATGAAGAATGTTTAAACTGTTCAAAGTGATCGAAACGCCATGTACGACTGACCAATCCCTTCCTTTTGGATAACCCCTTGCAAAATCGTTCGAAACTCCGGCATGACCCAACGGTGAAAAAATATTTCTTATCTGAACTTTTCTTCCCACTGGGAAGTCTTTTTTTATTGGTTCCGAAAACTGATTAATCGGATCACGTGATGGATTAGTTTCCTATTTGAGAAATAATAAAGAAAGGTGAAAAAGAATGCAGCAAATGATAAAAAAACATTGGATACAAAACAAGAAGGAACGCAAATGGGTATATGCCGCACTGGGGTTCGCTGCGGCCATTGTCTTTATCGGGCTGTGGAGAATAGCTCATATTTCCCTGTATGCCTTGCATACCCTTCAATTTAAATCTTCATTTAAGAATTTCGGTTCGTTGGCGAGAATTGCGCTTTTTATTGTTTTAGCTTATTATGTTTGTCTTTTCATCCTGCAAAAACGATTGGCAGAACGTTGGGGTTTTCTTAAAAAATGGGTGATATCCATGTCTCGCGTGGCTCGAAGTTTGCATACGCCTGTTGCGATCATTGCAATGGGGCTGATCATTCTTCATGTGGTGGGAGCTTTTCTTTATGGTTTTCGGTTCGATTTCAACAATCTCAGCGGGTTGCTTGCATTGTTCGCTTTGCTGCCTGTGCCCGTTTCCGGCTTGTTTCGGTATCGAAGATTGGATCGAAAATGGCATTTGCGGTTAGGATTGGCTTTCGCTGTTTTGTTTTTGATTCATGCATTTTTGTAAAAGTCAATGTCCGCCTGTCACATGGGAACCGTCTTGGCTGGTTATTCTTCTTTCGGTTGTTCCGATCTGAAGAAACCGGCTTTTTTATGTCGGTTAACAGGAGTGGCCAGAAAGGGCACGGCTGCTTCTTAGATAAAACCTCTGTTGACCCGGATGGTTTGACCCGTGATCCATGAATCTCTCAATTTCCTCCTCTGACTTTCCAACCCTGTCATCTCCATGGATAAGCTTTTCTTCCTTTCCCCTTTTTCGGCAAAAATAATTTTTCTCTTTTCGATCCATGCTTTCTATTCTTATTTTGCGAACAATCATCCACCATTTATGGATTTGATTGAAGAGGCCTTCCTGCCTTGTAATCCCCGGCGGGTCAGGAGACTAAGGTCCGTCACGCCGATACATAATAGGGATATATCCCATGTTACCTCATCATGTCCGTGATCATACATGGACCATGATGAAATGGGCCGAAATGGACACTTGATTTTTGAACAGGCAGAATCATACAGTTGCAGATATTGCATGTATGTTGCACTTCCCTGATAATACACTTGTAACTTTGAAAGACAGGTGGTATGGAAATGCATACATTGGGATGGATTGGATTGGGTCATATGGGAGCACCGATGGCCATGAATCTTTTGCAAGCAGGATGCAAGGTGAATGTTTATAATCGTTCCCGGGAAAAAACAACGCCTTTGACAGAATCGGGAGCAACCCGGCTGAATTCACCGAAAGAAATCGTGGAGCAATCGGATATTATTTTCATGATGCTGTCAGACTCAAATGCGGTTCGGGCTGTATTAACCCAGGAAAATGGAGTTTTGGCAGCCATGAGGCCAGGTAAAGTGGTCGTGGACATGAGTACAATTTCCCCGGAAGATACCATGTCCTTTGCGAGCATGGTATCAAAAAGGGGCGGCGTGTACCTGGATGCACCCGTGTCCGGTTCAGTGGGAGTTGCAAAAGCAGGCCAATTAGTGATAATTGCGGGAGGGGATCAGCAGGCGATCGAAATTTGCCAGCCTTATTTTAATATTTTAGGTAAGAAAACCATATATTTTGGTTCTAGCGGAAAAGGCAGTTCGGCAAAATTGGCGATTAATTTGTTACTGGGCGTGATCGGACAAGGTATCGGGGAAACCTTAGTATTTGCAGAGAAATCAGGATTGGATAAAGAGAAAGTATTGGATATGATCTCCCAGTCCGCATTGAATACTGCGCTATTCCAAGGCAAGAAAGATATGTACCGCAATGAGGAATTCCCTTCTGCATTTATGGTGGAACTCATGTCCAAAGATTTAGGACTGATCAAAGCTGAAGCTGATCGGATGAACATAACATTGCCGCTTGCTGAAGCAACAAATATTACTTATCGTTCTGCAAAAGAAAATGGAAAAGCAAAATTAGATATGGCGGCCGTTTATTTGGAGTTAAAAGAAAAAAATACAAGATAGAATCAAATAAATGCTCCCTCCGATTTGAGAGGGAGCGGCTCCGAGATCAGAAACCGAAAGGATGAGGTTTGACATATCACGTGTCCAGACGGGTTCGTCATTTGACGGAAGTTAACTCAAGTTGTCTTCCGAATACATTTGCGTTGAGGCATCTGCATTAATTGCAAACTGCTTTCCCCTTCTTCTCGTTTAAACTTCCCGATTTCGCTTCCCGTATCCGAAAGAGTTTCCGGTACCCCTTGACCATTTCTGCGTTCTTTCACCAACTTTGCGTACTTCAGTTACCACATCTCATCAAAAATGATTCAAAATACCCGATCTTTCCCCAAAGCGGGTAAAAATCGGGCTTTGGCTTTACCTCATCGATTTATTCAGAAACTGCCAGAGCTTTCTCCCCAACCGTAACTGCGCGGGCCCCCATACGGATATCTGTATGGATACCGATTATATCTTCGCTGACGACGCCAAGGTGAATAAGGGTATCCGGGAGTCATTGGATAGAATGGATACCCCGGAGACCAAGGATAACCGGGAGTTGGATACCCGGGGGGCATGGGGTACTGCGATATCCAGTAAGCGTAATCCATCAAACCACTCCTTTGTATGTTTGCATGATCATTGTATGGTCGTCTACCGGCAAAGGAACCAAGTGATTTTCCCAAATTACGGCCCAATCCGAATCCGGCTCCGGTTTGGTTAAGCATAAAATTTACCAGAGTAAATGAGAGAGATGAAAGGCATAATAGATCAAAACTTTTAAAGAGAGGTCATTTCCAATGAAGAAACCGGACAAGAAAACAAATCATAACTATACGACGGAATTTACTTTTGAATTGTATGACCGGGAGCGGAATGGTCAACCAGTGACAAATTCGATCTTGGAATCGTATGGACAGGTCGGAATTTCAAATGAGCGTGATCAGATAAAAAAAGGCCGCAAGTAAGAACCTGCAGCCTTTGCATCGCTTTTCATTTGTCCAAAATGCCTGAGAACAAAAGGGGGTGGGTTATTGCAAATAAGGTTTGGGATTGACAGTATGCCCGTTTTTCCAAACCTCAAAATGCAAGTGATAACCGGTCGCTCCAATAAATCGTCCGTTGTTGCCCACCTCGGCGATTTTTTGGCCGCGGCTTACATGCTGACCGGCATGAACGGTTACAGTGCTTAAAAACATATGGGCGTACCGTGTTTGCAACCCATTTGGATGTTGTATATCAATATACACCCCGTAACCGTCCGGGTCGGAAGTACTTACCCTCAAAACTGTACCACTTTCCGCAGCGAAAATGGGGGTTCCTTTCGGACGCGGAAAATCGTCTCCTTTATGATAGTGATTCCCGCGGAACTGCATATAATTCCAGTACACCATACCCGGTGTAGTCGGCCAGCCCAATTGGCCGCTGCCTGAGTTAAAGTAACCGGCATATTGTTTCAAAACGGCATTTTCTTGCTTTTCATATTCTTCCAATTCGCTTTTGTGTTTGTCCAGCTCAGCTTCATATTGCTTGACTGCTTCATTTGCCTTTTCCATTTCCGCAGCCAGGCTTTTTTGTTTCTCGTTCAATTCAGCTTGCTGTTTCTCCAGATTTTTTTGCACAGTCATATATTCGTTAAACACCTGGTAATCACTTTCGACAATCAAACGCAATACCTCGTATCGTTTGAGGAAGTCACTGAACGAATCGGCTGCAAAGAGCTGGGCCATATAACTGTTGCTCCCTTGCAAATAGATCCGTTTCAGCTTATTTCCCAAGGATTGCCGTGATTGTTCCAACACTTTTTTGTTTGCTTCGATGTTTTTGTTCAATTTGGCGATCTGATCATTCAAAGCGCCTGCTCTTGCTTCAATTTCATGAATCCCCTTTTGCTTCTCGTCGATCAGTTTTTGGACTTTGGCGATTTCCGCTTTGGATTCACTCTGCTTTGATTTAATATCTTTCAGTTTTTGTTTGCCTTCCTCCGCTTTGGAGGTCGCGTATGCAGTCGGGATGGTTTTTTCCAAAGGTCCGGGAGTCAGACTGATCGTCAGGCAGACCGTCAGCACGGATATGATCAGTTTTCTCTTCATCAACCATCTCCTCTTTCCTGTTGGTATGTAATTGATCTGATTCACCCATTTCTATTACCCTATCATTTTATCAATAAAGATGAAATAGATCGGGTTTTACTCGAAAAATTACCATTTTGTTTGCATTTTATTTATTTCATAAAGGAAAAAACAGGAATTTGTTTTGTAATCAAGTTTATCAGGTAGAAACTTATGCAAAAATTGGATATACAATTCCCGTCCGGTGGTGAAGTGACGCATTGAATCCCGCAGGAATATTGACAGCTTGTTTCCATATGAAATCAAGGGTTGAGCCGGGGATCGTGAAAACTTCAGAAAAACATGTTGCAGTTGAAAAGCGGATGGTGAATGAGGGGAAACCGGTGATTTTTATGGAGTGAAAAGCGAACAGGCTATGGGATGAAAAGGATTTTGTCATCATGGTGTTAACAAAATCCGATCTTTTCATTGTTTTTTTAATTGATATAATAGTGGAAGAAGATTGGTTGCTATTTTGTAAACCTTAAATTTCATCGGTCAACCGAAGAAAAAATGGAATTTCATGTTTGTCATTGGCGAACACCCTGAGCTTCAAAAAAGACCCAAGAGATGTTCGGAAATGCCGAAGACCACAAAAATAAAGGGGAAACCGGATTTTTGATGAGAAAGAGATCCGGTTGAACAGTCAGAAACTTGGTCCAATAGAGGAGATGCTCGGAAAATAAAGGATAAACCCAATAAAATTAAGGGGTACAGCGAACGCCTTCTCAATCCATACACCTCAGGCAGGAGGATTGAAACGCAAGCTGGATGGGCGCATTGTAAGTTGGGTCAATGTCTCAATCCATACACCTCCGGCAGGAGGATGAAACTTTCTGGCGAACTTCGGCACTTCTGATAGAAGAAGATTAATAAAAACACCAATGAAAGCCTATCTCCATTCATGAAAGGAGAAGTCCGATTTTACAGGAGGATTCCATGTATCGTTTACGCTTGATGGCAGACTCGCCATATCACCGGAATACAGTTGGAGTGTTGTCAAAGCGATTCCATGCGTTTGTACTGAGGTCAATCCAAAGCCAGTCTCCCGTTTTGTCTCAACTTCTTCATGACAGAAAGAAACGGCAGGTATTTTCGACCCATCTGTTGTTGAAGAAAGGGGAGATGTGGATTAACACGCCGAATCGGGAACTGATTTCTTGTATCCAACAGCATTTGTTGCTTCATCCGGAAATTGACTTGATTGATTGGAAAGGAATCGTTCAGGAGTTTCATTGCCAAACATACTCCCGTTCTTTCATAGAGGAGAAGTTTTCACCCAATTTCACCCTGCATTTTTTGACTCCGACCACCTTTTATCAAAGAGGGAACTATTATCCCCTTCCTGAACTGAAACGCTTATTGTCCAGCGCAGCCAAAGCGTATGAGATTTTCAGCGGGGAACCGGTTGACTGGGGGGATCTTGAACCGCTGGTTCATCTGATCCGGATCGAGCAGGTGGAGGTGGCCACCGAGCGGGTTCATTTCGGAGAATTTAACGTCATCGGATTCAAGGGGAAAATAGCCATGAATATTAAGGCTTTGCCAAAGGAAAAGCAGCAAATGGTTTGGAAATTGATTTCCTATGGGGCACTGATGGGGTTTGGCTACAAGACTGCGTGGGGATTGGGACAAACCATGCTGGATCCCTTGGAGAAGCGACACATTTCCGAACACAGGAGGGCTTCGAAAAAATCCCCGGAGTTGTTCGGAAATCCCAAAACCCGCATGGGATAAGAAAAATCACCTGCAGAAAATGATTGCCAGGGGGTCTGGATAGCCGAATTTCCTGTTATGACAAGGAGATGTTCGGAAAGCCCTAGAGAGAGCCAAAGACGTTGAAGGTTTCAGCGAACGCCGTCTCAATCCATACACCTCGGGCAGGAGGATTGGAACATCATCAACAGAAAAAACGAAACGCATTCCTCCGAAGGGGCTTCAAGCTGCTGCAAAGACCGGGCGAATTCAGGACGAAGATATCATTGAACGCAAGCAGGAACTGGAATGTTAATCTGTGGGCACAAATTTCCATAAAACAAAAGGGGAAAACCATAAGTTTGTAAAAGCCGGGGAGATTTTGTTCTGACCCTGGCTTTTTTGTTCGGTTCAGCTTTCTCCATGAACACGGTTTATGTAACTTTCGGAGATATGTACAAGCCCATTAGCATAATCTTTTATCTGTGTCTGGCATGTTTACTGATTCAATCAATGATGCGTATACGTTTTCTTCAAAATGAAGAAAAAAGGTTTGTGAAAGGTGGCGATTCGCATATGAGACGTTTTGGTGAACCCGAGCCGTTTGATGTGGTTGCGCTTAAAGATCCGTATGAGTTCGACCTGGATATCGATCCACCGCGTTCGTAGGGGAGTTGTTACGTGAACTGTATTCAGAAGAAGAGATGATCCAGGATTTAAGTGTGATCAATAAAGAATTAAAAGCGCAGGAGACCGAAGTCGAAAAATTACAGGAATGGTAGCACATTTCCATGTGAAACGGTTTCCTCGGGGCTGTATTACTGGTCAGGACATCCCGGATCAGCAATCAGCCCATCCGTTGTTTTCGGTGTTCGCTGCTTCTACCCCCCCCAAATTTTTCACATTTTCAGGAAAAAATAAATCAGGATATTGACACTACCATCTACCTAGTAATACTATATAGATGTACTAAGTGTTACAAAGTAGAGGGGATGCTCGCTTTGGAAGATTTGACCGAGATGCTAAAGGGTATTTTGGAGGGTTGTGTACTCGAAATCATCAGCCGGAAAGAAACTTATGGCTACGAGATCGTGAAAAAGTTGAATTCCCTAGGTTTTGAAGATGTTGTTGAAGGAACGGTATACACGATTTTACTGAGGCTAGAAAAGAACAAATTAGTCAACATTCAGAAGAAGCCTTCTAAAATCGGACCGCCACGAAAGTTCTACACACTCAATGAGGCGGGGCGAAATCAACTCCAAACCTTTTGGCGTAAATGGGATTTTATCGCATCAAAAATAAATGAATTAAAGGAGAATAAAGATGGAAATTAATATTTTTTCGATTTTACAAAGATGGAAACAAGAAAAAGCGGAATATAGACGTTACAAAAAACGGATTAATTCTCTGCCAAGGGATTATCAGATCGTGATGAATGAGATTGAGAATTTCTTATGGACTTCTGCAGCCGATCATGACTCTGCCATGTTCATGTTTAAAGTGCTACAAGATGTACTGGAATTTTTTGAATCAAAAGCACAAGAGGGAATGGATGTACTTGATGTAGTGGGGCAGGATGTCGGTGGTTTTTGCGATGATCTGTTGCATGAGCTTCAAGGGCAAACTTGGAACGGAAAAAGAAAAGAACAATTGAACGAGAACATTCGTAAAAAGCTCGGTAGAGGGGAATAGGCTTTTTGGGGTCAAAGATTAAGTTGAAGATTTTACGTTGCAGATCGTTTCCTGCATTCGGTTTTCAAAGAACTACTACTATTCGAACAAAGGTCTTCCAGGCTTGCGAGAGGGGTAAAAATCCTCTTCCCTCGCCTGACGCTCGCTCTCATCCCCATAGCTGAAGCAGAGCTTTCGCAAAGACAGAACAAAGGAGAGATTCATGATGGGACAAAAAAGCAGAGGATTCTCCAAAGCAGGGTTGCGTAGAATGCGTGACGTGCTGGAACGGCATGTCGAGTCCGGGAAGATTCCTGGACTTGTCGCCCTGGTCAGCCGGTGCGGTGAGACTCACGTCGAAGCGATCGGGACAATGCGCCATGACGGTGGCGCGCCGATGCGCCGGGACACGATCTTCCGGATGGCCTCGACATCCAAGCCGGTTACGATGGCAGCGGCGATGGTCCTGCTCGACGAGTGCAAGCTGCGGCTGGATGATCCAGTAGAGCAGTGGCTGCCTGAACTCGCCAACCGGCAGGTGCTGAAGCGAGTCGATGGCCCGCTCGACGAAACCGTGCCTGCGCGAAGACCGATAACCGTACGGGATCTGTTGACCTCTACGTTCGGGCTTGGAATGGATTTGACGTCGCTAGACTTTCCAATCATGGCTGCAGTTTTTGAGCATGGTATATTCCCTCAAAGAATGACAGATTATCCTGAGCCGGACGAGTGGATGCGCCGCCTTGGAATGCTTCCGCTAATGTACCAGCCTGGAGAGCGCTGGCAGTACCACATCAGTCACGATGTACTCGGCGTACTTGTCGCCAGGGTAACAGGGCAGCCATTCGCTACGTTCCTGCACGAACGGATCTTCGATCCATTGGGGATGAAGGACACTGGTTTCTATGTGCCCTCCAACAAGATTGACAGGTTGCCAACCGCCTACAGCCCTGATCCGCAGACCGGAGAGTTTATCGTATGGGACGAAGCTGCAGGCGGACAATACAGCCAGCCTCTGGCGTTCCAGTCAGGCGGCAGTGGGTTGGTCTCCACCGTCGACGATTATCATTCGTACTTCCAGATGCTGCTGAATCACGGAATGCACGGGACCAAACGGATCCTGTCCCGGCCTGCCGTCCAGCTGATGACCACCAACCGCCTCACACCCGAGCAACAAGCTGCCCGAGACGCACTGGCCAAAAACAACGTACATGTATCGTTCGGCCAAGGGCAGCATGGCGGCTGGGGCTTCGGGATGGCGGTGCGCACCTATCGTGGCGACTACGCGTCCATCGGTCAGTTTGGCTGGGACGGTGGTACCGGCACCTCGGCGTACGCTGACCCGGACAAACAGCTCATCGGAATCCTGCTCACCCAGGTCGGGATGTCCACCCCGGATTCAGCGCGGCTGATCCACGACTTCTGGACTATGGTTTACCAAGCAATCGAAGACTGACCGAGCCCGTTCCCCTCTTTTCATATTCTTACAATTCGCTTTTAAAGCGGAAATGGCCAAAGTCAGAACGGGGGGCTTTGGCTTCGGCCTTAAGTTGCATGGCGGTGTTATTATGAATTTGAGGTTTACACCTGATTGTGTTCCTTCAAGTGCGCAAACCAATCGTTTCCGAATATGGATGTTGCAATTTCACTTAATATTTTGCTGATGCTCTCATGAATGACATGATCGGCCAAATAATCCAAAGGAGTGGAAGTTTTGTTGATGATCATGATTTTTGAACCTGTTTCATGTGCTAACTCCACCAATCCGGCAAAAGGATAAACTTGAAGAGAAGTGCCCATTACCAGTACCGTATCTGCTTGTTCTACTTCTTGAACGGCTGAATCCCAAGCATCTGAGTCCAGTGGTTCGCCGAACAGAACGATTGGCGGACGAATCGGCGCTTTACAATTCTCATCTGTACAATAATAAGTGCATTGGCGATAAGCAGTGGCGGGATACTCTTTTCCACAGCGGGAGCAGACCAGATAGCGCATATGACCATGTACTTCGATAACCCTCTGCGTTCCTGACAGTTGATGGAAACCATCGATATTTTGCGTAAGAAGCGCTTTTAAAATTCCTTCCTTCTCCAGTTTAGTGAGCACATAATGACCAATATTGGGTTTATGTTTCAATAGGTCTTCAATGCGCATTTGGTAGAATTCAAAAAAGTCATCTGTTCCGATCGCTTGCGGACTGGCGATTTCGTAAGGATCTCTTCCGCACCAAAGCCCGCCTTGTGAACGAAAATCGGGAAGGCCGCTTTCTGTCGACATACCCGCACCAGTAAGGGCAACCAGATGGTTGGAGTTTTGGATCAACTCAATAAATTCTTTCATAAAGTTCACTCCTCTTTTACAGCATCGTGTTTACCTGTCATGATTTTACCCCAAATCCAAAGGTTCCTTTAAATCGTCGCCATCTTTATAAAAAGGCCTTGCTTCTTTTTCTTGATCCCGTAAGCATTCATCGTTTCTCTTTCCCATTGACCAGATTGATGAATCGTCCTTTGGTATGAAACCATACTGTCCAACGGGTCACCGATCGGTTGGGATATGAAAAACGAAGCGTGGTTGGTTGTCTGTCAGTCTTTGCCTGTGTGCAGGGCAATCGGGTTGGGTTCGCCTCCATCAAGGAACTTATGTTCGCATTCCTGGCCGTTTCGTAAAATGGGGGACTGTGTGTCTCTTTTTTTATGCGCTTTTTTCATTCCCCTTTTGATCATGACGCGGAAGAAGTCTGACTCAGTTTTTTATGAGGGGTGCACTGTGCGCCATCCACCATCGCAGTAAAAGATGAATGAAAAAAGAGGCGGTTTCCTAAAGACCGCCTCAAATTTCCTTTAGTATTTAATTCCGTTGGGACTTCATATTGAAGCAACTTACATGGTGCTGGTGTCAATCACGAAGCGATATTTCACATTTGAAGCCAATACGCGTTCGTAGGCTTCATCAATTTGGTCGGCTGAAATGACTTCAATCTTAGGAACTACATTGTGTTTTGCGCAGAACTCGAGCATTTCCTGCGTCTCCCGGATTCCTCCAATCAGTGAACCTGCAAATGAACGGCGTTGACCGATGAGAGACATTACGTTTAGTGACAACGGTTCCGCGGGAGCACCAACGTTAACCAGCGTGCCATCCAGAGTGAGCAGTGACAAGTACGCATTCAGATCGATTTTTGCACTTACCGTGTTAAGAATTAAATCAAATGTTCCGGCCAGTTTCTCGAATGTTTCCGGATCGCTTGTAGCGTAATAATGATCTGCGCCTAATTTCAGGCCATCTTCTTTTTTCTTCAATGTTTGCGACAGAACGGTAACCTCGGCCCCCATGGCATGTGCAATTTGAACTGCCATATGACCAAGACCGCCCATACCGACAATGGCCACTTTTTTACCTGATCCGGCACCCCAGCGTTTTAGCGGCGAATAGGTTGTAATACCGGCGCAAAGTAATGGTGCTGCAACGTCAAGCTCAATGTTGTCAGGAATTTTTACTACGAAGTCTTCCTTTACGACAATGTGGGTGGAATATCCGCCTTGAGTAGGCTCGCCGTATTTATCCACACCGGCATAAGTAGGAACCATGCCATTGAGACAGTATTGTTCTTCTCCCTTACGGCAGTTCTCACACTCTCCGCAGGAGTCCACCATACATCCGACCCCTACCCGGTCACCTACTTTGTACTTGGTGACCTCAGCTCCTACATCCGTGACAATGCCCGCAATCTCGTGTCCGGGAACGAGTGGATAGTTTACAGGTCCCCATTCGCCGCGGGCAGTGTGGATGTCGGAATGACAAATGCCAGCATATTTAATTTCAATCAGGACATCATGCGAATCAAGATCGCGCCTTTTAATTTCAGCTGCTTGAAACGGTTTGTCCGGACCATAAACAGCTCGAGCTTTGGCAGTGATCATTTGCAAACCTCCAATAATTTAAATATTCTTGTAAAAAGAAGCGATGTTTACTTCAAATTCTAAGTAAAGAATGCTTCCAACTATTCAACTGGAATCAATTACATCTTGTCGTACAAATCACTATCATGTAAAACTACAGATGATGTTTATTCATTATATGTCAATAATTTATAATAAAAATGTAAACAAAACAAGGCGTATTACTCGTTAATTCGATCCAATTTGTTGTTTAAACAACAATTCGATAAAAATTATCAATCACCCTGGGAAAGTGTTGGTGCAATTTCATGGTAAAAGTGGACAGAAGAATTATCAGAACCAGAGAAGCGATTAAAAAAGCATTTCTTGAGTTGATGTCAGAAAAAAATTTCGATCGCATCACCATTCAGGATATTGCCGACAGGGCCAATATCAACCGTGCAACCGTTTATCTTCATTACTTGGATAAATTTGACCTGTTGGATAAGATCATTGAAGAGCATATCAAGAATATGAGTAACATTTGTGAGTCGGAAGCGGAATTGGATTGGATTGAATCGACAGTACACTGCATGGAATATCTTGAAAGGAATTATTTATTTTTCTCGACGATGCTGGCGAGTGAAGGAGCTCCCTATTTTCGCAGCCGGTTCCTTCAGTTTAATATCGAGGAATTCAAAAAAGACGTTGATATAACCAAAGGCAAAAATCTCGGTCAAAATGCAGATGTAGTGGCCCAATTTGTTGCAAATGCTTACGTGGGTGTCGTGGAATGGTGGCTGAAAAACGGAATGCCTCATCCACCACGGGAAATGGCAGAGAAAGTAGGGGAACTTTTAGCAAGGATTTTGTAAGTTTCAGGGGCCATATGGATACGAAAAGTCGGAAAGTGGAATACGCCATCAAGTAAGGATTTGAAGTTACGTTTGTCGGTGAAGATTCGACTCGGGCGGATTTACCGTTCCTGTTAGATGTGCTTGGAAGGGCCGTCCGCTTGGGCGTGAAGCGGATTAGCATTTCCGATACAGTGGGAGTGGCCACGCCGGAATCGGTGGCGCTTCTCACCCGTATCGTCAACAGGCTTTTCCCGGTGTAGTCGTTTCGATGCACTGCCATGATGATTTTGGACTGGCCACGGCCAATGCGCTTGCCGGTGCTTCAAATGAACAAAACACCCCCATAAACACGCCCCGCTGATTTCAAAGTATAAGGTCACTTTGAGAAAGAATAGGGGAAGGGTTTTGATCCGAAATGAAGTTAATTGTTTTGATGTTCCTGTTCATATAAAAGAATGGAAACAACGCCTGAACACCCAGGTTGGATGCGCAAGCGCTTTTTGTTCGGTTCAATTGCTCAGCTTTTTGTATTTCCGAAAAATATAGGCTCTTCTGGAGATGACGGTCCCCAAAGAGAGGGCCAGCAGTCCAGAAGTAATGAGATTTGCATGGGACCAGATGCCGGTAAGTTCCTGGCGAAGCAGGAGTTTGATGCCAATTAGGATAAGCCAGACAATCACCCCAATTAGGGAGCCCTTGGCGATGATTTCTTTGGAATGGGGGTCGACCCGGATTTCAGTCAGTGCCCCTCGCAAAATGCCAAGCAGGATACCAATCACAAATCCGAGCATAATGACGAGTATATGGAACATGTCAGCAACAAAATCCTTATGCATCACGTTATAGCTTAAATAAAGCATGATCAGCGGCAGTATCCACATATTGACCACTTTGATCCGGCGCTCTTGCAACTGGCGTTTCACCAACCAGATCATGACCAGTATAATTACGACAATCAACAAGGTATTATTCATACCGATCCCTCATTTGTGTACTTTGTTTGATTGGATATGGAGACTTGTTTTCTGTTTAGCAATTCAAACATGACGGGAACAACAAGCAAAGTCAGGGGGGGAACTGAACAGCCCGCCGGTGATAACGATGAGCCCGCCTTCAGCAAAGTCAAGGGCTAAGGGCAACAGGGCAAACATCGTGCATAAGGCAGTCATCCAAATGGGACGGAAGCGGACAGTTCCAGCATCGATCAGGGCTTCTCTAATCGATTTTCCTTGTTGCCACTGCGTTTTTGCCCGGTCGATCAAGATGATGGCATTGGTTACCACAATGCCGATCAACATCAAGGCACCAATCAGGGAAGGGATGGATAACAGCTCACCGGAGAGAAATAAACCGAGAATACTTCCGATCAAGGCCATAGGCAACGAGAATAGTATGGCAAACGGCGAACGGCCTTCAACAAAGGTTACGACCATCACAAAATAAACAATTCCCATCGCGATCAAGAGCGCCATTGCAAATTGCGGAAAGATTTGTGATTGTTGTTCAGCTGCTCCATTAAAGTTGACTTTCGCATGTGCTGGCAAATGGAGCCGATTGAGGACTTTTTTGGCGGCAGTGGTGACGTTGCCAAGTTGATTGTCAGCCACTTTGTCTGTGATGACCGCATAATTGGTGCCAATTAAATGATAGAGTACATTAGGTTTGTTTATCTTTTTCAAAGTAGCGACTTGGGAGAGGGGGATAAGTTGGCCGTTGCTGAACGGGATATAAATCTTGGGTAAATAGACGGAATTGTTTATATCATACGATTCATGTAGGAGGATTGAAACTTCGACGATGGTTCGGGTAGGGGATGGTGGAATAGTCTTAATCAATACACCTCCGGTAGGAAGATGGATTAATAAATACACCAAAGACAGCCTATCCCCATTCATGAAAGGAAACGGGTCATGTCCAAAGTTCACCAAGTGCACAGCAAATATCGTGACCGCTTGCTTGGGATTATCGCTGAGTTGCTCCACGATCCCGGTCCCCACCGGATCAAGGATACTGCTGAACGTTATGGTGTTTCTCAAGAGAAGAGACGAAGGGATCGCAATGATCTGATTGAAAAACTCAACAAGGTTAACCAGAAAGAATACATCCTCCGTGGCCGGGGGTATTACGCAGGCAATTTTGTGCGGGCAGTTGCCAATCTATCCCCTGAAGCTTGCGCCAAGTGCAGCCTTTGTTGAAGGAAGATGGGGAGAAGGCGTATCGCGAACTTCTGGAACACACCTATTCTGTTTTAAATCCGGAAGATGTTCGCAGGTTGAAGGAATGGTCCGATTTCTATTTTGTGAGCGAGTACGGAATCCTCAGATCCGAGGTCATTTTTATCATTCGCTGCAGGAAGTGTTTGAAGCACAAGGAAAATATTCGCTATTTTGTCCCGTATGCGGTCTATTATGCCAATGCGAACCGTTCATTCATCTTCGCGTGTGGGCATGAAAGAAGAGGTTTGGATTTACAAAAAAAACCACGCTCAACAATATATCAATCAGATGTTGGAAGCAGAGCACGGAAAAAGTAAGGATGACTATGTGATTCGGATTTATGACAAGGAAGTTTTTAAGCGAATTCGGGAAAAACAATGGCATCCTGAACAGAAGATTATCCCGTTTGAGGGAGAAGGGGCTGTAGGTGAGATTCCATTTTCAAAAGTGTCCAGCTGGTTGGAGATGAAGAAATGGGTTTTGGGGTGGGGAAGTGCGGTTGAACTGATCCAGCCGGCCGAGAACCGAAGGGAGCTTTGTGAAGAAATAAAAACATGAACTTGATGACATACCTCAAGCTCTTTTCGTAAGAAATGGGCTTGGGGTTGTATATTTCAGGGAGATAAACAAATTAAGGAAAATAAATTTATCGATCAGCCAGATCACAAAGTTCTCTATGTTGACCGTTTCGAGTTGAAATTCTCTGGATGCGTTGGTTCTGAACGTAGGAAGCCTTTCTTCGGAATGTTTTTATTCCCATTTCGACAAAAAAGGCGATTGACCTTCTTTTGTCAACAGCTTCAGGAGCTTCCCTTTTATGGAAAGCTCCTTTTTCTGCTACATTCCCATTATATGGTATCCTGCATCTACATGAAGCACTTCACCCGTTATTCCTCTAGACAAAGAGCTTAACAAAAATAATGTGGCGTCCCCTACTTCGCTTTGATCAACGTTTCGTCTAAGTGGGGCCTTTTCCGCAATAGTACCCAAAATATCGTTGAATCCTGAAACGCCTTTTGCGGAAAGAGTACGAATCGGGCCAGAGGAAACAGCATTAACCCGAATGTTATATTTGCCAAGATCCTCTGCTAAGTACCTTACACTTGCCTCCAATGCCGCCTTTGCAACACCCATCACATTATAGTTTTTCACGACACGTTCGGCACCGAGATATGACTGCGTAACAATGCTTCCGCCATCCGTCATTATTTTTTTCGCTTCCCTGGCAACCGCAACAAGCGAATATGCGCTGGCGTTTTGAGCTAAAAGATATCCTTCGCGTGAAGTGTCCACATATTCGCCACGTAGTTCATCCTTTTCTGCAAATGCAATGGAATGAACAAGACCATGGATAATCCCTACTTTTTGTTTAATCTCAAGAAAGGCGTTTTCAATACTTGCATCATCGGAGACGTCGCACGAAACTGTGAGAAGAGGAGTGATTTCAGCCTCGGACAATAATGCAGAAAGCTTCTGGAAAGAACGTTCTTTCCTATATGTAAATATTAAATTTGCACCTGCTTCATGTAGTGATTTTGTAATTCCCCACGCCAGGCTTCTCTCGTTCGCCACACCCATAACTACTACGTTCTTTCCCGACATCAAGTTATTCATATGTTTCCTCCTTGGAAAAGCTCGACCTCCTTGTACATTATAATCTTTTTATGGCAAAATTGTTCAGTCCTTAACGTGTTCTCAAATCATCTGCAGAGCTTGCAATACATCCGCTTTCAGATCATCGATATGCTCGATGCCGACCGAATAGCGCACGAAATTGGGCGGAATCCCAGCAGTCCTCATTTGCTCCTCGTTCATCACTCCACCCCACATCGCCGCAGTGTGTACCACCAGTGAATCGACCCCGCCCAGGCTGACTGCGTTAAGCGACAGTTTCAGTGCAGAAACGAAACGCGCAGTCGCCTCATAACCTCCTTTGATTGCAAAGGCGATCATTCCGCCGAAACCGCTCATCTGGCGTTTCGCTAACTCGTGTTGGGGATGGCTGGGAAGACCGGGGTAATATACCCGTTCAATCTGCGGCTGCTCCTCCAGAAACTTTGCCAAAGCGAGGGCATTGGCGTTAATGCGTTCAATCCGCATCGGAAGCGTACGCAAACCACGCAATAGCAACCACGCGTCCATCGGCGAAAGAACCGAGCCAATGGAGATATGGGTATGCCAAATACGTTCGGCCAACTCCTCGCTGGTGCAGATCACACCTGCTGTCAAATCATGGTGTCCCCCTAAATATTTGGTTGCGCTGTGAACGACCACATCGGCACCCAGCTCATGAGGACGCTGATTGATCGGCGACGCAAACGTATTGTCGGCTACGATGATGATACCACGCGGGCGGGCCAACTCCGCCACAGCAGCCAGATCAGTCACCACCAGAGTCGGATTGGCCGGCGACTCCACCATGATAAGCTTTGTATTAGGCCGAATAGCTGCGGCAAAGGCTGAGACGTCTGCTTGCTCAACTAGTGTCACTTCGACACCAAATCGCGGTAGCATCTCGTCCATGATCTTCGCTGTACTCATATAATGCCGCGTCTGTGCAATCACATGGTCGCCTGCGCTGACCAGCGATAGAAGGGTCGTAGCGATCGCCCCCATCCCGGAGCCGGTTACCAGTGCGGTTTCTGTGCCTTCAAGCTCAGCCATCACCTTCTTTACGCGCTCATGCACCGGATTGCCATAACGGGTGTAATACTGTGGATGGCGAGGAGTTCCCGCCATGTCCGCGAACTCGATGGAATCTTGTGCACGGAACGTGGCTGAGTAATAAATCGCCGGAGCCACCGTCCCATCTTTGGTCACCTCATCATCGGCGTGTATCACCAAAGTTTCGTTTTGGAGTTTGCCGAGGATCGGATCTTGATGATCATTCCGTTTGTTCATACTCTCTCTTCCCCTCTAGGTACCCGTTTTCTTCAAAGGACGCTCAGCCGTATATTCTGTTTCATCAAATACGCTAGTTTTTACAACGAACTTATTACAGATATCTCCAATGCCACATTGCTGATTAAGCTTATTAAAACCTCCCTCACTCAATTCGAGTGCAATCTTCATTCCTATTAAGCATCATAATTTTATCTGAATTATAACATTTATTTAGATGTTTTTGTATTTGTTTGATAAAGTAATACAAAATTCTGCTTTTTATAGAGTATTGTTAGGACAATCACTAACTACCCGCAAATATCCACAAGAGCGTAAAAAAGAGCTGGAGAATACTCCGGCCGAGCTTGATGACAAATCTCAAGCTCTTTCCGTAAGAAATGGGCTTGGGGTTGTATATTTCAGGGAGATAAACAGATTAAGGAAAATAAATTTATCGATCAGCCAGATCACAAAGCTTTTTCCTCTCTTCGAGAGGAGCAAGGCCAATTTTTTGATGTTTTGTGTAACGGCAAAGGAGGCATTGCTCCTTAACTTTGGCAAGCTCCCTGTAGCGTACGTAACGAAGACCATGAAGTTCCTTTGCGTCAGAAAGCTGAGTTCAATGGTTTCGCCACGTCGTTTGTATAGTTGTTTTCCTCTTTCACTTAAACGGTTTTTTCGAACCCACTCCTTGGAGTTTTCCCACACATGGCGAGTAACGAGCTTTTGATGGGTTTTGGAGCGAGTACAACGGGAGAGGAACGGACAGTTCTGGCACACATTTGGGTTTGACTTGTAATCGCGGTATCCTGTACGATTTGTGGTGTTTTTTTATTGTCCGATTTTCGGTCAAGGAAAAACTGGCAACCGCGGAACCGCAGGCTGAATTGGGCGTTTACGCAGGATGGGGGTTTTCCGGTTGTACCTGATGAAGAGCGCAAAGCAACCCGCCGGATATTGACCTAAATTTACTGCTGGTCATGATGACGCCGTGCTGTCCTTTACCATTCGATATCGATTTGCATTTAGATGCCATAAGACAAAAACCATTCAACATATAAATGAAAAGGAATAAAGACAAAAGAATCACCCCGGAGCCCAGCCTCACATAAGATGGTATGTCTGCGTTGATGAACGGGTGGAGGTGGAGCCGATTGCTGTTAACTGCGGTGGCGATGATGATCAAAGAGGTAATCGCCTTTATTTCTTATATCAAGAACAACGCTTTCCCACAACCCCTGACGGAGGAGGAAGAAGCCGAGCATTTGCGGCGCATGGCGGATGGTGACCCGGATTCGAGAAATAAATTGATCGAGCACAACCTTCGGCTTGTAGCCCACATAGTGAAAAGGATATAGACACAAACCGAGGTAAGAAAATCATGATGAAATCAAGGGTTGAGCTGGGGATGGTGAAAGCGTCAAGGAATAATGTGGTGATTGAAAAGCGGATTGTGAATGAGGGGAAGCCGGTGATTTTTGTTGAGTGAAAAGTGTACAGGCTATGGGATGAAAAGCATTTTGTCATCACGGCCCTAACAAATCTGATCTTTTCATTGTTTTTTTAATTGATATAATAGTGGAAGAAGATCGGTTGCTATTTTGTAAAAATTAAGTTTCATCAGGCGACCGAAGAAAAATGGAATTTTATGTTTGTCATTTGCGAACACCTTAAGCTTCGAAAAAGACCCAAGAGATGTTCAGAAATGCCGAAGACCGCAAAAATAAAGGGGAAACCGGATTTTTGAGGCGAAAGAGATCCGGTTGAACAGTCAGAAACTTGGTCCAATAGAGGAGATGCTCAGAAATAAAGGATAAACCCAATAAAATTAAAGGGTACAGCGAACGCCGTCCCAATCATTACACCTCCGGTAGGAGGATTGAAACTACTCTGCTGACGAGAGCGGATCAAAGGGCGCAAGGTTTGGTCTCAATCAATACACCTCCGGTAGGAGAATTGAAACGATTGCTTTGGCCATTGCTCCATCTCCTCCCATGAAAATGGACAAGAAGTCTTAGCTTCTTGCCCGTTTGATCTTTCTCCATAACCATTGGAACCATCTTTGGTACCAAGGCGGCTGATATGCTTCAACGGCCTTGTGAACCTGGGCCAGCACCCACCGAAGTCTCCCGTTCACCTGAGACCCGGTAAAGCGCAAAACCTTCCATCCTCGAGATTCCAAAAACTGATCTTTCCTTCGGTCATGTGCTCTTTGCTGATAGGATGAATGGTAATCGTGTCCATCCGTTTCGATGGCGATCCGATACTTGGGAATGGCAATATCAATGAAGTATTTTCCACAGGGAACTTGTGTTTTTAGAGTATATTGGTTTTTCAGCGCATTATAGACCTTCCGTTCAATGGGACTTTGTGTTTTGGCATATTGAAAATCCCATTGAATTTTTTCTCCCAGTATCCAGGACTCTACCGCCATCACAATGGAGCGAATGAATGCTTGAGAATGGGACAACTGCTGAATTTGCTTGTACCGTTTCTTTTGCCGGATGCGGATGTTTTCTTGCAAATACGAACGAAAACGATACAAACCGTTGTCATTCATCCCCTCTTTCAAGGCTTCTATTCATACTATTCATTAAAATTATACAAAAGAGGAGGAGCGAATTCCAACAGCGTCAAAATCGAGGATGCTCCTTCTCCCCAATAAAAAAACCCTCCTGTATCTCGTATATAAGGAATGAAAAAAATTTCATTTTTATCTCGCTTTAAGCCGATCCGTTCCCCATATATATAAGTGAGGGGGTTTTTTTGCTCATTATGTCCTTTTTCATTTATTCACTGAGCGTATTAATAGTGAGGGGAATTTTTTCGTCATTTTGCGCGCGCACACCTTTTTGCGTCGTATATAAGGAATGAGGACGTCCGATCTCGGGCGTCCTTTTTTATATCCAAAGGAGGGATTTGATGAGACAACCGGTGACTTGGGAGCAGTTAGGTATCATCTTGGCCTTGATCTCTCTTGTGGTGGAGTTGATGAAATAAGCTGCCCGAAATCCCTGGGCAGCTACTTCAAATCAGTGTCCTTGGTTGGGCTTTTCTTTTCCGTCGGGGCAGTCATAACTTCTTCATTCGAGATCTCATCGAGGAGCCTATGTAGTCTTATATCCGTTTCATCCTATGAATTGGAATCGCTCTTTTGAAATACTTTTCATTTTTGATTTGGTTTACTTGTGTAACGATACCCTCTTTCAAATAGAGACACCACCATACTTATGGCAGGGAGCTGGTCGCCAACGGAGTGGATATTGCCACGGTTGCGGAACTGATGGGTCACTCGGACATTAATGTCACGAGGAGATATGCAAAGCCAACGGAGAGAGAATTGGAAGAAGCGGTATCAAAAGTGTTTGGATAATAAAAAGAGAGGCGATGAGACGCCTCTCGGAGCTTCGAAAAATTATTCCAAATACTCTAGGTACCCCCTAAATAAAACAGAGCATATAAAAACGAAACCATAAATTTCCTTTTAAGCAATAGATCGGTTCATCTACGTTAGATAATGAAGGTGTATAATAGGAAAATCATTAATTTTGGAAGATGGTAAAGAAGCTGTCTGTATCTCTGGGTCTGATTGCGTTGATGTTCGGTCTCTTCTTTGGGTCGTGAATCCCTGACCTATTATTATTTGGAGCGGAGTGAAACATTAAAGAAATAAGTAAGCGCATCACTTTTAAAAATCGTTAAAAATGAGGGGGGGTTGTAGATCAAGTTCCATTGAATCCATTTTGGAATTAGAACTGTGGCCAACATTTTGAAATTCTCCAGCGGCAGGGCCACAGTTCTAATTCCAAAGGCCAATCTATAACTTCGAATGTTTCTTAAATGTCTTGACAAACGGGGGTTCATTGGGTAGAATATTAAAAAAATTATTTATATGATAAATAAATAAAAGCCGCGCACACCCCTGTTAACATCGTATATAAGGAATGAGGGTGTATTCATTTACAAATCTTGATCATAACCATAAATCTCAAAATCCTTATTGTATATAGAACGAACCAGGTTCTTTAATTCTTCGTCATAAAAGCTTTCGTAAGTCGGTAACTTGCCAGATTGAATGGTTTCTCTCGTGAATTTAAATTCAGAAAAGTAACCCTTTTCGATCATTCTGTGGGAGTTATGGTGGGGGCTTTTAAAAAGGGAAGAATGGGACTTTTTCAATTTATACTTTTGTTCGATTTTTGAAAGGTGATGATCAAAATCCTCTAAATAAATATAATTATTTTTAACATATTTTTCCTCGTTGTCGAAATATTGTGGAAAACAATGGGAATCAATCGAACCTCCCGGCAAGTTTATTTTGATGTAATGGATAAATTGTTTAAATGAAATCCCTTTGTTGCTGTTTTCATCATTATACAAAGATTTATTTATCTTGCGATATTCATCGGTTTGAGTGGATAATACCTGAATAAATGCGCTAACCGATCTTTTATAGGGATTTCTCACCAATTTATAACAATCTTTGATTTTTATTTGGTTCATTAACCTCTTTTTATAATTATTTTCATTAACATAGTTATATCTATACCAGTGGACTCCCCCCGAACGCTCTGCTTCTTTTAATAAGCCTAATTGAAAAAAAAACCAATTAAACAGGGAAGTACAACCACTTTTTTGAGACCAAAACAATACAATCGGAAAATTTGGATGAAACAACGGAACCCAAGTGTTAAGAATAGGGTTTTTATTAAACAAAACACAATCCCCCCAAACTATTTCCTTCTATATTATTCTATGAATTTATTTGATCAAATTCCACTCCAATCGAAACATTCGATCAAATGGGGCTTTCGGGTAGGGCAGGCTCCTTTTGGACTATTTCGTGGATATTCAAAACGTGGCTGCTCTTGCTGGACATGAATCCATCGAAACGACTCGGCGCTATACAACACCATCGGAAAGAGAGCTTAGAAAAGCCGTTGAGCTTGCGTCAAAATTTCACAATTCATAGCCGCCCGAATGTAGTCGAAATCGGTTTTTTGGCTATTTGATCCAAATGTGCTTTTCAAGCGTCGGAATAGCAGATTTACGTTTAGAAAAACTGACGCATAGCCTCTTCGGAGCAGTTGATGATGAATAGAGGCGGCCAGGTGACTTTTGCCATTGCCGACCGGACCGAAGAAATATAATCCGGCGTCCTGCTCCTCGAACTTCTCAACAAACATCTTGGCGATTTTTAGGCCATTTTCTGTTCCGGCTCGTTGTTCAAAGTTTTGGAAGGATGCCTGTTTTAACTCATCATCCATCAAACCATCCACGTACAGGCGAAGGATCCGGGCCCGTTTTTCGGCAAGTTCCCTCTCTCGATCCTCTTGAAGAGCCTTTCCCTTGACGCAGTTGCATACTGGTAGCGGATGAAACGGACAGCCAAACAAGATCAGATTCAACCGTCGAATCTCTTTATTCCCAGTGTGTACTCTTCTGGCTTGTCGTCATGTTTTTCAACATGAATCCACATCGAATAAGAAACAACATCGGAGTGATAATTTTTCCATTTGTCCCATAATTTTCTAATGATGTTTGCAGAGATCCGTCCAGTTTTTCTGTACAGCCTTAATGTGTCAATATATTTGACTACGATTTTTAAATTTACGGGCAAGGGGTTGGAAGCCATTTGGCTTTCAACAAAAGAGGTGATCTCATCAAATGAGGAGAGAACTTCTTTGGGTTTTCCGGGGCATTTCGTCTCTTTTAATTGTTCCTTTTCTTGTTTTTCTTTTTTTCTTCTTCTTTTTCTTGTCCCCGTATCGTTGACGAATCGTCTGACGAATCGTTGAGCGCATTCGTAAATAATTTCTTAATTCGTTCATTCTCAATCTTTTGCATCACCAGTTCCAGCAGACTCTTGTCTTTAACTTGTTTAAGTTCTTTTTTGACACAATCCTCAACCGGCTTCCCTTCGCGGTTGAAATTGTATCTCCCCCAGTTGAGCAGTGCGATTTCTTTTGTTTCCCTGTTGTATCTGATGACCTTGTGGTAGGTCTCAAACCGTTCCAACAAGCAATTGATACTTTCGATTGAGTATCCCATGTCGAAAGCCATCTGTTTTTTTGTTATGGAATAGACGCCTATTTGAGTCGTTGAGGGATTCGTCAGTAAGTAGAGATAGAAATATTTGTCCTCTGGAGTCATCTCCTCAATCACCTTCGGATCTTGCCAGAAAGAAACATGTACTTGCCTATAGACCGCCATTTCCTTCCCCTCTCTTGATTAGGGAGGCAGATGATGATCCCTGATCCATGCTGCGTGATCACGTTGCAAACCTCCTCTAATCTCTGCTTTCGTTCAGAATCCGTAATATCAAGAGCCATGAGTTAAACACTATCCTTCTGCTTCATATCGAAGCAATCGGCTTTAAAAAAAATAGTCCAGTTGGAACCTAGAACCTTGGCAATCTTTTGGGCACTTTCCACACTGGGATTACGTGCGCCAATTTCTATATTGGAATATCCACTTCGGCTGATTCCTGCCTTTTTAGAAACCTCATTTTGCGTCATTTTTGATTTAGATCGGATCTGGATCAGCCAATTCCTCCGATGCATAGTTGCACCTCCTTTTTAAAACTTGAACGGGTGCCTCGATATGAAGCATCGTTTAATTTTATTATATTGTTTCGTTATGAATCGGTCAACATTTTTTTCTTCGATACGAATCAAGGTATATCCCGATTCAAAACGAAGCATTATTATAGGTATATAAGGCAAAATTCGGAGAGTGATGATATTGTTAGGAGAACGCTTAACCATACTACGCAAAAATAAGGGACTTACCCAAGAAGCCTGTGCAAAAAAAATAGGCATACCCCGAAGCACATATTCCAACTATGAAAACGGAAAGAGAGAACCAGATATCGAAACCATACGGAAAATGGCCAGCTTTTTTGAAGTTTCTACTGATTTCTTGCTTGGATATACAAATATTCCACAAACAAAAAAAGCATCGGAAATGACAGAAGTAGAGATTGAAGAATTCATTCATAACCCTAAAATCCGTCCGAAGTATAAAGGCAGGGAGTTGACCAAAGAAGAAATTGAAAAGGTCTCAAAAATGCTTGAAGTGATCCTGGAGAGGATGGACAATGACCATAAAAAATAAAGGTTGATAAGCACAACCAATCTTGACCATAAGAAAAAATGGATAACCTTTGGGTTATCCAACTCGCCTCAACTTTTCGAACTTATCATGCAATTCTCCAATAAACCTTGTTTGACCAAATGTTCAATTAAAGGACCAATGTCTTCGCTAATATCAAGATCAAGTATTTGACATAAAAGGATCATTTGTTTCTTTAAATATTGGCTGTACAGGGCTATATCACGATCCGTTTTGCGAAACATGTTAATGCCCTCCTGGGTGCAGAAGATCAAGATTCTGCATAGAATCAACATAAATGGCAAAGTATCATTCTGCTGCTAATCAGAATTATAAATGAGAAATCAAATTAAATTCCGTCAAACCACACGTCACTTACCCTTGATTTTTGACGGGTTACTAGAAGGATTCACCAGTGCTGAAGAAGGGAACAAAGAGGAGGTATGCTGGTGAAAAATTCCTTGTTGCGCTCTGCAAGGAAGGAGAAGGGTTGGACACAGCAACAATTGGCAGACTTCGCTCAACTTTCACTTTCCACCATTGAACGAGCTGAACGCGGGGAACCGATCAGAGTAGACAGCATAGAGCGGATATGCAGATGCTTGCAAAAGACACCTGAACAATTAGGCTTATTGAGCAACTCAACTCCTGGAAAGTCTGCTGATCCACAATTACTGCATCAAGAACAATTTCATATGATCTCATGCGACGAATATTTATCCATTCTCGAGAATGAGATGAAGATTCGTTGGTCGTTGTACCATACAGGAGGAACAAATCTGACTTATCAAGGTTTGAAAAATTGGGTTCAACATATTTAGAATTATGCGAATTTATCGCGCGGCAACGAATTATATGAACGGGCATTAACATTACTTTCAATGGGTTATCAGCTGCAAGGGTCTGTGCTTCGAGATATGATGTGCTATTCAGAAGCGTATTTGGCACACAGAAAAGCGTTTCTTATCGCTCAGGGATTGTTCAATCCTGAATTAATAGCCTCCTCACTTGTACGTGAAGGGATTACACTGAATCAGCAAGAGCGCCCAGTAGAGGCCATCACCTGTTTTATGCGTGCTCTCGAAATCATCAAACACCTTGGATATGTCAAGTTGGAAGGATATATCTACCAGGCTTTCACAGAGGCTCAAGCGAAAACACAGCAATCAAAAGAAAGTTGGTACAGTATCGGGAACGCAGAGATGGCTTTTGAACAACAGACTGTTATTCCTGAACAAACCTTAACACGCTTCAATATATCTTCCCTTACAGCACAAAAGGGAGTTTATGCAATGTTCTTGCAAGAGTATAAAAACGCTGTTGATCAGCTCGACAAAAGCCTAGCGAATTATGATCCTACGCTTTTTCGGGGCCGTGCAAGATTGCTTGTACAAAAAGCAGAAGCTTATTATGAGCTCGGGATCCTTGATGCTTGTACTGACAACATACAAAATGCTTTTTCGCTTGCACGCTCAATTGGATCAAGTAAGATTATGAGTAGGGCCAAAACCTTGTATAGAAACCTGAAACAATCTAAATGGAGAAAGGAACGAGTCGTTGCCGATTTGAGCGACGTACTCGAGGAGTAAAATGAAAACAATATTTCTTTTTATCATGGTTGCCTTAATGTTGTGTCTGTTGGTAGCTTGGTTTGTCTTCTATGTGAAAGGAAGAAGATTTGCATTAAGAAATCGCCTGCAAAAAGCCGATGCGATCGTGGTTTTTGCCGGCACGCGAGGAAACATCAAATTTCTGGACAGTAAGATCTCGACTGCCGTCCGTTTATATCATCAGGGATGGGCCCCTTACCTAATCTGTAGCGGCAAGTTTAGCGCGAAAGTAGATGGAACAGAAAAACCAAAACTCATTCCTCTGAAAGAACTTCAAGCTGCTGCGAAGAACGGGCGCATTCAGGAAAAAGATATCATGAACGCAAGCAAGAACTGGGATGTTAATCTGGGAGCGCATTATATGCGCAGCAAAGCTTTGGCTATGGGCGTTCCCCCGGAAGCGATTCTAATCGAAGATGAGTCTTTGCACACTCGTGAAAATGCCGAGTATGTCCTCGATTTGCTGAAAAGATATCATTTATCCCATGTGATCTTGGTGACATCTCCATTCCACCAGTTGCGCACCTACCTTACTTTTGCCAAAGTCTTTCAGCCCCATGGCATAGAAATCACCAACTATTATGCTGATACGGGCGAGTGGCACCCCGCAACTTGGTTTCTGTCAAGAAAACACCGCAAACTGGTGAATAGTGAAAAAGAGCGAATTAAACTTTACAAAGCAAAGGGAGATCTTCTGTAGAAAGTGAACAATTCTAATCCTTTTACGAGAAATGTGTGAGGCAGATATTTTTCATAAAATAACAGAGTGGAACCATAAGTTTGTCAAAGCCAGGGAGATTTTGTTCTGACCCTGGCTTTTTTTGTTCTGTTCAGCCTTCTCCATGATCATGGTTTATGTAACTTTAGATGATATGTAAGCATAACCTTTTATCCGTGTCTGTCATGTTTATTCATTCAATCAATGATACGTTTATTATGTACCTAAGCCCGGACATCTTTTTCCTCGAAATGAAGAAAAAATGTATTGGTTGATTCATAATGAATCAATATAATAAGAATGTGAAAGGTGGTGATTTGAATATGAGACGCTTTGGTGATCCTGAACCGTTTGATGTGGTTGCTCTCAAAGATCCGTATGAGTTCGATCTGGATATCGATCCACCGAGTTCGTAAGGGAGTTGAAGTACGGCCATGCCACGAAAGAAAAAACTGATGGTCCGGATCCACCTTCGGCTCCGCTTTTTCAGGGACCTGAAAAAAAGGGTCGGACGGTCAAACCAAGTGCCGCTCGTCGTCAGGACGATCGAACTGCGAAGTCTGCGATATTGAGCTTAGAAAAAAGAACGGCTCCCTCCGATCATGATGGAGGGAGCAACGGAGAAAGAAATACTGATGTCTGATTATTATATCACATCACAGAGTGGATGATAACGGTGGTTGTGGGGATTTTTCAAATCGAATGGAGAACGTGGACATTGGGCCGATGCTAATTGGCATCGGGACCGCATCTGCCATGCGTCACTTAAATCTCGATCGGCATAATAATCTGGGTATTGATCGACTCCAGTTCTCCTGAATTTTCGATTAGTCAGAAATGTTATGAGACAACTCCTGCTTCTCATATATTTCATACAAATTGTTTTGGGGTGGTGCAGAAAAAAATGAAACCTCGCAAACAGCGTGTTGAATTTTATGTGGTGAATAAGTGTGAAACCAAAACAAAAGAAGAAGTGGTCAACGCGCTACGAGCGAAAGAAAAAGTCATGAACATACTAATTGAATTAGCATTAGTGGAGTAAATCGAACTGGCTTGGCCAGTTTTTTCATTTTATACATGAAATCCACAATCACATCGGAGGAGGTTTACGGATGAAGGTTGCAGTATATGCGCGGGTGTCGACCGAGTTGCAAGCGTCAGAAGGAACGAGTCTCGAATCACAAATTGAGATGTGCATAAATAAAGCTCATTCTCTGGGATTGCATCATATTGAAATATACAAAGAAAAAGGAGTTTCTGGCGAGGATATCAATCGGCCGGAGATGGATCGTTTAAGGCAAGATGTAGCGGATGGCAAGATTTCGCATGTGATTTGTGTTCATCCTGACCGTCTGAGTCGGGATATGACAGATAAGCTGCTTGTATGCAGAGAGTTTGAACGCAAAAACGTCGAACTCATTTTTTGTGATACGGAATACCAAAATACACCGGAAGGGCAATTATTTTTTAATATGCAATCCGCTATCGCGCAGTATGAACTGTCCTTGATCAGGAAAAGAACAATTCGGGGTCGGTTAAGGGCGGTTGAAAAGCAGAAGAAAATTATGCCCATGCGCTGTGCTCCGTTTGGATACGACCTTGTCAATGGAAAATTGGTCATTAACGAAGAAGAAGCAAAGATCGTAAGGAATATTTATCAATGGTATGTACACGATCACTTAACCCTTCGGCAGATTGGAAACTGTTTGGTCCAACTGGGTGTAATGCCCAAGAGAAAAGAGAGTAAACATTGGCATCAGTCGTCAATTAACCGCATTTTAACGAATGAAATTTATATCGGCATTTATCGGTACAACCGGCGAAAAACGAAGAAGTTGAAAGGGGAGAAAACGAAAAGCGGCAATCCCAAGAAAACCTATGATTATCGGGATGAATCACAATGGGTAAGCGTGGAAGTTCCCGCTATCATTGATAAAAGTTTATTTGGGTTGGCCCAAGAGCAACGCAGGAAAAACCTGACCAATTCGGGAAATGTCAAACATGAATATCTGTTGAAAGGCATGATTCGTTGTGGACATTGTGGACGGATCTGGAGCGGAACCACGTATACCGGTAGAAAAAACAAGCAAACAGGCAGAAGAGAAAAGTATCGATGCTACCGTTGTCCAAATAAAAATCCGAGAAAATACGGAGAGGGAGTGATGAAATGTCCAACCCAAACACTCCGGGCTGAACTGATTGAGGACTATATTTGGAATCTCATTCTTCAAATGTTGACTGATCGCGAGGAGATCCGTATTCAGATTGAGAAATCGCCGAACAGCTTGGACCACCAAATTAAAGATACAATCGAAGTGTTGAAAGAGAGAATCGACAAAAAGAAAAAAGAACGTGAAAAAGTCAAAATTATGTTTCGACGTGAACTGATTTCAGAAGAAGAGATGATCCAAGATCTAAGTGTGATCAATAAGGAATTAAAAGCATTGAAAACAGAAGTTGATAAATTGCAGAAACATTTGAGTGAAAATCTGAAAAATCAGGAAGCAAAAGAGCGCGTAAAAAAAGTAATGGCCTATCTAGAAAAATTGGTGAATTCCGAAACGGATGTACCCTTTGAAAAAAAACGAATGATTATCCAATCGTTAATAGACGAGATTATTCTTACCTTTAGCGAAAACAACGAGCAGTGTGAAATTACTTGTGTGGGATATCTGGATACGTTAATGGGACAGAAAATGTACATCGATTCGAGTCCACAACATCAAGAAATTTGAAAACACCGGGGAGGATAATGAGGATCTGATTTCCATCGGAACCATCGGTTTGATCAAAGCGATTGAATCGTACCAGCAGGGGAAAGGAACGAAGCTGGCAACCTATGCGGCAAGGTGTATTGAGAATGAAATCCTCATGCACCTGCGTTCGTTGAAAAAAGCGCGAAAAGATGTTTCCCTGCACGATCCGATTGGCACAGATAAAGAAGGCAACGAAATCACCCTGATTGATATTCTTGGCACAGAGCGGGATGATGTGGTGGAGACGGTTCAGTTAAAAATAGAGCGCAAGAACATATACAGCCATATCCACATTCTTGATGAGAGGGAGCAGGAAGTGATTCGTGCGCGGTTTGGACTGGGAGGGGAAAAGGAAAAAACGCAGCGGGAAATTGCCAAGGAGCTGGGAATTTCGCGTTCGTATGTGTCGAGGATCGAAAAGAGAGCTTTGATTAAGTTGTTTCATGAATTTTACAGGGTGGGGAATAATCGCGGAGGGGCTTCTCATGCCTAGAGGCTGAGTCTTTCCATCTTTCTTTTCATTTTTTTTTGCGGTGTTTTCTTTTTATAAGAAGCCGCTTTTTTTGTGCCGGCAGGTTGTCCCTGTTTTACCGGATTTGCCGGAGGCTGAACAGGTATTTTATTCGTGAACACTTTGTTGCAATCTCGCAAAAAAGGATGAACTTGGGTCAAAGAAGTATATTATAGAATCAGTTCGTTTATGGCATGCCTTATTGCCTTCCAGGATCACCTTTGCAGAGGAGGGAGGGGAAGGGTGAATCGATATCAACATCGGAGTTGGCAAGCGGCTGTTGCTGCTTTGGGGGTATTGATCTTTCTGTCGGGATGTGGAAGCCCGATCGATGCCGCGGTAAACCGATTAAACGGAGCCAAGCAGGAACAGCCGGTTTTTCGGGCAATCGCCTTTCCAACGGATGAGCAAACACTGGCTCCGGGAGCATCCTATTCTCTTACCTTGTCAGGGATTACGCCGGCAAACCGCAAAGTGGAGCTGAATTCCGATCAAGTTTCCTATACGGTGAGCAATCCCGAAGTTGCACAAGTGGATTCCCAAGGGCGACTCACGGTAAGCAAACAGGCGAAGACGGGCTCATCTGTATGGGTGACGGCGGTATACAAGCAGACCAGGGCAACCATGCGCGTCCGGGTGATTGTTCCGTTAAAAGACACGATCAAGATCGATAGCAATGGACTGGCTGTGGTTACCAACCCGGCGGATTTGTCCGTTGTCGTAAATAAACACCGTAGTCTGCCGGCCGATTATGTTCCGGCTGATTTGATCCAGCCCAATATTCCGTTTGCGGGTCAGGGGGATCTGGAGAAGAAACACTTGCGCAAGGAAGCTGCCCACGCGCTGGAACAGCTGGTACAGGCAGCTGCGAAACAGAATCTTCATCTGGTCGGGATTTCGGGATATCGGTCTTATGCCCGGCAAAAGGCAATCTACGAAAACAATGTAAGAAAAAATGGGAAAGAAAGAACGTCACAATTCAGTGCTTATCCGGGACAAAGTGAACATGAAACGGGTTTGGCAATCGACGTTTCCAGCCCCAGCGCCCATCTGGCTTTGGATGAATCATTCGGGGAAACCAAAGAAGGAAAGTGGCTGGCCGAACATGCCGCCGAGTATGGGTTCATCATCCGCTATCCCAAAGGGAAAACACAGATTACGGGTTATGCGTACGAACCTTGGCACATCCGGTATGTCGGAAAAGAGATCGCCCAGGAAATCGCCCAGAAAGGAATTACGCTGGAAGAATATTTCCAAGGAAAATAGAGCATCCATTTACACATGGCTGCTCTGTTTTTTTATGTAGCAGAATGGTTGTTCAATCAAAAAAAGGGACCATTCCCTCAGGGGGGGATGATCCCGGCCGGTCGATTTGTTTAGAAACCGCAGGTAACGAGAACCGATTCATGCGGATGGATGGTAATGGTCCGAAGCCGTCCAAATGGGCGGCCGCAAGTGACCACGACCGAACTGTTGCCACATCTGATCCTGACGGCATCTCCTGGGCGAAGGTGAATCCTTCGGTGACGGGAAGTGGTTGATCTTCTGCATTTTACCAAAACAGACTGGTTGCGGCGCAAGTGAACGGTTCTGTTTTCGCGTCGGTGAGGGTGTAAAATGACGGTTCGCCTGCGGTGGTCATTGTTGTCATTGTGATCGTTATGATTATCATGATTGTTATGATTGTGGCGGCGGTTATTTAAAGTTTGCATACAAACTCCCTCCTCTCTTTGAAATGTCATTCCGGGAAATCAGTGTCATTTCAATGGAATTAAGGCCAAAAACTCTTGTTGGCGCCATTTCTTCGTCTCTATTAATCTATGAGAAATCTGTTTTTTTGGTAGCGGCGGATTCCTATTTTTTGTTGAAAGATCAGAGAAGAGGGGAAGGAGGAGGGAAGATGAATTTTTCGTCTTTTTTTGGTATTGAAAAAATATCAGGAGGGATGAAATATTTTGTAATTTGCGTGTAATTTATTCGTAATTCTCCTGTTTATTATAGTCATTTTTAGCATTTTCGTTGTAAAATTAATCAAACTGTCATATTTCGTCCATTTATACAACACATTTCGTCATAAAATGAAAAGTGGCGATGTGATAGATTAATTTTGAACGAGCTATGTAAACCTGCGGATTAATCCTTTTGCGCAGGCTTACATACGAATTAATTTCCAATATTTATAATTTATGTATATATCGCGAAGCCTAACTTTTTCTGCTGCAACTGCGGATGAATGTCACTTCTTGAGCTTCGTCAGGAAAGGGTGAAAGCAAGCCATGTTTGGAAAAAAACTTCGCCGGTTGAAGCAGGCGGCCATCCTTCCCGGATTATTCCTGCTCTTAACCGGATGTGCCCCGATCAAATCCGGGGTTCTCAATCCGCAAGGGCCGGTCGCGAAAAAACAATTGGACCTGATCTTGTGGACTTCGGGTTTAATGCTCCTTATTTTTGTCGTGGTTGGGATTCTTTTCGTCTATATGCTTGTGAAATATAGAGCAAAGCCGGAAAACGAGGGTTATGAACCGCCCGAAGTGCATGAAAACAAATGGTTGGAAATGATTTGGACGGCGATCCCGATCGTGATCGTGGCGCTTATTGCAGTTCCTACCGTAACGATGACGTTTGATTTGGAGAAATCGCCGAGCCCTCACAAAAAACCGCTTGTAATTGAAGTGACTTCAGCCGATTGGAAATGGATTTTCAAATATCCGGAGCAAGGGATCGAAACAGTCAATTATGTGAAGATCCCCGCAGATGTTCCGATCCGGTTTGAATTGAACGCAGTTGGTGCGATGAACTCCTTCTGGGTTCCTGAGTTAGGCGGACAGGAGTATACCATGCCCGGTATGTCCATGAAATTATGGCTTGAAGCGGACAAGCCTGGTACCTATGTCGGCCGCAGTGCCAACTTCTCCGGTCGTGGATTTACTCATATGCAATTTGATGTCATTGCGCAAAAAGAAGCAGATTTCAACGCATGGGTTGAGCAGGTTAAGAAAACGGCACCAAAACAAACGGAGGCCCAATGGAAAAAACTTCTTCAACCCGGTCTGGTAGGGGAACAAACCTACTCTTCCTACCCGAAACTGAAAGAAGATCCAAACATGAACCATGACATGAAAGACATGGATCACGGTACTTCCGAGGCGAACTCCATGAATCATGACATGAGTGGGATGAACCATGGCATGGAAAATATGAACCATGGCTCCGAAACCATGACCCATATGGAGTGAATTCTGGTGAAAAGGAGGTAGGAGAAACATGAGCAGTTTATTTAGCTTTAAAATGCCGGAACACGGCTTCTTCGTAACCGGGGAGCCGATGATCTACATGGCTGACGTGTTGATCGTTCTGGTGACGTTGGGGATCATCTTCGTCCTCACCTACTTTAAGAAATGGCGTTGGTTGTGGGATGAATGGTTGACAACCGTCGATCATAAACGCATTGGGATTATGTATATCATCTCTGCGCTCCTCATGTTATTCCGCGGTGGGGTGGACGCGCTTTTAATGCGGACGCAACTGGCATGGCCGGGCTTGAATTTCCTCAACGCCCAACACTATGACGAAATCTTTACCACCCATGGTACGATCATGATTTTGTTCATGGCGATGCCGTTTATCGTCGGTTTGATGAACGTGGCAGTTCCGCTTCAGATCGGGGCCCGCGACGTTGCGTTTCCGGAACTCAACGCTGTCAGCTTCTGGCTGTTTTTCGCCGGGGCGATGTTGTTCAATATTTCATTTGTCATCGGTGGATCTCCGGACGCTGGATGGACCAGTTACACACCGCTTGCCGGAAATGAACTTGATCCGGGACCTGGAGAAAACTATTATTTGCTGGGATTGCAGATTGCCGGGATCGGTACGCTGATGACCGGGATCAACTTCTTGGTGACGATTATCAAAATGCGCGCACCGGGTATGACGCTCATGAAAATGCCGCTGTTTACCTGGTCGACCTTAATCACTTCTGTGATCATTATCTTTGCTTTCCCTGTTTTGACAGTGGCACTTGCCCTGCTCACGATTGACCGCCTGTTTGGTGCACACTTCTTTACGGTCACGGCCGGCGGTATGCCGATGATGTGGGCGAATCTGTTCTGGATTTGGGGACACCCGGAAGTTTATATCGTGATTTTGCCGGCATTCGGCATTTTCTCCGAAGTTATCAGTACGTTTGCTCGGAAACGTTTGTTCGGATACCGGGCGATGGTTTATTCGATGGTGGCGATCTCCGCACTCAGCTTTATCGTTTGGTTGCACCACTTCTTCACCATGGGACAGGGACCGTGGATCAACTCGTTCTTTGGTGTCTCGACGATGCTGATCGCGATTCCGACCGGGGTCAAAGTGTTCAACTGGCTGTTAACCCTTCACAAAGGGCGGATTGAGTTTACCCAGCCGATGTTGTGGGCACTTGCCTTTATTCCCAGCTTCCTGATCGGTGGAGTGACCGGTGTGATGCTCGCCGCAGTACCGGCAGACTATCAATACCACAACAGCTACTTCCTGATCAGCCACTTCCACTATGTGCTGATCGGCGGTACAGTTTTCGGCTGCTTTGCCGGACTCACCTACTGGTGGCCGAAAATGTTCGGGCACAAGCTGGATGAACGTCTGGGCAAATGGGCATTCTGGGTCTTCAATATCGGGTTCCACCTCTGCTTCATTCCGATGTACCTCGTCGGACTGCAAGGAATGACCCGCCGCATTTACACGTATCCGGCCGAAACCGGATGGGGTCCGATCAACATGGTGGAAACAATCGGTGCCTTTATCATGGGGATTGGCTTCCTCATCTTCTGTTACTGCGTCTACTACAGCGCACGCTTCGGTGAGCGCGATGTGACTGGCGATGCCTGGGACGGCCGCACGTTGGAGTGGTCCTTATCCTCTCCGGCACCACACTACAACTTTGCGCACATCCCGAAAGTGGAGGCGCTCGACGCTTGGTGGCACATGAAGAAGGAGAAAGGCAAAAAGAAAGAAAAACCGGAACCCTACAAACCGATTCATATGCCGAACAATACGGGAATGCCGATTGTCATGTCCGCGTTTATGTTTGTTGCCGGTTTTGGCTTTGTTTTCGAATGGTATCTGCTGGCCATCGGCGGACTGATCGGTGTGCTCCTCTGCATGCTGTGGCGTTCGTTTAACGACTATGACTCCCACCATTATGTATCGGTGGAGGAAATCAAAAAACACGAAATGGCGAGTTAAAACCAATCATCATGCGGTAAGGAGGATGTCAGGATGGCTGCAATAAGCGAAAAGGCCACCTCCTCCGGCCCCCTGGAGTACTCAACGGAAGAAGGAAGCCTGAAGATTTTTGGCTTCTGGATTTTCCTGGGGGCGGAGATCGTTCTGTTTGCGACGCTGTTTGCCACATACCTGGTTTTGCACGGGCAAACGGCCGGAGGTCCTACTTCCAAAGAGCTGTTTGAAGTACGGGATTTCATGATTGAAACGTTGCTGCTGTTGACAAGTAGTTTTACCTGCGGCTTGGCCGTGCTGGAAATGAGAAAAGGAAATAAAAAGGGCTATATGGCCTGGATGGCGATCACGCTTCTCCTTGGCCTCGGATTTCTCGGCATGGAGATCCGTGAGTTCGTCGCTTATATATCGGAGGGGGCAGGTCTTTCCCGAAGCGCATTTTTGTCCGGTTTCTTCATTCTGGTGGGTACGCACGGTGCCCACGTCAGCCTCGGGGTTCTCTGGATCTTGTGTGTCATGGCCCAAATTGCCAAACGCGGCTTTACTCCGATGACTGCGCGTAAAGCGTTCATTACGGGATTGTATTGGCACTTCCTCGATGTGGTCTGGATCTTCATCTTTACAGCCGTATATTTGACAGGGGTGGTGACCTGATATGGAACAAACACAGCATCATTCACCAAAGCATCATATTATCGGGTTTATCTGGTCGTTGCTCCTTACCTTTGCGGCTCTCTGGGTCACATTAAAAGCGCCGATTCCCGTGGGTTTGCGCTTGACGATTATCGTGATTCTGGCCATTTTCCAGTTTGTCGTTCAATTGGTTTACTTCATGCACATCAGTGAAGGGGACAGCAAAGTGTTCCAGATCATCAATCTGCTCTACGGCATTTTTGTTGCGGTTGCAACGGTGGCCGGTTCGATCTGGATCATGCTCTACAATACAATGTGAGTGAAACCCAAGGCTCGTTTTGATGCGGGCCTTGGGTTTTTTTATGCATGTGCTTGATTTGATTATATTATATCACGAAAAAAACAAACTTGTCTGTTTTATTACGATTTTTTTCAAGATTGTTACATGTGGATAACGCTTATGTTTCGATATGACATAACTGATTTTTCGGCATGATGTGTAGACGGAATTCCCCATTGGTTCTGAAGCGGTCCGCTATGATTTCTTTCTAAAAATAAAAGGAGGAAAGAGTCCGGGCTCCAACCTCCTCCGATTTTCGGTCATCATTTCATTGATCATCAAGAGTAAAATATCTGAACCAGCAAAACGAGATTGAACGCGATGATAATGACGGCGACGAGCCAGGCGAGTATTTGCAGCCAGCGGGGATTGGCGAAGCTTCCCATTTTGCTTTTGTCACCGGTAAACTTGATCAGCGGGACAATGGCAAACGGCAATTGCAACGAGAGAATCACCTGGCTCAGAACCAGCAGATCCATGGCTCCTTGCGCCCCGTACAAAGCGGTCATGATTGCAGCCGGTATGATGGCGATCAGCCGTGTAATCAGACGGCGCAACCACGGTTTTAACCGGAGATCAAGGAAACCCTCCATAACGATCTGTCCGGCCAAAGTGCCGGTCAAGGTGGAATTTTGCCCCGATGCGAGCAGGGCCACGCCGAATAAAATGCTGGCGGCGGAGGTGCCCAATATCGGGCTTAATAATTGGTAGGCCTTGCTGATATCATCCACAACCATGCCGAAGCTGTGGAAGCTGGCCGCCGACAGAATCAGAATCGCCGCATTGATAAACAGGGCAAAGAACAAGGCGGCCGTTGTGTCGAGGGTGGCAAAGCGGATCGCCGCTCTTTTTCCGTCCGTCGTATGGGGGACGGCTCGCGTTTGCACAATGGATGAATGAAGATAAAGGTTGTGCGGCATCACCGTAGCACCCAAGATACCGATAGCAATATAAAGCATATTGGGATTGGTAATGATTTGGCTGCTTGGCACAAACCCTTTGGCGATTTCGTGCAATGTGGGATGGGCCAACGCCAGTTCCACGGCGAAACAGAGAAAGATTACCACCATAAACGAAACGACGATCGATTCAATATAGCGAAACCCTTTGTTTTGAAGGAGCAAAATCAGAATAATGTCAACTGCTGTCAACAGAACGCCGATTAGCAGCGGAATATGAAACAGCAGTTGCAGGGCGATCGCAGTTCCCAGCAGTTCGGCCAGGTCGCAGGCAGCAATTGCCAGTTCACACAAGACCCAGAGGAAAAGGGATACCGGCCTGGAATAATGATCGCGGCATGCCTGTGCCAGATCCCGACCGCAGACAATGCCCAATTTGCCGGCGAGTGTCTGCAATAAAATGGCCATCAGATTTGAGAGCAGAATGACAAAGAGCAGTGGGTAGCCAAAGGTGGAACCGCCGGCGATGTCGGTTGCCCAATTGCCCGGGTCCATATAACCGACCGCCACCAGATAACCGGGGCCGACAAAAGCGAGGAATTTGCGAAACCAGGAACCTTTGGCCGGAACCGGAAGAGAACGGTGAACTTCCGGCAGACTGGGAATGGTCCGTTCTTTTTTCCACCCTCCCCAATCCATCCGCATCATCGAATTCTTCATCTTGACACACTCCTCTTCTATTTTATGTACGGAGCCATTATTTTTGCATAAGGGCAAAATTTGCGGTAAAAAATAGAACCAAATCTCATTTGGCCGATAAGGACAGAATGGCTATACCCAATCACCGACTTGAATGAAGGATCTTTCCAAGAGGTGTTTCATGCCCTCTGTTTTTTGCTTATGGTTAAATTGTAGAGGGAGGCTAAAAAAGTTTCCCTTATACAAATAATAAAAGGAAATAGTTATTTATTCAATCATTATTTTTAGAAGGGATTCGATTTTACCTACATAAAGCGTTTGTTTCTATTTTATGGGTAAAGGAGAAAAGTGTTCCATGTCGTGATTTTTTGCATGTCTTGAATTAAAAGCAAGACACTAGCATTGAAGAGAGGAGAGATGAAGATGAGAACTATCGGCATTTATTTATTTTTATTGGTCACGTCCCTTCTGTTCATTGTCGGAATTGATTTGGCGATCGGGTTTCCCTTGGGGGAATCGATCGAAAAAATGTTTTATCCGTTTGAAATGATGGATTATATGGCCATTTTTTTAACGGTTTCGTTTTTGGTTTATCCGCTAGTGCGCAGCCTGATTTGGTGGGGGATGAATCTGGTCAGATGAACGGGCACGTTTCTTTTTGATCCATCCGATCAGGAACAACAAGAGCGGAATAACCGTTTGCATGGGTAAATGCAGGTAGCGGGGCACAAAATATTCCCCTTCGCTCAGATGTTCAGCAATATTGGCCCCGATAAATTGGGAGAGGACAAATAAGATGGCACCGATCGGTGTCACTAACTTTTTTTGCTCTCCTTTAAACAGATCAGTTGCTCCGATTACAGCGCTCATTAAAAAGAGCGCGATTTTAAAGAAGCCACCGATGACCAAGATGACGATCGCCAAACTGTCGAGACGCTGCAAAAAGTAAAGCAGGTTGACCTTGCCTAGCGAGCTCAATAAAGGAAAAGTGGAACGGGATGTCACTTCATGCCCCAGTACACCCACCATCACAGCCAGGATCAAGGATAAAAGCAATCCGCTGAAGATCATGGTTATCGCGGTGATTTTATACAGCGATTGATTGTTTTGCACATAAGGGTACAGCATGTTGAACAGAATGATTTCTCCATACGGGAACGTATAGACGAGAGGATAAGCTGTTTTTACAATAAGCATGGGGTCTTCGGCAACGGGTAAAATTCGGTCCGGATTAAATACGTTGGTAATGAACAAAACAGCAAGAATGGAAAAGATGCTCAGAATATAGATCATGCCGAAAATCTCTCCGGTCTTCCCCAAATTTTCGAGTCCATGGCTTAAAACATAGACTATACAGATCATAATAAAAGCACTAATGGCAGAGAGAGGGGTATAGTTTAGCAAAGCTGTTTTCAACAGATCAGAAAGATCGCGCAACACCCTGCTTCCAACATAAATAAAGTAGAGAACGTAGAGAAGGGCAAGCGGCCAGCCAAGCCATTTTCCCAATATTTTTCGAATAACCCCGGTTAAGGGCACATCGGGATGAAGTTGATGCAATTTGATATGCAGCCAGAGTAAAGCAAGGCCGCCAACCAACGCGGCCAATATGGCAATCCATGCATCCTGCTTAGCTTGAATTCCCAGACTGACGACGATGCTGCTGCCCAATTGTTGCAGCAGAATGAGAAAGATAAGCTGTGTGTGGGTACATTTATTCTTTGTCATGTTCTCTCCCTTTCTCCTATTTGAACTCATAAGGTTTTTTTCGCAAGCCCGAGTCTGTGATGGTGACAAAGATATCGAGGTTTACTTTCGCTTTGGTAAACAAATCGTCCCAATGGTTTTTCAGTTTGTTCCAAGATTGTGGGGAGGCGCGGTGGATGGCCTGACCAAATCCGAAAACATCGGTCTTGACCTGCTTGGCAGCATGAATCGCACTTTGGATGACTTCGCCAATCTTTTTGGCAGACTGTTTTCCCAGCATACTGAAGACTTTTGGATCTTCAAAATTGAGGGGGCAATCGGTTTCTTTTATATCGCCATTGGTCCGAACCGTAATATGAAAAGTGGGGGTTCCATGGACCATACTCGCTTCTACTTTTGTTTTGGAATAATTAATTTGAATCGCTACTTTACTGGGCTTGTTTTTACAATTAATGCTAAATGTTCCGTGTTTCATTTTGTCCAAGAGAAATATGGTCCCGATCGCGGCAGAGTTATCGATCCAACTCACAAGTTTATCCTTTTTAAACAATCCCATTTTTGAGATAGCAAGCAGAGGCGGCGAGGTTGATTGGAACGACTGCTGCTCGGTTGCTTTCTTTCCGTTATTGGATAATTCGACACCGCTTAAAACTAAATCGATTCCTGGTGTTGATAAGATGCTAACAACGTCGTTTTCAGTGAGATTCAAGGCTTTACTCGGTGTCCCTTCTGTTATTAAAACTTTTTGAGCTAAGTTGTAAGCAGGGATCTGATCAAGCGGAGTGAGAGCGCTGATGACGTTTTCCGCTGTTGTCCCGCGGGCAATTAAAACTGGAACATTGATGCGCCCTTCCATAGAGCGTTCCTTTGCATCAAAGATTGAAGCAATTCCTTTGCGCGCCAAAGCTTCGCCGATCACGATGATTTGTGTATGAGAGAAGTTCATGTGTCGGCTGATCTTATTGGATGCATTTTGAATGGCTTCAATGATATTATTGCCCTCTCCTGTATAAACCGTGATAGGAGAACCTCCCTTTCCACCTCCGCCGATTGGCTGTTGAACTATATTATTAGGATTCATGACTTGAAATGTTAAGCGATAAGGATAGTGCCTGCCTTGGTCGTACCCGACCGCGGTCACAAAGGATAGCTCATTTAATTCAAAGTAATTCCAACATCCGGAGATCGGAAAGGTCAGGCACATGATCAGGCCCAGCTGGATGAGCCTTAGCTTTTTACCATTTAATCTCATCCTGATCCATCCTCTTCTTTGCTAGGTCGGCCATTGCGCAAACGGTATTTGGCTATCATGTTTTTCTTCAGCGGGTGAAGAGCAGCCGGCCGTTTTCTGATCATCCATAGGGGAAGGCGAATAAAGGTGTCTCCCCATGCTTTTAGGTTGAGCGGTGAGAATGGCTCTAAATAAGGGACGCCGAAGGAACTTAGCGAATTCATGTGCGAGATCATCACGACCAGCCCTAACGTAATGCCGAGCATCCCGAACGTAGCGGCCAGAATCATCATCACGAAGCGGATCAGCCGGGCCGTGATTGCCAGCTCATAGGAAGGATTGACGAAGCTGGCCAGTCCCGTGATCGCTACGACGATGACCATGGCTGGTGTAACTAAACCCGCAGATACAGCTGTTTGCCCCAGCACAATTGCTCCGACAATGGTGATCGCAGTACTTAATACCCGCGGAGCGCGAATTCCCGCTTCCCGTATCACTTCAAACATTAATTCCATTATTATCGCCTCAAACAGGGTGGGGATCGGTACATTTTCGCGCTGCGCCGACAGATTGATTAGGAGCGAAGTAGGTAACATCTGCGGATGATGCGTGATCAGGGCCACGTAGAGAGAGGGAAGAACCAACGATACAAAAAAAGAGACAAAGCGGACCAAACGAAGAAAACTGGCAATATCATATCGTTGGTAATAATCTTCGCTGGCCATAAAGAGATGTCTGAATGAAGAAGGAACGACCAGTGCGAAAGGGCTGTTATCTACCAGGATGGCGACACGCCCGTCCATCAAATTCCCACAAATATCATCGGGTCGCCCTGATGTAAGAACGGTCGGAAACGGAGTAAAGGTCTTTTCTTCAAGAAAACTTTCGATATAACCGGATTCCAACACACTGTCTATATCAATTTCTTTCAGTCGTTTCAGTACATCATTGACAATTTTGGGATTGGCGATCCCTTCTATATGCAAAACAAAAATCTTCGTGTGCGTAAAATGACCAAGATCCAGAGATTTCACTTTTAGATGAGGGCTGCGGATACGGCAGCGAATAAGGGATAGATTGACTTTTATCGATTCGGTAAAGCTGTCCAGAGGGCCGCGGATGACGGATTGTGCCGTCGGCTCTGAAATTGGCCGCGACTTCTCGCTCGCAGTGGAACAGGAAATAGCTTTTTTCCATCCGGCACCGACCAGCACCGCATTGCCGGATAAAATCGATTTGATGATTTTTTCCTTTGTCTCGAGAATGGCGATTTTTCCGATGCTCAAAGCGCGATTTTTGACCATATCAAATGACAGTGCTTCATCGTCGAATTCCTTCGGGAGCAACCCGGAGGCTAAGGTGAGGGATTTAATCACCCATTCATCGATTACTTTTTCGTCTACCAGACATTCTAAATAAATGATCCCGAATCGGGTTTCATTGTTATTCCCGGCGGAAAAAGTGCGGATTACGAAATCGGGGCTTTCGCTAAATTCTTGTTTGATGTAGCTAAAGAGTTGATCCAATGACGGATCAATCGGTTCGTTTTGATTTTTCTTGGTGCCAGAGGCCGGTTGCCGGTTCCGGTATCGGGAAAAGAACATGGATTATCACCCAGCCTTTTACTATGATAAAAATAGTGTTTTTCATTTTTTATTTTGCTATTCCGGTTTATGGGAAATCAGGTATGTTGATTAATGATATACGGGATGTAGACGGGGGGGATTTTTTAACGTCCATTGTCGTCTTCGCAAAGAGCACAAGCACCAAACGCAGGGGAAAACGCGGGCAAATATTTGAGCGAACGCAAGTTTTGTCCGCCCCCGAAGTTTGGTGCAGAAGTGGTTTTCATTGCTTCCGCGCAATGCGACAAGAGACAGAGACCCAAAAATCCACTCCAAATCTTCCGGAATAATGCACATCAATACGCCTGTACATATGGAATTAACTGTCTAAAGTTTAGTTAATATAAAAACAGGGAATCAAACTAGGGCACTTCGGTTTCTGACTGGATGGAGTGCCGGTTTAAGTTAAAAAAAGGTAATCGGAGGGATACATATGGCAAAACACCTCGCTGATACAACCGTCCTGGCCAACGGTGTGAAAATGCCCTGGCTCGGTTTGGGGGTATGGAAAGTACAAGAAGGCTCCGAAGTGGAAAATGCGGTCAAAGAAGCGATTAAATTGGGTTATCGCAGCATTGATACCGCGGCGGCTTACCAAAATGAAGAAGGTGTGGGCAAGGCGATTAAAGAATCCGGTGTAAACCGCGAAGATTTATTTGTGACCACAAAAGTGTGGAACGCGGATCAAGGCTATGATTCCACCCTGCGGGCATTTGAAACGAGCCTGAATAAACTGGGACTGGAATATGTGGATCTGTACTTGGTGCATTGGCCGGTAAAGGGAAAATACAAAGAAACTTGGAAAGCGCTGGAGAAGTTGTATAAAGAAGGCCGCGTACGGGCCATCGGTGTCAGCAACTTCCAAGTGCATCATTTAAAAGATTTGCTTGCAGATTGTGAAGTAAAACCGATGGTAAACCAAGTGGAGTTTCATCCGTACTTGACGCAAAAAGAGCTGCGCGCCTTCTGCAAGGAAGAGCAGATTCAGCTGGAAGCCTGGAGCCCGCTGATGCAAGGGGAAGTGGTAAATGTGCCGGAAATAAAAGAGCTGGCTGAAAAATACGGGAAAACTCCGGCGCAAATCGTCTTGCGGTGGGATCTTCAGCACGGCGTCGTCACGATTCCAAAATCGGTCAAAGCACATCGGATTAAGGAAAATGCCGACGTGTTCGATTTTGAATTGTCAGCGGAAGATATGGCTAAACTGGACGCTCTCAACAAAGATCATCGCTTCGGACCCGACCCGGACAATTTCAATTTCTGAGTCCCGCTTAAAAACCCCGGTATTGTACCGGGGTTTTTACATGATTTCCATCCAGTAACCCTTTTGCCAGCACAACATGGCACTCCGGTTTTCCGGTGACAGGATCAGCGAGGTGCCGTTTCCTTTCGCCCGGATGTTGCAGCTGTGAATGCAAAATGGCTTTGTGGACAGCGAGATCAGGGTCAGGGTTTGTCCTTCGATAATTCCGTCGGGAAGGGCATTTGCTCCGGAATCTTCCATCCGTCCCGAAAAAGTCAAGGAAAGGCCGTTTCCTCTCAAAAATATGTCTTCATAGGTTAATGACCACCCGGATTTCAAGTCTGTCAAGGAACATTCCTGATCTGAACGGACGTGACCGAGCGACCCGGCCAGACCCTTTTTCACATCCGGTTTGGGTATTGCGCCGAAAAGTGTAAGGTTGGGAGAATCCGTGACGGTTAATCCGTCGATGGAGAAAAGGCGGTATCCTCCCACAGCGTTTCCCTCGATCAGATATTTCTCGATATGATGCACGGTCAGATCGCGGATCAGGAGATTTTTGCCGGTTCCATGCTGAATATACAGGGCGGAGAAACAATGGCTCAGGGTGACGTTTTGCAGGTGGATGCTGTCGGAGGGGGAGAGTTGTCTTGAGGGGCCGGTATGGGCGAGAATAATTCCTCGTCTCAGCCCTTCCCCGCGAATCCCCTCCAGTGTCATATCCACTCCGACGGGCAAAAGTCGGATGGCGCCGTTATCCTGACCGGGGGTATAGGAACCGCCTTCGCCATAACGGGCGAGAAAGTTGGAGATTCGTCCGGAGACGGGGCATTTGAGCCAAACCCCGAAACCATAACCGGCCAAATCGGATGGATTTCGATCCCGATGCCATCGGCAATCCAAAATTTGGATGTTGTGATGGAAAAGAGAGAAAGGATCCGGGACGCCTTGGGATTCGGCGACGAATCCGGAGGAGCGGGACCGGATGGCTTGACATTGCCGGAAGGTGATATCGGAACACCATCCGTTGTGGGAGATCAGAAAGGAGACTCCTTGTCCCTCATAATCGGTGACGTTTTCGACCAAAGCATCGAATGTTCCTTCCAAATCAACCGAATGGCGCATCTTCCAGGTAATTCCGTCCCGGATGATCACATGGTTGTTTCCGCCGTAAAACTGGATTCCATACCCCTGTCCTGAGCCGATCTGTTGCGGATTGCGCAGGTGAAAGCGCTCCACCGTAACGTAAAGGCTGCGCCGCACCTGGATGCCCGATTCAACGCTGCGTTCCCCGTCCAGGCCGCTGACGCGAAAATTGCGCATATGTTTGGCCCAGATTCCAAAACCGCAGACGGCTCCTTCTTTCAAGCGATAGCGGAAGTTTTCGACAGTCACATGGTCCAGCGGTTCGATTTTTACCAGGTTTCGCCCGGTTTTGGATATGGTTTTGGGCAGGCGGACGAAATCTTTCAGCACGATTTCCGTATGTTTTTCCGCAGGCTGAACCGCCGCGATTTCATGGGTTTCTGCATTGACTTCCGCCTGATGGTCCGAGTGGCGGCAGGTATCGTCAACAAGGAGGATCATGTCGCCGGTCTGTAAATCACATGCGCTGCCTGCGATCATCACACTGCGGTCACCGCGTGCGGCCGGAGCAGCCAGAACGTAGCCGCACGGGCTTTCCTTCCCCGCATATTTCAAAAGATAGCGGGTGGATGTGTCGGTTGCTTCCAACAGCGCCACTCCTTCAAAGCGGAGGGATACGGCTTTGCCGATCTCAATTTCCTTCACGAAATAATGACCGTCGGGGATGATGAGCAAGCCACCGTCCGGAACAGCCTCGATTGCCCGGCGAAAGCGGGGGGTATCGTCGCTTTCCCCTTCGCATCGCGGAAACTGGTCCAGATGGCAGATCCGTCTGATTGAGTCTGCTTCCATATACTCACCCCTGTCTTGACAGTTATATAAGTATATTGGTGAAAAGAAGGGGTAATCCTCTCACGGAAAGCGATCGTGTCCCGTCGGTGATAAAAGTGAAGTAAAATCGGGAGGGGAGTGGAAATCACTTTAAGAAGCAGCGGGGAAAGATCCTGGGGAAGCGGGAAAAATTTCTCATCTGTGTTATGCCATAGCCGGCCGCATTTCAGCACGGCCAAAAGCAGACTTTGAAATTCCTGAGAAATAATTTGACCGTCTTATCCTCCTTGGCAGACGCTGTTTTTATTAAAAAAGAGGGATGATTACGATGAAAGCACTCAGCCGGATATTTCGTTTTCTTTCATTGCTCGGACGTTCTTTTGGGCATTCACGTTATGGACATTAATTTTTCATTTTGCGGCAAAAGGGATCAGGAAATATGAATCAAGGTAATTAGATAGAGGCTTTGACATAGCTTGCTCGGTCAACGCCCCTGACCGCGGCTCTGACTAGTGACAATAGATGTGCTAACAAATCCCTCTTTGCTCCAATCAATACATTGCGGCAGGAGGATGGTTAAACTCCGGCAGACTAATTGTCGGGGCTTTCTCATTGTATGAAATAGTCAGATAATATTAAAATTAATAGTAGACTTTTCTGGCAGTTGTTGTTTCTGCAATGGTTGGAATACCAGATTAACCATTGTTGAGGATTCAGGCGGGCTGTACGATGACGGTGCTCCAGCTTGCCAAAAGGGTATAGAGTGCTGAAAACTTCGACCGCTGACAATGCGAAGCGTTGGAATACAGGGCGAGGGAGAAAGCGATTTTAAGGATCAGAAGGGGAACGGGGATAATCCTAAAAGAGTGTGAAGAAAACCAAGGTTGGAGGTAGTATTATGGAGATGCTTAAAAAACAGAATGTTATCATTATTATGTCCGTACTTAATATTTTGAGTGGGCTTATGTTGCTTGGATCTTCAGTCTTCGTCTTATTCGGCGATGACATTTTCAAAGAAAGTGTGGCTGAAGCATCAAAAGCTTATGCGACATTTTTCTGGGTTGCACTTTTTTATACAATAGTGACTCTGTATTATTCGCTCCCCAAACAAATAAAAGTATATACTAACGTATGTGGATGGATTTTTACCGTTTTGGGCCTTTTCTGTATAGGGGTTGCCGTTCATGACTGGTCAAACGGCTTGGCAAATGGAGATGATCCTCTTACTGTTCTTTTTATTCCAGGATTTATCTTTATTTTCATAGGGTTATTGTGCCTAATATTCCGAATTGATCTGAAAGAGAGTAAGAGCGGGTAATTCTTTTCCCATCCTCTGCCGTCCGCTCTGCGGATTTTCCCGTCAGCTTCAGATTCTATCTCAAGGCGGGCAATCATGTTTGTCCGGTAATTGTATATTATCCTGTTTCTGGATTGGGGAAATACTTGAAATGAAAAGGTGAGGAAATGCTTGTGATACTTGAATTGAGTTAAAGAAAAGATTTGTTTGATGAAGCTGTCGGTGTATTTTGGAAACAATGGGGAAATAAACGAAACTACAAGTTTTATCAAGATTGTATGTTTCATTCGTGCCAGACTGAAGATGAAATCCCCAGATTTTACGTTGCGCTGCAGAACGAATCAATTATTGGCACATACGCGTTAATCCGAAACGATCTTAACAGTCGTCAAGATCTATACCCTTGGCTTGCTTGTCTATACGTCGATCCGGAGCACAGAGGGAAAAGAATGGGTTCCCGCCTTCTTGAACATGCCGTTCAAGAGACTTATAAAAAAGGATATGAGAAACTTTATTTAGCATACTGATCTGGAAGGTTATTATGAAAAATATGGGTGGACTCATATAACAGAAGCATATGGTATTCATGGCGGGTCAATAAAGGTATACGAAAAATCGACAAAGCAACATCGTAGCTTAACAAAATGACTTCAAGGCAAGTCTCTTTTCTGTTTTTTGACCAATTGAGAATAAAATCGCTCTACACCTGCCACTGCCCTTGAAAAGGAGGCTACCCAATTGCCTGGGTAGCCTGTTTGTTTCGGGGTGATTTGGTTCTGTGCGCAATTCTTTATTCGTATCGACAATCAATTTTATGTCAAGCTGATGAATATCACGAAAGAAAAAATTGGAATCAATATTTAATCTGACGTATGCCGGTTGCCGTCCAAATGGATCTGGAATTTCTGGATGCGAAAGGGTTATTCCGCTTATCTCCGTTTGAAACCGGATGTTTTGTCTGTATCTTGAGATAACTTCAACTGGATTTGCCATCAGAATTCTTAAGTTCAACGCGAACCTGGTTTCCAATAACATGTGCTTGGATGCGGCTGTAGGAAGGCCGTTTTTGTCTTTGCCACGACTCCCGCCAACTGATCAAGACGTTTGTATGCCTCTGGTCTGTGGCGAGCAATCGATGATGACTTAAAGAGATCAATGCAAACCCTGCCTGACTGCTATAACCGATGAAACTCCCGTGCTCCGGATGGTTCGCAGTAGTCAGACCGTCGGGAGATATCGCCAGTAAGTACGCCCGAAGGTCATCGCCGACTTCTGGAAAAGGAGGAGTTGCCGGATTCAGATGGAGAAAGCGATTAACCCAATTGGAATCAAAGGATTTTTTCATCCATGATGAACTGACCCACCACGGATTCTCTCCTTCTCCCGCCCAATGAGCATGAATCGAAGCACCGAAAAACTTCTCCGGTGTTTTTTCAGTCATGGCAATGAAGGAGCCGGGAATCACATCATCTGCTTTAAGTTCACCGTTCACTTTTATCAACCGGACTACGACATTGGTGTCCGCTATCGGAAGCACTTGGAATGGAGATACGATCCAACCTCCTTCTTTCAATTGATGTTTCCACGCTTCCGGAAGTTGATCGGGGGTTGTCCAAGCCACAATACGATCATACGGGGCATCAGCTTCCCAGCCTTTTCGCCCATCCTGTGTTTCGAATTGCACATGATGTATATTTTGCTTTTTAAACATCTGACGAGCACGAGCAGTGAGTTCAGGTTCAACATCAACTGAGACAACCCTGCCATTGGAACCTGCAAGGGAGGCTAACAGAGCGGTACTATATCCCGAACCGGTTCCGATCTCCAACACTCGTTGCCCGTTTTGTACATCTAACAATTCAAGGCTGGCACGGATTGCATCATCAGATGAAATCTGTGGAATCAGGCTCCCGTCCTCCTTTCGTACAAACTTTTCACGGTTTACGCGCTCAAACGCTTCCGCAATCGTAGTCATTTTGTTCCTCCTCTGTGCCGGTCTGGATGAACCGATGATATGATCTTTTTCACGTTTCATTTTGAATTCCTCTATTTTTTGTCGGAATCACAAATATAAGAAGCGGGTCGTTGCTCTGCGATGTGGAAGAGGGAGGAGAGGGGGATTGCAGGATTTTTTTCCTTTGGTGAAATGGGAATGGGGGTGGAAAGGGCGGGATCAAACAGAGACTGCCGGCAGCCGCGTTTTTGCAAGAGAAAAGTAGCTAAGATGAAAATTGCGGTTTCTTAAATTGGATTTGATCACAGGGGTGGATGATGGAGAAGGGGTGATTGAATCATGCCGGGAGCCCGAAGAGGGAAATTGCCGAGAACATGAAACCGGCTTGCAAGGAAGCAGGGCGTGATCCTTTGGGGAAGAGCACGCCCTGCTGCAAACGCGATCACATCGTTGATGTGGAAAACGGCTCGGTTAACCGGGATGCTTGCGCATAAATTCCAGGGCAAAACGGTTAATCAACAGTCGTCCAATGATTTTTTCTTTATTTCTTGATGACGGCCTTTTCCTGATTGACCAGCCGCGGCAATTCCCGGGCGTAATCTCCATGGGCGATTCCGTTTTCCGTAATGATGGCGGTGATATATTCGTGGGGAGTGACATCAAAGGCCGGGTTAAATACTTTGACCCCCTCCGGGGCAATGCGTTTACCGCCGAAATGGGTTACCTCCTCCGGATTGCGTTCCTCGATGGGGATCTCTTCTCCGGAAGGTGTTTTTAAATCGATGGTTGATGTCGGCGCGGCCACATAAAACGGAATATTTAAGGCCCGGGCTTGCAGCGCCAATCCGAATGTGCCGATCTTATTGGCCGTATCCCCGTTGGCGGCGACCCGGTCGCATCCGACGATCACTGCCGAAATCCCCTTTGTTCTCATCGTGTGGGCGGACATGTTGTCAGTGATCAGAGTTACGTCGATCCCCGCCTGAAGCAGTTCCCAGGTGGTCAGCCTTCCTCCTTGCAAAAGAGGACGTGTTTCGCAGGCATAAGCGGAAAGTTGTTTGCCGTATTCCTTTGCCAGGTGCATCGGGGCAAGTGCCGTACCGTATCGTGCGGTGGCGATGGCTCCGGCATTGCAGATGGTCAGAATGGTATCGCCATCCTTTAGCAACTCCAGCGCATGTTCGCCGATTTTGCGGCAAACCGCTTCATCTTCCTGTTGGATTTGCATGGCTTCGTTTTCGATGGCCTGAACCGCCTCGGGTACGGATGAAGCCTTTTTCGCTGCTGCCGTGACCCTCTCCAGCGCCCAGAACAAATTGACGGCAGTGGGACGGGAGCTGGCCAGAAAGCGGTGCTCCTGCTCCAGTTTGACCAGGAAATCGGAAAAGTTGAGGCCGGGGAAGCGGTTGGCCCATACCGCCAGCCCGAAGGCGGCCGCCATCCCGATCGCCGGCGCCCCGCGCACTTTCAGGGCATGAATGCATTCCCACACCTCTTTTGTTGTCGTGCAGCGGATAAAATGCTGTTGCTGTGGGAGAAGGGTTTGATCGAGAATGAGAACATGATCCCGCCTGTATTCGACAGATAAAACCGTTGTCATCAGATTCCTCCTTTCAGCGCGGCGATGAACGATTCAACATCGGGGAGCTGATTGCGCCGTTTGATTAAAGAGGAGCCGAGGCGCAGCGCACGCCGTTTCAATTCAATTTGGACACCCTGGTCTTCAATCGAGTCCAGATCAGCGACATGGGCCAGCCCGATGGTGCGCCGAATGATCTCACATCCGGCAAAGCCGATGGCATCTGTCCATGTTTGCTGCAAAAAGTCGTTGAGCGTCCCCGGGACTTTGGTATAGGTTTCCGTTCCTTTGTTTTTCCACAGTTCACTGAATTGTTCGGCGAAATGGTGCCAGGTATCGCGGATCACGCTGAACAGCCATTCCTGGTAATCAGACCGGGCGCCCGGCTCTTTTGTGTGATAATTGTGCGAAAGGGCGCTCAGGGCGAGGTTGGCAAAAAAGTGCCCATGATCAAAGCCGGCCGGACCGTAATAGGCAAATTCAGGATCAATCATCTTCGTTGATTCACCGGTGACGAAAATGCTGCCCGAATGCAGATCGCCATGAACTAGTACTTCTGCCCGGGTGAGGAAGGCGAGTTTCAGTTGGGCCACTTCCCGTTTCAGTTCCTGATCTCCCCACAGTGCTTCAGCATCCGGTCTCAGCTCATCGGGGAAATCGTTGGTTTCATGATCGAAAAACGGGTCGGTGAACACGAGGTCCTCCGTGATTTTGCACAAATCCGGGTTGATAAAGGATTGAACCAGTGCTTTTTTTGCAAAGGGATGCAGATAGAAATCACTTGTATGAAAAAGGGTTTGTGCCAGGAAGGTGCCGACGTGTTCGGCCAATTTCGGATATTGATTGCCCGCGATCAGCCCTTTACGCAGAATGGTGTGATCCGACAAATCCTCCATTACCGTAACGGCCAGTTCGGCATTGCTGTACAGCACTTTCGGCACCAAATCAGGTACAAACTCTGCCGCTTTTTTGAGCGCTTCGCTTTCGATGCGGGCCCGGTCGAGAGAGAGAGGCCAGCTCTCGCCGACAACTTTTGCATAGGGAAGCGCTTGCTTGACGATCAGCGACTTTCCGCTGGCCGGTTCAGTCAGATGAAAAACAAGATTTAAATTTCCATCCCCGATTTCTTTTACTCTCAATTCTCCTTCACCGGTGAAAAATCGCAAGGGTTCGATGATTTTGACGACAGTTTCTTCCGTCAGGGTTTGATAGCCGGTTGTTGCCGGTGCGCTCATCATGAATCAGCTCCTGTCACTCGGGTTTCCGATGGGGCAATAAAAAAGAGCCCCTTTTGTTTAAGAGGCTCGGAATTTTCACTCCAAGCCTCTCATCTTGCAAAAACGCGTAAGGGCGTTTCGCTGGAATTAGCACCGTGCCTTGCGCGGTTTCCCGCGGCCCCAGACTGCGTGCTGGTGCCCCATCTCACGATGGCATTACGGTCGGTTGCTGGGCTTCATCGGGCCAAATCCCTCCACCTGCTCTTGATAAGAGACTTTTATGTTATGAAATTTTTGTATCCGCATGGAATTCGGTTGATTCGTAATCGAATAATACACGCTCTGCCGGTGAATGTCAATCCGTAAATGATGAGCCTGCCGACAAATTCTGACTGTCACTCTTTCGTATACAATTCCGGACGACGATCGCTGAAAATCGGGATGCGCGAGCGGACCTCCGCCACTTGCTCGGGATCGATTTCCGCATACAGGATCGTTTCTTCGCTTCCCGCTTCGGCGATGATCTTGCCCCATGGGTCGATCACGAGCGAATGGCCGGCAAAAACATTGTTCGGGTCGCTTCCGGCACGGTTGCAGGCGATCACAAACCATTGATTTTCGATGGCGCGGGTGAGCAGCAGTTGCCGCCAGTGATCCAGGCGCGCCTGTGGCCATTCGGCCGGCACAAAGAGCAGTTCAGCTCCGCTTAAGGCCGCTGTTCTCGTCCATTCGGGGAAGCGGATATCGTAACAGATCACGCCAGCACAAGGAAGATCGCCGAGGGTAAATAGTCCCGGCCGGCTTCCCGCCTGCAGATAGCGATCTTCTTCCATCAGGCCGAACAGGTGTGCCTTGCTGTATTCACCGGCTTGGATGCCTTGTTTGTCAAAGGCGTACAGGGTATTGTAAAAGCCGGAAGCGGTTTTTTTGGCGACCGAGCCGGCGACGATGTGAACCTGGTGTTTTTTGGAGAGATCCTGTAGCAGCGTTTTCGTTTCCGTGCCGTCAGGATCGGCGATTTCATCGAGGCGGGACAGATCGTACCCCGTATTCCACAGTTCGGGAAGAACGATGATATCGGCTTTATGCGAGGCGGCTTCACCGATTTTTTGAATCACTTTCTGCCAGTTCGCTTCGGGATTTCCAAAAGAAATATCCATCTGAATCAAAGCGAGTTGAAGACGCATAAGGTTTCCCCCAAAAATGTTTTGACAGATTTTAATCAAACATATACCATAACTCTATTGAATTTCAAGAACATTTGCGAGAGATTGGAAGTGAGGCAGTTGAAGCAATTTGAAGTCTCTGATGCGCTCAAGCGTTTGCCGCAACAATTTTTCGCCAAATTGACCGGGAAAGCGAGGGCTTTTGTTGCGGCCGGTCATGATGTGATCAATCTGGGGCAGGGAAATCCCGATCTCCCCACACCTCCCCATATCGTCGAAGCGCTGAAACGCGCGGCGGACAATCCTGAATATCATAAATATTCTCCTTTCCGCGGCTATGATTTTCTCAAAGAAGCGGTGGCCGCTTTTTACAAACGGGAATACGGCGTCGATCTCGACCCGGTGAAGGAAGTGGCCGTTCTGTTCGGCGGCAAAGCGGGTCTGGTCGAAATCAGCCAATGCGTGCTCAATCCCGGAGATGTGGCGCTGGTGCCTGATCCCGGTTATCCCGATTATTGGTCCGGGATTGCGATGGCCGGGGCGGAGATGGCCAAAATGCCACTGATCGCGGAACATGATTTTCTGCCCGATTACGCGTTCATCCCCGAAGAAACGCTGAACCGGGCCAAGCTGCTTTTTCTCAATTATCCCAATAACCCGACTGGCGCTTCGGCCACACCCGAATTTTTTCAGGAAACGGTTCGTCTGGCGGAGAAGCACGGCATTTGTGTGGTTCACGATTTCGCTTATGCGGCGATCGGTTTTGACGGCGTAAAGCCGCCGAGCTTTTTAAGCATTCCGGGTGCAAAAGAGGTGGGCATTGAGATATACACCTTGAGCAAAACGTATAACATGGCCGGATGGCGGGTTGGGTTTGCCGTGGGAAATGCCCAAGTGATCGAAGCGATCAACCTCATTCAGGATCATTTTTATTGCAGTCTGTTCGGCGCCGTTCAGGAAGCGGCGAAAGCTGCTCTCTTGGGGCCGCAAACTTGTGTGAGCGAGCTGGCATCCACCTATGAACGGCGGCGAAATGCCTTTATCGGACGGCTGCGGGAAAACGGCTGGGAGGTGAAAGCGCCGAGCGGTTCCTTCTTCTGCTGGTTGCCGGTGCCGAATAGCCTTTCCTCCGAACAGTTTGCCGACAGCTTGTTGAATGAAGCCCATGTGGTGGTGGCTCCGGGGATCGGCTTTGGTGAGCACGGGGAAGGATACGTGCGAATCGGGCTCCTGGCGCCGGAAGAGCGTTTGATCGAAGCGGCAGATCGGATTGCCAAGTTGTCTTTGTTTGAAAAGAGATTGACAGCCAAAGAATAACCTGTCATAATATAAAGCAAAAATGAAAATTGGAACGGAATTTTTTATTTTCTCTTATCAAGAGCCGGTGGAGGGACAAGCCCGATGAAACCCAGCAACCGACCGTAATGCCATCGTGAGATGGGGCACCAGCATACGTCTGGGGCCGCGGGAAAACCGCGCAAGGCACGGTGCTAATTCTTGCCAGCGTAAGCTGAAAGATGAGAGGAAGGGCGGTACCGTAATGAAAAAGCCTCTTCCTCCGCGGGAGAGGTTTTTTTATTTGGTCCCGGTGTAGGAGCGATTTTGCAAGGTTCTTTTGCAGCCGGGAACCGCCATAGAATGATATTTGGAGCAGGATTTATTCACATAGAAGTTGTCCGTTTGCGAACGTTCCAAAAATTTTTGCGCAGGAGATGAAAAGAGTGAGTCAAATCATTGCGACCTATCTCGTTCACGACCGCAAAGGGGAGTGGGAGAAAAAAGCGGAAGGCATTGCCCTTGGGCTGACGGTCGGCTCGTGGACCAACTTGCCGCAAATCGAGCAAGAGCAGTTAAAACGGCACAAGGGTAATGTGATTGGGATTACGGAGCTGCCGGAAGAGGAACGGGTGAACGGTTATTTTGGCGAAGGCCGGAAGCGCGCCCTGCTCAAAATCGCCTATCCAGCGGCCAATTTCAGTCCGGATCTGCCAGCGATTCTGACGACGGTATTTGGAAAATTGTCGCTGGACGGAGAAGTCAAACTAATTGACCTCGATTTTTCTGAAGAGCTGCTTCAGGCATTTCCCGGACCGAAGTACGGGGTTGAAGGAATCAGGGAAAGGCTCGGCGTTTATGGCCGGCCGCTGACGATGAGCATCTTTAAAGCCGTCATCGGCCGCGATCTGGATTATTTCCAAAACCAGCTCCGGGAGCAGGCTCTTGGCGGCGTCGATCTGGTCAAAGATGATGAAATTCTCTTTGACAATTCCCTTACCCCGTTTGAAAAGCGAATTGAAACAGCTGTGAGGGTATTGCTGGATACGGAAGAGGAAACGGGCGAAAAAACGCTGTACGCGGTCAATCTGACCGGCCGCACGTACGAATTGAAAGAGAAAGCCAGGCGCGCCGTTGAATTGGGAGCCAGTGCGCTGTTGTTCAACGTCTTTGCTTATGGTCTCGATGTATTGCAAGCACTGGCGGAAGATCCGCAGATCACGGTTCCGATCATGGCGCACCCCGCTGTATCCGGCGCATTGACCCCGTCGGAGTTTTACGGTTTTGAACATGCTCTGTTAATGGGCAAATTGCTCCGTCTGGCCGGTGCCGATCTCGTGCTGTTTCCGTCTCCTTACGGAAGCGTCGCGCTGCCGAAGGAAAAAGCCCTTGGGATTGCGAGTGAATTAACTGGCAACTGGGAAGGAGTGAAAAAAGCCTTTCCCGTACCGTCAGCGGGTATCCATCCGGGAATGGTCCCGGCGCTCATCCAGGATTTTGGCATCGACAGCGTGATCAATGCCGGAGGCGGTGTCCACGGGCATCCAGGCGGTGCAGAGGCGGGCGGAAAAGCTTTTCGCCAGGCGGTGGACGCTGTTTTGAACGGTAAAACCCTGGAGAAAGCCGCGAAAACGGAGACGGAACTGGCACAGGCGCTGGAATTGTGGGGGAATGTGGTGAAAAAATGAAGAAACCGGTTATTTTCTGTGATTTTGACGGAACCGTCACCGAGACGGATAACATTATCGCGATCATGAAGCAATTTGCCCCGCCTGGCTGGGAGCAAATCAAAGATGATGTGCTCAGCAAACGGGTCTCGATCCGGCAGGGAGTGGGAGAGATGTTTGCCCTCCTCCCCTCCGGCCTCAAGCAGGAGATCATCTCCTTTGTGCAGCGAACAGCAAGGATTCGCGCAGGATTCCAGGAGTTCGTCGATTATACCCGCGAGCGGGGGATCCCTCTCTTTATCGTCAGCGGCGGGATCGACTTTTTCGTTTATCCCATGCTCGAAGGGTTGGTGGAAAAGGAGCAGATCTACTGCAACGGCAGCGATTTTTCCGGCGAAACGATTCAAATCCGCTGGCCCCATCCCTGTGATGACACCTGCCATAATGATTGCGGCCTCTGCAAACCGGCGATTCTCAAAAAGTTTGCCGGTGACCGGTATCAGCGGATCGTGATCGGGGATTCGATCACGGATCTGGAAGCTGCGAAAATGGCCGATCACGTATTTGCCCGGGATTTTTTGCAGGAGAAATGTGAAGAGGAAGGGTTGGCTTATACGCCGTTTGCCTCTTTTTTTGATATTCGTGACGCCCTGGCCGGAAAGGAGGTAATCGCGTGAGCAACTTGCTGAAGCGATGGAACGAGCTGGCCGAGATCAAAGATGAGCTGGCGGCAAGGGACTGGTTTCCGGGAACCAGCGGCAATCTCTCCATCAAGGTGAGCGATTCTCCGTTTTCCTGCCTGGTTACGGCCAGCGGAAAAGATAAGCGCAAGCGCACCGACGAAGACTTTTTGCTGGTCGGCGCAGATGGAACCCCGTTGGAAGAGACCCCGCTGAAACCGTCGGCCGAAACGGGGATTCATCTGGAAATTTACCGGTTGACCGATGCCGGTTGCATCCTGCATGTTCATACGGTGGATAACAATGTGATCTCCGCGTTGTATGCGGAACAAGGAGAAATCACCTTTCGCGGGCAGGAGCTGATCAAAGCGTTTGGCATCTGGGAAGAAGACGGTGAGCTGACGGTGCCGATTGTGGAAAATCACGCAGATCTGAAGCGATTGGCCAAAGAGGTCGGGCGTGTTATCACACCGCAGACAAAAGCAGTGCTGATTCGCAATCACGGCATTACTGTCTGGGGTGAAAATGGATTTGCCGCCAAAAAGCATTTGGAGGCTTTGGAATTTTTGTTTTCATATCAGTTGAAAATGGCTATTTTGGGCAGATTGTCGTCTGATCCGGAGTTTATGAAAACCATTCATGCATAGGGGGAAACATCATGGCAGAATTGCGCTTCCACGACAATAACGAACGCCTGTCTGATCCGGCAGAAGTGAGCCGCTATTTGAACGGGCAAGGAGTGATTTACGAACGTTGGGACATTTCCAAATTGCCCGCCCACCTCAGTGAAAAATATAACCTCTCCGATGAGGAAAAAGCGGAGATCATTCAAACTTTCCGTGCGGAGATAGACGAGTTGTCCAAGCGGCGCGGTTACATCACCGAAGATATCGTGGCCTTGTCCCCGGAAACGCCAAACTTGGAACAACTCCTGCAAAATTTCAAGAAAGAACACCATCATCCCGACGATGAAGTTCGCTTCATTGTCAGCGGACATGGCATTTTTGCCATCCAGGGACCAAATGGCCGTTATTTTGATGTGGAGCTGGAGCCGGGCGATCTCATTTCCGTTCCCGAGGGTTACCGCCATTACTTTACCTTGATGGAGGACAGGAAAGTGGTGGCTGTCCGGATTTTCAAAACGAAAGAAGGATGGGTGCCGATTTACGAGAAAGAGTAAAAACACCCGTGTTTGATCAGAGAAAAAAACCCGTATTTCACAGGCAGATTAGCCAAGAAGTACGGGTTTTCGACATGGATTAAATGGGAATGGCGGAACCGAAGATCTCGTAGTGCATATCGGTATCTTTTACGCCCAATTGGCCGAGGAGCGATTTGACCACTTTCATGAAGGGAACGGGACCGCAGAAGTAGAAATCGGCTTCCGGTGAAGGAATCAGCGATCTCAGCCAGTCCAGATCAAGATAGCCTTCCTTGTCAAAGTTTTTCAGGCGGCGGTCCTCATCGCTCGGCTGCTCATAGCAGACAAAATAGCGGATGTTGTCATGTTGCTCGGCCAGATTTCGCAAATGGTCTTTCATTGCATGAACCCGGCTGTTCAGGGCGGCATGAATAAAGGTGACCGGGACGTCGTGTCTGCGCTCTGCCAGGGTGTTCAGCATGCTGACCAGCGGAGTGAGGCCGACGCCGCCGCTGATGAGAACCACCGGGCGGTTTTCTTTTTCCTGCAAAACAAAGTCTCCGGCCGGAGCGCTGATCATGAGAGAATCCCCTTCATGGATCCGGTTGTGCAAAAAGGTGGAAACAATGCCGGCGGGAAACTGATCATTTCCGTCTTCCCGTTTCACACTGATCCGGTAATAAGGTTTGCTTGGAGAATCAGATAAACTGTACTGGCGAATATGCGTGATCTTTTCTCCCGGGATGTCCATTTTCACGCTGATATACTGTCCGGGTTGAAAGGAGCAGATGGCTTTCCCGTCCTTGGGCACAAGATAAAAAGAAGTGATCACATCGCTCTCTTTTTCTTTTTTGTCGATCACAAACTCGCGGAAGCCGGTCCAACCTCCGGGCTGCTGCAGAAGTTCTTCCGCTAGTTGAGTCTCAATCCGAATAAACTGATCAGCCAAAAAGCTGTAGACTTCAGCCCAGGCATTGAGAATTTCCGGTGTCGCCTTTTCTCCCAAAACTTCTTTAATCGCCGCGAGCAGATTTTCACCGACAATCGGGTATTGTTCCGGTTTTACGTCAAGACTGCGATGCTTATGGGCGATGCGGGTGATCGCCGGGGCAATCGCTTCAAGGTTTTGCAAATGCATGGCGGCACTCATGACCATTTCCGCCAGCGCTTTTTGCTGTTGTTTTTGTTTTTGATGGGTCTGATTAAAGAGATTCAGTAGTTCCGGATGGTTACTGAATAATTTTTGGTAAAAAACGGTGGTGATTTTTTCACCGTGTTGTTTCAAAAACGGAACGCTTTCCATGACAAGACGCATGGAGGCCGGATTTAGCGTTGTCAGTTGGGCCATACTCCATTCACTCCTGTTGTTTTAGTGTAATTTTATTATGATTTTAAGAATGAAGAGGGTGCTGTGATTTCAATCACATCGAATTTGGCAAATAAGTGAACGGGAAGGAGATGGCACGATTGTGTTTGCTGAAAAAATTCGGATTTTTCCGATAGAGGAGCTGCTTTGTTTGGGGAATGGACGGGTCGGCTGGTTACGGATTCCGTCGTCCGCAGAAAGATCGACTGTTCCCGATCAGTAATTGATGTGAATCGAAGGGGGGCAACGGAGCGGTGCCTGGCTCGTGCCTTTAAGGTAAAGGCACATAAAAAGGTACGGGAAAGAAAATACCCATACCCCAAAAATGGTTAAATATTTCGTATTTGGGTTTGTTCCTTGTCAGCAAAACCTCCCCAGGGAAGAGGGTGTTTTTTTTCGCCGACAAAGAGCCGATGGTCCAGTTTGACATGGTGCAGTTTGTGCAAGCAATCCCAGCAAACCAGGATATTTTTCCCTTCATATTGCATAAACGCTTCATATTTGGCCGCTTTTTCATGGCAGTGTTCACACAGATAGCCTCTCGTTTTTTTCATGCTTCTTTCCTCCTTTACCCAATGTTTGTTTTCCAGTGATCAAATAAGGATCGAACTTGACGGGGCTTGTTCTCCTCAGATCAAAATCCTGAAAACAACGGTCAATTTATTAATATTTTCTTCATTCCCTTTCTTCTGTTTTCCGAAACCTTTTTTCTTCAAGTCAGGTAAACAAGTGTTGAACGGGATCTGTGATAAGATAATATTAAACTACCGATTTTTATTTTTGGCAACCCAGCAGAGGAGTGGCTTTAATATGAAAAAACGAATCGAGAAAATTTCAGCATGGCTGAAACGGCAAAACGCTGACTTGGCTTTTATTCATTCACCACACAGCGTTTTTTATTTGAGCGGGTTCATGTGTAATCCGCATGAACGCCTGATGGGGATCTTCGTTTTTCCGGAAGCGAACCCGCTGCTCGTTTGTCCCCGGCTGGAGGAAGAAAATGCCCGTCAGTCAGGATGGGCGCATCAGATTCTCGCTTATGATGATGCGGAAAATCCGTGGGAAAGAATCCGGGAGCAATTGGTGAGATGTTCGGTCGGGGAAGGGGCAGTCGTCGCGGTGGAAAAAGATCATCTTTCCGTTGCCCGGGCGGAACAATTGCAGCAAGTGATTCCGCGGATGGAGCTCTGTCCGGTTGATGAATACTTAAATGAATTGCGCGTCCTGAAAGATGAAACGGAGATTGCCATTTTGCAGAAAGCTGCCAAATTGGCCGATGAAGCGGTTGCGGTCGGAATCGACGCCTTGAAGCCGGGCATTACCGAGATGGAAGTGGTGGCAGAAATCGAATTGGCCATGAAGAAAAAAGGGGTACAGGCGATGTCTTTTGCCACGACGGTTCTGTTTGGGGAAAAATCAGCCCTGCCACATGGAACTCCGGGTTTGCGTCCCTTAAAAAGAGGTGAGCTCGTTCTGTTCGATCTGGGGGTTGTTGTCGACGGCTACTGTTCCGACATTACCCGCACTGTCGCCTTCGGGCCGATCGATGAAAAACAGAAGGAGATCTACCATACTGTATTGGAAGCGGAAACGGCTGCCATCGCCGCGTGCAAACCGGGAGTCCGGCTTGGCGATCTGGATTTGGTTGCGCGCAGGGTGATTGAGGAAGCGGGGTATGGCCAGTATTTTACCCATCGCCTCGGTCACGGTCTGGGAATCGATGTGCATGAGTTTCCCTCGATTCATCAGGCCAATGATCAAGTCCTGCAGGCCGGAATGGTCTTTACCATCGAGCCGGGGATTTATTTGCCGGGTTCAGGCGGCGTTCGCATTGAAGATGATGTGGTGATTACCGAAGAGGGCTGTCAGGTATTGACCCATTATCCGAAAGAACTGATCCAATTGTAATCCCAAACGCGGAAGGTGGTGCTGCGAAGGAAGAAGCACTGCCTCCCGCGTTTTGTTTCCCAAACCGTCACTCGCTTTTCAACGGTTGTTCACCTGAAAATTGCTTTTTCAGGTTAAAATAAAAACAGATCCTTTGATCATAAAACGACAAAAATTACATAGACGAGGAAGTGAGAGCGTGCCACGCCATCATTTTCACTTGAAGGCAACATGGAAGGGAGGCCGGAATGGTACCGGAACGATTGCCGCCGGCAATTTGCAACAACAAATCTCGATCCCCAAGGAGATGGACGGCCCGGGGGTGGGAACCAACCCGGATGAAATGCTCATCGGGGCTGCGGCGACTTGCTATCTGATCACCCTGGCAGCCATCATCGAGCGCAAACAGTTGCCGGTGACCAAACTCTCCCTGGAAACGGAGGGCATTGTCAAAGTCGAGAACAAGTTTACTTTTGAAAAAATTATTCACCGCCCGCATTTATTGGTGAAGAAAGAAGCGACAGAAAAAGAATGGGAAATGATCCGCCACGCCACGGAGATGGCCGAGCGCTCCTGCATGATTTCCAACGCGCTTCGGGGAAATGTGGAACTTGCTGTGGAAGCGGAATTCGAAACTTGCGAATAATTTTTCGGATATGAATGGGCATTGGGCTCCGGCTGATGCCTGTTTTTATTACAGGGAGTGGACTTATGCTGCATACGGTTCTGCATTATTTACAGAGTTTCGGTGTCTGGGGATTATTCGGTTCCACGGCGATTGAAGCGACTTCCGTTCCGTTCCCGGGCGCTTTGTTTCTCTTGATTTATGGATATCTGATGCCGATCGGCACGTGGCAGCTGGTGTTGCTCAGTGCGGTAAACAGCCTGATTTATGCACTGTTTTCCTTGATTCCTTATTATATCGGCATGAAGATCGGGAAATTGTCAAAAAAGAAATTGGATCCCCAAAAAATTGAAAAGGCGCAACACTGGTTTCAAAAATACGGAGATTGGAGCATCGCTTTATCGCGACCCACCGGCTTTGGAAATTATATGTCCTACATCTGCGGATTGAGCAATATTTCGATTTGTCGTTATCTCGTGTTCACCTTCATCGGAGTTTTTCCTTGGAATACATTACTTTTGTTTATCGGCCGTCAGGGGAACCTGGAAACGATCCAGAAATTTCTCCAGCTGCTGAAACAAGGAGGAACAATTGCCTTGATCGTCTTTGTTTTGGCATGCAGTGGCTGGATTTTCGCCAAGAAGATCCGGATGGGAAAGGGAGAGTCATCCCCTTATTGACGGGGAGAATACAAGCTGGCGGAGCCGGTCTGAGAATATGAGAGGTAAAGGGAATCCCATTGCCCGGAGAAGGGGGCAATGGGATTTGTAGTGTTGAAGCACTGATGCCCGGTTTGCAGTCAGGACGAAAGAGTTCACCCGGATCAACGGAACTGATCATCGGCCGATTCCCATCCCATTGCCTGCTTTCTTGCTGTTGCCCGGTATTCCGGGTAAAATCGGAAATGATAATATGGAGTGGAGGCAATGAGATGAAAGAACGTTACGTACTGAAACGAATTGGCGAACCTTTGGAAGATAAGGGGTACAATGTGGTGGACAGCGAAGCGGACGAGGTGATCGCATGGTTTCAATATCTGGCCGACGCAGATCTTTTTATCGCGGTTCTGCAAGAAAAAGAGCGGCAGGAACAAGAAAAAGCGAAACAGTAACGGGGCGCATTTTGATTCCGGGCTGACACAAGCGGTTTTGTCTTGCTTTTACAACGGAGTAAAGCCTATGATATAGTAACGACGAGTTTGATCATGGACGGTGTAGCCTGTGTTTCGATCCCTGATACCCGATTTGTATGCCAATTCGATTTACCATATCGATTTGGATGAGTTAAAGGCGCGTGGGATCAAAGCGGTCATTGTCGATTTGGACAATACGCTGGTGGAATCAAACCGCCCTGATGCCACGCCGAAATTGGTAACATGGTTGAATGAAGTGCGAAAACTCGGATTCAAGGTGATGATTGTATCCAACAACAACAAGACGCGCGTGTCCCGGTTCGCGATTCCCTTAAAGGTTCCTTACATCCATGCGGCCCGAAAACCGTTGTCCCTCTCTTTTCTCAAAGCGATGAGGATGTTGGGGGTTTCCAAAGAGGAAACGGTTGTGATCGGGGATCAGCTGTTGACCGATGTGCTTGGCGGAAACCGCGTCGGGCTTTATACGATTTTGGTGGTGCCCGTTTCTGAAGTGGAAGGATTCTTCACCAAGCTGAACCGGCGGGTGGAACGCTTCGTATTCCGCTGGATGGAAAGAAAAGGGCTGTTGAACTGGGATCAGACTTGAGACAAGCGGACAGAAGGTTGAAAGGAAGGTTTGTGACATCATTGAGCAAAGTTAAAGCAGTTCGTTGTGAGGGGTGCGGCGTTCCCGTGCAGACGGAGTCCCCCGAACAAAAAGGATATATACCGGAAAAAGCGTTGGAACGCGAAGTGATTCTGTGCCAGCGCTGTTTTCGCATCCGGCATTACGGGGATTTGGGTGCGGTGGAACAAGATCCGGAGGCCTATTTGCGGGTACTGGATGAGATTGCCGCGACAGACAGCCTGGTGGTGCTGGTCGTAGACCTGTTTGATTTTGCCGGGAGCTGGATTCCGGGATTCAGCCGGCGGATCGGAAAAAATCCCGTTTTGCTCGTCGCCAACAAAGTGGATCTGTTTCCCAAAACAGCCAATTGGAAGCGGCTGCGCGACTGGGTCTCCGCTTCGGCCAGGGAAATGGGTGTACACCCGGTCGATACCCTCCTGTGCAGCAGTGCCAAAGGCTTGAAAATTCCTGATGTGATGCAGGCGATGGAGCATTATCGGGAGGGAAGGGATATCTATATTGTCGGCACCACCAACGTGGGGAAATCGACCTTGATCAACCGGCTGCTCAGGGAAGCGGGCGGAACTCAAGACGAGATGATTACCACCTCACCTTATCCGGGAACCACTTTGGACACGATTCGCATCCCGCTTGAAGATGGCAAGGAGATCATTGATACGCCGGGAATCGTCCGTAAGGACCGCATCAGTGAATGGGTTGACCCAAAAGAACTGAAGATCGTCGTGCCGAACGCGGTGCTGAGGCCGAAGGTATACCAGTTAAACGACGGGCAGACCCTGTTCTTCGGCGGACTGGCCCGGTTGGATTATGTGCAGGGGACAAGGCAGCCGTTTGTCACTTATATGTCAAACCGCCTGTATGTGCACCGGACTAAACTGGCGCAAGCGGATGAAATTTGGCAAAAACACAGGGGGGAACTGCTCGCTCCGCCAAAAGACCCGGCTGCGATTCCGCCGCTGACCAAACATGTGATCACCCTGTCCGGGAAGGAGAAAGAAGATATTGTGATCGCCGGATTGGGATGGGTGGCGTGCGGAAAAGAAAAAGCGCGGGTGGAACTCTGGGTGCCGGAAGGGATTCAGGTGAGTACACGAGCGGCTATCATTTAGCATTGCGCCCGTCAATGGGGCGCTCTTTTATTAGGGAGGGGAAAGGGATGCAAAAACAAAAAAAGGCTGGCCGGATTGTGGCAATGGGGTTGATCGGGGACCCGGTCGCCCATTCCAAGTCGCCGGAGATGATGAACGCGGCGTTTGAGCAGCTCGGATTGCCTTATGTATACCAGGCTTTCCGGGTTGCCCCGGCCGAGCTGGAAGAAGCGGTAAACCGGTTAAAAGCACAGGATTTGATCGGATTTAATGTAACGATACCGCACAAGGTGGCGATCATGGATTTGCTGGATGATTTGGATCAGACCGCTGCCGAGATCGGAGCCGTCAATACGGTCGTGCGGCGAGAAGGAAAGTGGATCGGCACCAATACCGACGGTCCCGGTTATTTGCGTTCGCTCATCGAGGAGTGGAATCCCGCTTTTTCTGAACTGTCGGCTGTGATTCTGGGGGCGGGAGGAGCTGCGCGGGCGGTCGGTTATACACTGGCGACAGCAGGTGTGCCGAAAATCACCGTTGCCAATCGCACCCTGGACAAAGCGGAGGCGCTGGCGGCCCATTTGTCGCAGTGGACCAAAACCGAAGCCGTCCTGCTGGCAGATAGCCGGGCAGAAGTGGAGAAAGCACAGCTGGTGGTCAATACCACTTCGGTCGGAATGCATCCCCATACGGAAGAAAGCCCGGTTCCTTGCGACTGGCTCCGGCAGGGGCAAATTGTCAGCGATCTGGTCTATCATCCAAAAGAAACGCTTTTGTTGCGACAAGCGAAGGAAAAAGGAGCGCGCATCCATACTGGATTGGGCATGCTGGTTCATCAGGCGGCGCTCGCTTTGGAAATGTGGTTGCAGAAAAAAGCGCCGGTTTCCCTGATGAAAGAGGTTTTGGAAGCGTCATTAACAGGAACAAAGGTAAAGAAAGAGTGAATTGGACATGAGGGTAGGCATTTTTGGCGGCACCTTTGATCCCATCCACATGGGGCACCTGTTGCTTGCCCAGCAGGCAATGGAAACGGCATCTCTGGAACAAGTCTGGTTTATTCCGGCCGGGGAACCGCCGCATAAGCAGGAAAATGAAATCACTCCGGCCCAACACCGGCTGCAAATGGTCAGATTGGCAGTCGAAGGCAATCCCCGATTTCTGGTGAATGAGATGGAATTAAAAAGGGAAGGTCCTTCCTATACCGTTGATACCATTCAGATATTAAAGGAATCGACGCCCGAACATGATTTTTTTCTGCTGGTGGGGGCTGATACGGTGAAAGATCTTCCTCATTGGTATAAAATAAAGAAAATCCTTCAACTGGTCCAAGTGATCGGATTGGGGCGGCCCGGTGTTCGGGCGGAGGGATTGCCCGATTTTGTGACTGACCGCCTGCAGTGGATCCCCGGGGCCATTGAAACTTCGATTTCTTCGACCGCCGTCCGGCAGCGGGCCAAGTGCGGCAAATCTTTGCGCTATCTCGTTCCCGACCCTGTTTACCAGTATATAAAGGAGCATCGTCTGTATGGAACTTGATCTTTTATTACAAGCTACAAAAGAACAGCTTCCCCAGCACAGATGGGAACATACGCTTCGTGTTGCCGAGACGTCAATCCGGTTGGCCAGACGGTTTGGAGCAGATGAACAGAAAGCGGAAGTGGCGGCGATTTTGCATGATTACTGCAAATTCTGGCCGGACGAGCAACTGGTGCGTTGGATTATGGACAGGGGTCTTCCGGAAGACCTGCTTCAGTTTAACAAAGAACTGTGGCACGCGCCGGTCGGTGCCGAAGTGGCAGAGGTTCGTTTCGGGATCCAAGATGAAGACATCCTGAACGCGATCCGCTACCACACATCGGGACGTCCGCAGATGTCACTTCTTGAGAAAATCGTCTTTTTGGCCGATTACATCGAACCAGGACGCCGTTTTCCCGGGGTGGAGGAAGTGCGGAAAACGGCGGAATCCGATTTGGATCGTGCCGTGCTGGCGGCACTTGACAAGACGATTGTCTTTTTGATTGAGCGCGGGCAGAAAGTGTATCCTCTCACCCTGCATGCGCGCAATCACATGTTGGAGCAAACAGCTCAAAAGCGATAAGGGAGGAATCTTTTTGAACGTAGTGGAAATCGCTCAGTTGGCGGCCACCGCTGCCGAGGAGAAAAAAGCGCAAGATATCATCATCCTGGATATTCGCGGCCTGTCCGTGTTTGCTGATTACTTTGTGATCTGCCATGGAAATTCGCAAACACAAGTGCAAGCCATCGTCAATGGAATCAAGGATAAAGTGCTGGAATCCGACCTCATCCTGAAAGGGATTGAAGGATTTCAAGATGCGCGCTGGGTTCTGATTGACCTCGGTGATGTGGTTGTCCATGTTTTCCACAAAGATGAACGCGAGTTTTATGATTTGGAACGCCTCTGGGGCGATGCCAGACAGTTAAAAGTACAATAAAAGAATATTCTCCATAAAAAAGGGTTAATATAAAAATATATTTTTGTTGATAATGATTAAAAAAGCGTTGACACTGCTTTAACCTTGTTCATATAATGTTAATAAACTATTTGAGCGAAGCAAGGATGGGGAGCAGTAATCTGTAAAGCCCAGCGCAGAGAGTTGACGGTTGGTGAGAGTCAATCTGGGCCACAGGTGAACTCGCCTCATCGCTCCAAAGGGGAAAGGGGATTTCCTCACTACTCTTTGGCGGTTCATCTCCGTTACCGGATTTGAGTGAGTGCAGTCATCCGACATGCACTAAGCAGGGTGGTACCGCGGGAATTGTCAGTCAACCTCTCGTCCCTAGCACGGAAGCTGGGGGTGGGAGGTTTTCACTTTTCATTGGCGAAAAAAGGGATATTTGAAGTTTACTGTGGAGGAGAACGAACATGAAAGAGTACAGCCCGAAAGAGATTGAAGCCAAATGGCAAAAGGTTTGGCAAGATACCGATTTATATAAAACGGATGAAGATCCGTCCAAGCCGAAATATTATGCCCTGGAACAATTTCCCTATCCTTCCGGGGAAGGATTGCACATGGGGCATATGCGTGTTTATTCCATCGGTGATGTGGTGGCCCGTTTCCGCCGCATGAACGGTTACCGCGTTCTTCATCCGATGGGAGCCGACGCCTTCGGTCTGCCGGCGGAAAACGCGGCCATCAACCGCGGTGTCAATCCGCGCGAATGGACGTTGAACAATATGGAGCGGATTCGCAGAGAACAAGCATTGCTCGGTGTTTCATACGACTGGGACCGCTATGTGGGCACCTGCCTGCCCGATTATTATAAATTCAACCAGTGGCTGTTCCTGCTCTTTTATGAACGGGGGCTGGCTTACCGCAAAAAAGCATCGGTGAACTGGTGCCCTTCCTGCAATACGGTTTTGGCCAACGAGCAGGTGGAAGACGGCAGATGCTGGCGCTGTGATTCGGAAGTGACCAAAAAAGAGCTGGAGCAGTGGTTCTTGCGGATCACCGATTATGCGGAACGGTTGCTCGAAGGTCTGGATCGCCTGCCGGATTGGCCGGAAAAGGTGAAAGCGATGCAGCGCAACTGGATCGGGAAAAGTGAAGGTGCCCATGTCACGTTTTCCGTTCCTGAATGCGGCGATGAGAAGGTGACCGTTTTCACCACCCGTCCCGATACGCTTTACGGAGTGACCTACCTGGTCCTTGCACCGGAGCATCCGTTGGTTCCGCGCCTGATCAAAGGGAAAAAAGAGGAAGAGCCGATTCTCCGGTTCATTGAGGAGATGAAAAAACAGTCGGAGATTGAGCGCACTTCCACGGATGCGGAAAAAGTCGGTTATCCGACCGGCGCGTTTGCCAAACACCCGCTTACCGGGGAATTGGTCCCGATTTGGATCGCCAATTATGTGCTTATGGATTACGGTACCGGTGCGGTGATGGGGGTTCCCGCACACGATGAGCGCGATTTCCAGTTTGCCCGCAAATACGGGCTGGAGATCAAGCAAGTCATCCGGCCCAAAGACGGCGATGCGCCTGCCGAACCGCTGGCGGAAGCTTATACCGAAGACGGCATCCTCATTTCCTCCGGGCCGTTTGACGGATTGGACAATCGTGCGGCGATCAAGGCGATTGCCGACAAACTGCAAGAGCAGGGATTGGGCGGTTCCACCGTCAATTACCGCTTGCGTGACTGGCTCATCTCCCGCCAGCGTTACTGGGGCACCCCGATTCCCGTGATTTATTGTGATGATTGCGGCGTGCAGCCGGTTCCGAAAGAAGATTTGCCGGTGGTGTTGCCGGAAGATGTAGTGTTTGACGGCAAGCGCAATCCGCTGACTACATCGGAAACTTTTGTCCATGCCAAGTGCCCTTCCTGCGGCAAACAGGCGCGTCGGGAAACGGACACCATGGATACGTTCGTCGACTCTTCCTGGTATTATTTCCGCTACACCGACGCACATAATGAAACGGTTCCGTTCAGTCCGGAAGAAGTAAACAAATGGCTCCCAGTCGATGAATATATCGGCGGGATCGAGCATGCGGTACTTCATCTGCTCTATTCCCGATTTGTGACCAAAGTTCTGTACGATGCCGGCATGGTTCAGGTGGATGAGCCGTTTAAGAGCTTGCTCACCCAGGGGATGGTTTTAAAAGACGGATTCAAGATGTCCAAGTCCAAAGGGAATGTGGTCAGCCCGCTGGAGATCATCGACCGGTTCGGCGCGGATACGGCCCGCCTGTTTATCCTGTTTGCAGCTCCGCCGGATCGTGACCTGGAGTGGAGCGATACAGGAGTGGAGGGAAGCCATCGCTTCCTGAATCGGGTTTGGCGCCTGATCGTCCAGAATGAAGAGCTGTTCAAGCAAGAATTCACCCCTTCCGCATCGCTTGACGCCGAGGGCAAAGAGTTGCGCCGCGTGCTTCATCAGACGATCAAAAAAGTGACAGGCGAAATCGGCGAACGCAGTCACTTTAACACGGCGATCAGCAGTATCATGGAATTGGTCAACTCCCTGTACAGCTACCCTGATACGGCAGATCGTGCCATTTACAAAGAAGCGCTGGAAACATTGGTGCTGCTTTTGGCCCCGTTCGTCCCCCATATTGCCGAGGAGATGTGGCAGATGACCGGGCGGAAGGGAAGTGTTCATCTCGCGTCTTGGCCGAAATATGACGAGAGCGCCCTCGTATTGGACGAGATCGAGATCGCCGTCCAAATCAACGGCAAGGTAAGGGACAAACTCGTCGTTTCCGCGAATGCTTCCCGCGAGGAAGTGGAAAAACAGGCGCTGTCCACCGACCGGATTCAAGGCTGGATTGATGGAAAAACCGTGCGAAAAGTGATTGTCGTGCCGGGCAAATTGGTGAACATCGTTGCCAACTGACATTGTTGTCAAGGAAGAGAGCATATTGGAGCCCGCTTGCCGCGTTTGGCAGGCGGGTTTTTTTGTTTTGGAAATTTGTTCATAAAGACTTGTCTGAAAAGCGATCATCATGTACATTGTTAGATATAAAATAACGGAATATTCAGAGGTGTTTGCCTTTGGTTCAATGGGACTGGACGCCGCGTGAGAAAATAATGGCCGGAGCGGTATTGATTTTATTGCTGGTGGCTGTTGCGGCCTGGGTTTTTCAACCCTCCGCGGAGAATTTGCCGACGGAGGGCCTTGAACCGTATCAATCTGAAGTGGCGAAGGCGGAGAAAGTTGAGCCTGCAGAGAAAAAGCAGAAGAATGATGTGATTGTCATCGATCTGAAAGGAGCGGTCTCCCATCCGGGACTTTATCATCTCGAATCAGGGGCCAGGGTATACGATGTGTTGGAAAAAGCGGGCGGTGCGGGGAAGGATGCCGATCTCAACCAGGTGAATCTGGCACAGCCCCTGAGCGACGGCATGGTGGTTTACATACCCAGGCGCGGGGAAGCGGTTCCGGAAGGATGGATAGCATCGGGACAAGGCAATATGCAAGGAACATCATCATCGGACAAGATCCATATCAACCAGGCCACCCTGGAAGAACTGGAGAAACTGGATGGGATCGGGCCGTCAAAAGCGAAAAACATTTTCCAGTACAGACAGGAACACGGCCCTTTTCGCACCATCGAGGAAATTGCGAATGTTCCGGGCATCGGGGAAAAGACACTGGAGAAATTTCGCGCACAGATCGTCCTGTAAGAGGATTTGAAAAAGAAAAAACGGCAACCTCGACAGGAAGCCGCTTTTTGCAAAAATTAACGCTCCATGACTTTGCGCACTTTATCGAGAGCCAGATCGAGTTCTTCCCGGGTGATGATGAGCGGGGGAGCAAAGCGGATGGTATTTTCATGGGTTTCTTTGCACAAGAGTCCTTCTTGCATCAAGGATTCACAATAAGGCCGTGCCGCTTCCGTCAGCTCCATTCCGATAAACAAGCCTTTGCCGCGTACTTCTTTGATTTTCGGGTTGTTGATTTTGCGCAATTCCTCAATAAAATAGGCTCCGAGCTCGCGGGAGCGCTTGGGTAACTCTTCTTCGATCAGCACATCCAAGGCGGCAATGGCCACGGCGCAAGCGAGAGGGTTTCCGCCAAACGTGGACCCGTGGGAACCAGGTTCAAAGACGCCGAGAACCTCTCTGTCTGCCGCTACGGCCGAAATCGGCATCACACCGCCGCCAAGCGCTTTTCCCATAATGTACAGATCCGGTTTTACGTCTTCCCAGTCGCATGCGAACAATTGCCCCGTCCGGCCGAAACCGGTCTGGATTTCGTCGGCGACAAAGAGAACATGATGTTCTTTGCACAATTCATATGCTTGTTTGAGGAATCCTTCCGGAGGCACGATGACGCCGGCTTCTCCCTGGATTGGTTCGAAAAGGAACGCGGCCGTGTTCGGGGTAATCGCTTGGCGAAGCGCTTCCAAATCGCCGTAAGGGATTACTTTGAAGCCTGGGGTCAGGGGGCCGAAACCGCGTTTGTACTCATCGTTGGACGAGAGGGAAACAGCGGTGACGGTGCGGCCGTGAAAGTTGTCGGCGCAAACGATGATTTCCGCCTGGTTGTCCGGAACCTTTTTCACATCGTAAGCCCAGCGGCGAACGGCTTTGATCGCCGTTTCAACGGCTTCGGCTCCTGTGTTCATCGGCAAAACCATCTCTTTGTCCGTCAGTTTTGCCACTTTTTCGTAAAAGAGACCCAATTGGTCGTTATGAAAGGCACGTGAAGTCAAGGTGACTTTGTCAGCCTGCTCTTTTAACGCCTGGATCAGTCTGGGATGGCGGTGTCCGTGGTTGAGAGCCGAGTAAGCGCTTAACATATCCATGTAACGGTTACCGTCGGCATCCTCAACCCAGATTCCCTCTGCTTTGGAAATAACGATCGGCAGAGGATGATAGTTCCTTGCCCCGAATTTATCCGTAAGCTCAATGAGTTCCTGGTTGCGCGACATGGAATTACCCCCTTAGCTCAAAACTATTTGATCATTTACAAATTTATTGTAAGGGAAGTATGTTAAGAAAATCAATGAAATGTATACTCTATCAATGACAAGTATAAATATCACTCTTGACGTGGCCGGAACTGTTTAGTATAATCTGTGAAAGATGAAAAATTGAAACCGGAAAAGTTAAAAGGGGATAAAGGTTCTCTTATCCAGAGTGGCGGAGGGACTGGCCCGATGAAGCCCGGCAACCTCGGCGGCGTTTGCTGCCGGAAGGTGCCAATTCCTGCAGAAACGAGTGTTTCTGAGAGATAAGAGAAGAGAGATTGACCGTCGCAGGTTCTGCCTCTTCTCTGGATAAGGGAAGGGGTTTTTTTATTGGCTAACTTCTGGGAGGGATCACCTGTGAAACTGGAAACGAGACTGGCACAAATCGGCAACAAGAAGGAGAAGAAGACAGGGGCCGTTAACTTTCCTGTGTATTTTTCCACAGCATATGAGCATATCTCTTTGGGAGTTAGTACTGGTTATGATTATTCGCGCACAGCCAATCCGACCCGGGACGTGCTGGAAGAGGCGATCAGCCAGTTGGAGGGAGGAAACGGCGGGTTTGCCTGCAGTTCGGGAATGGCGGCGATTCATACATTGATGGGGTTGTTTTCCGCCGGGGATCATTTCGTCGTATCCCTTGATTTATATGGTGGAACCTATCGTCTGTTTGAAGAGGTATTGACCCGGTTCGGTCTGTCCTTTACTTACGTGGATTTGCGACGGTCGGATGATGTAAAGCGGGCAATCGGTCCGAATACAAAGGCTGTTTTTATCGAGTCGCCCACCAATCCGCTGATGCATGTAACGGACTTGAAGCAGATTGCGCAAATTGCAAAGCAGGCGGGCTGTTACACCATTGTTGACAATACCTTTATGACTCCGTATTTCCAGCGGCCGCTGGAGCTCGGTGCCGATATCGTCGTCCACAGTGCGACCAAGTATCTGGGAGGCCACAATGATGTGCTGGCAGGGTTGATTGTCGTAAAAGGAGATGAATTGGCTGAACGGTTGCGCTTTATTCAAAATTCGATCGGAGCTGCTCTGGGGCCGCTGGATACGTGGTTATTGATGCGCGGGATGAAAACATTGGCCTTGAGGATGGAAAAACATCAGGAAAATGCGCTGGCGATCGCTGAATATTTAAAGCAACACCCGCTGGTGGACGAGGTTTTTTATCCCTCGCTCAACCCGGAATCAAAAGCGATTTTGGATGAACAGGCGGACGGATACGGGGGAATGATTTCATTCCGGGTCAGGAATAGTGGGATGATTGCCTCAATCCTGGAAAATCTGAATGTGATCACTTTTGCGGAGAGTCTGGGCGGCGTGGAGAGTTTGATCACCTATCCGGCAAGGCAGACCCATGCGGATGTGCCGGCTGAGATCAGGGAGAGCATCGGGGTCTGCGATCGCTTGTTGCGACTGTCAGTGGGAATTGAACACAAGGAAGATCTGATTGCTGATTTGGATCAAGCGCTGAAAAAAGCGGATCAGGAATAGAAAGGAAGGGGAGCAAGATGAGATTTGAGACAAGGCTTTTGCACAACGGGAATGAAATTGATTCGTTTACGGGGGCTTCCAGCATTCCGATTTACCAGTCATCGACTTACCATCAGTTTTCCATTGACCAGCCGGGCGAATTTGACTATGCCCGTTCGGGCAACCCGACGCGCAAAGCGCTGGAGCAAACGATCACAAGACTCGAAGGGGGCTGTCGCGGCTATGCGTTCGCTTCCGGAATGGCGGCGATTTCCACGGTATTTCTCTTGTTCTCGCGCGGAGATCACCTGATTGTGTCCCAAGATGTGTACGGGGGTACATATCGCGTCTTGACAAAGGTGTTTGACCGCATGGGAATTGAAACCACGTTTGTTGATACGACCGATTTGGAACAGGTGGCCGCTGCGATTCGCCCCAACACCCGGGCGATCTATGTGGAAACCCCGTCCAATCCGCTGCTCAAGGTGACGGACTTGCGTGGCATTGTGCGGATTGCTAAAGCGTACCGTTTGCGAACCATCGTCGATAACACCTTTTTAACCCCGTATTTCCAGCGGCCGCTCGAGCTGGGTGCCGATATCGTGGTTCACAGCGCAACCAAATTTATCAGCGGGCACAGTGATGTTGTGGCCGGACTGGTTGTGGTGAAGGATGAAGAACTGGCCGAGGAGATCGGACTGCTGCAAAATGCTTTTGGCGCCATCCTGGGTGTGTACGATTCTTGGCTGGTGCTCAGAGGTCTCAAGACGTTGCAGGCACGGATGGAGTTGTCGACGCAAAGCGCGGAAAAGGTGGCACTGTGGCTGGAACAGCATCCGGATGTCAAACGGGTTTACTATACCGGCCTTCCGTCACACGAAGGGTATCATTTGCAAAATGAACAGGCGAGCGGGCATGGAGCGGTTCTCTCCTTCGATGTCGGCAGCATGGAGAAAGCCAAGCGCATCCTGTCACGGGTCCGTCTGCCGATCGTGGCGGTCAGTCTCGGTGCGGTCGAAAGCATTCTCTCCTATCCGGCGATGATGTCCCATGCGGCAATGCCCGCGGAAGTGCGGAATCGTCACGGGATTACGGACGGGCTGCTGCGCCTGTCGGTCGGACTGGAAAACGCGGATGATCTGATTGATGATCTGGCGGCGGCCTTGCAAGAAAAAAAGGTGACGATCCCGGCAGGTTTTGGTAATTTATAGCGTCTCCTCCAGGGGGCGTTTTTCTTTTGCAGATGATCATGTAAAATGAGAAGGGAAATTTTGCACAGAAGGAGATTGCAGGAAATGGCCATTAAATCGGATAAATGGATACGCGAAATGGCGCTTCATCATCAAATGATCGAGCCGTTTATCGATCGGAACGTGGGGAAAGGGGAAGCGGTCAGTTTTGGACTCAGCAGTTATGGATATGATTTGCGCGTTGCGGATGAATACAAGATTTTTCACAATGCGCTGAACCCCGTCATCGATCCGAAAAAGATCGATTCCGATTCGTTTATCGATTTTAAAGGAGAAGTGTGCATCATTCCTCCCAACTCATTTGCCCTGGCGCGGTCGGTGGAATATTTTCGCATTCCGGAAAACGTCCTGGCCGTGTGTGTCGGCAAGTCAACGTATGCGCGCTGCGGAATCATTACCAATGTGACCCCTCTCGAACCCGGCTGGGAAGGGTACGTTACGTTGGAAATCTCAAATACGACACCGCTGCCGGCAAAGATTTATTCCAATGAAGGCCTTTGTCAGATTCTGTTTTTGGAGAGTGATGAGATTTGTGAAGTCTCTTACCGCTCCAAACAAGGGAAATACCAGGGACAAACGGGAATTACACTGCCAAAGGTATAACAGGATCATAGATGATACAAACAGACGGCGAAATCCATCGGCCGTCTTTTTTGCCTTTATTGACCGGATCGTGAGGAATGCATCAGTCTCCGATTTTCTTCTTTCATCCCAGGATTTGAGTGAGAGGAAAAAATCCGATCGTCATTTCGGGATGATGCGGGAATTACCCGTCTCTGCCCTGATCACTTGGATATGTGTTTTTCAGATCGGAAAAAAATGTAAATTCGATCAGGTGATTGCCACCCGGTTTTGTGATAAGATTACATGCAGAAGTCTTCGTGGACAGGCGTGTTGATCACATACAAACGGAAAATCAGCATGTCTGACCATAAGAACGGGGAGATTCGAGAAATTGAAAAAACTGGGAAACGTTATCTCTTCAAAAATGAAAGAACGCTTCAGTCCGGATCAGATGGAAAGGCAATTAAACGCGTTGTTAAAACACCCTTTAGTGGTCAAATATATGGTGGAGCATGAAGTTTCCGAGGCAATCTTAAAACGTTCGTTCTCCAAGCTCCATCAATTCGTCCAGGAAAATGAAAACTGCAATCAGTGTCTCCGTTTGAGTGAGTGTCCAAACCTGATGAAAGGGCACTTTCCGACTTTAAGGGAATACGGCGGTTTTGTGGATCTGGTCATGAATGAATGCAGCAAGCTCAAGGCGAAAAAAGAGGAAGAGCGGAGAAAAAACTTAATTCAGTGTCAGCAAATTCCTCTGGACATTCAAAAGGCAACGTTTCAAACGATTGAATTGGATCATGGACGGGAAAAGGCGATCGATGCCGCTTTGGATTTCTGCCTGAGAATAGCCAATGGGGAAACGGTTAAAGGCCTTTACTTTTGCGGATCATTCGGGACGGGAAAAAGTTATATTGCCGGTGCTATTTTAAATACCCTGGCTGAATACGGAATTCCCTCCATGATGGTTCACACTTCGGCACTTGCCCAGGAACTGAGGGATACCATCGCCAAGAAAGAAGGATTGCTCAATAGTAAACTGGAAGCATTAAGCAACGTCCCCATATTGGTACTGGATGATATCGGGGTGGAAAACCTGACTTCCTGGTTGAGGGACAGTGTATTGGCCGTGGTTTTGCACAACCGGGTATCCAATCAGCTTCCGACCATTTACACTTCCAACCTCACGCTTGATGAATTGGAGGAATGGCTCTCCATTACGCTGTCAAACGGATATGAACGCCATGAACCGCTGAAGGCCAAAAGGATCATGGAAAGAATCAAGCCTTATGTGACGGTTGTTGAGGTACAGGGAAGAAACAGGAGATATGCCCTGAACAATAATGCCAATTGAGATCTGGTCAGCTTATTTTCCAGTCTGTTCGCTTTTCTCCCGTTCCTTTGGCATCAGTCGTAGCAGAAAAGCACCGATTCCTTATGCTCCGGTTTGAGCATCACGCCAATGGTGATATTGGCGTTTTTTTGTGCCTTGAAAATTTATGACAGGATGGAAAAAGAAGAAGGAAAATGTAGGAAAATGGAGAAATCCTCCGAAGTTTGTAAAAAAAAAGGAGGGGAAGGAGGGTGAAGCGGCCGCTCGTATGGGTCAGCGCGGGATGGATTGCCGGGGTTTTCGCCGCACGCGGGTGGAATGCATTTTTCTTTTACGGATGTGCAGCGGTCCTGGTCGCGCTGGCCGGAGGCTGGATCGTCTATCATTATCGAAAAGGCCGGGTTGTCCTGTTTCTGCTGCTCGGACTGTTTGCCGGAGCATTCCGTTATGCCTGGGACGTGGCGAACAACGTTTCCCATCTGCCGCGCCAGTTTTTGAACAGCCCTCAGGTTGCGATCGGAAAGGTTGTTTCGCTTCCGGATATCGAGGGAGACCAGTTAACGTTCGAAATGATGGTCTTCGACGTAAAAACCGATCGGGGATGGCGCAGAGTGATTCCCGAACGGGTTGCTGTCAGGCGGAAGCTGCATTCTTACGACGAATGGGAAGAAGCCCGGCAGTTAAAGCGGCTGTCCACGATCCGGATCAGGCTCACCTTCAGCAAACCGCCCCGGCCGCGCAATCCGGGAGCCTTTGATTACGGCGCGTATCTATATCGTCGGCATATCCATTTGATCGGACAATCTGACTCGCCGGAACGGATCAAGGTTTTGGCTTCCGTCCCGCATCATCCGCTGGTACTGATCGATCGAGGGCGCGCCTGGCTGGATCAACGAATTGAGAAACTGTATGGCCGAGATCAGAGCGGATATCTTCGCGGCCTTCTGCTGGGAGAGCAATCAGCTGTTCCCGACAGTTTGGAGACCCAGTATGCCACATTGGGCATTATTCATCTTTTATCTGTATCCGGGCTGCACGTGGCTGTTGTGATCGGCTGTTTTTATTTTTTGTTGACGCGCCTGGGGCTGACGCGGGAAAAATCGGCGTTGGCAATCCTTTTGTGTCTTCCGGTGTACGCCGTTCTGACAGGACTTGGTCCGCCGGTGATCCGCGCGGTGATCATGGCCGGTTTTTCACTTTTAGCCATCGTTTTGAAAAAGTTTCGGGATACCCTTTCGTTTTTGGCTGTTTCCTTTCTGGTCCAGTTAGGATGGAATCCCTTTCAAATCGAAGAAGCCGGCTTTCAGTTAAGCTATCTGGTGACCGCTGCTCTGGTTGTGGGGACGGAGCCTGTCGCCGGCCGCATTCCTGTTCCGTCGCGCAGTCTTCGTCAGTTTTTGGCCGCCAATCTGATTGCAGAGCTGGTGTCGTTCCCGGTTCTCATCTTTCATTTTCACGAGTTTTCGCTTCTTTCTTGGCTGGCCAACCTTCTGTTCGTTCCATTGATCAGTTCCCTGATTCTTCCGCTGTCTCTCGGTTCGCTTCTGCTTGCTTTTGTTCCGGGACCGCTGGCTTCGTGGCTTGCCTGTCTCACCAGCCAATTGCTGGAGCTGGTTCATCAGGGTGTCCGCTGGATGTTGCAATGGACATGGGCATTTCCGTCATGGGCCGGGCCGTCCGCCCTGTGGCTTGCACTTTATTGCTTTACAGTCATAAGTCTGGCCGTCGTTTGGATGAAGCCGTTTGTTCCTCAATGGAAGCGGATCGGTGTCGTTCTTTTGCTGTTCAGTTTGGTGGCATTTGCTTATGGGAAACGTAACGGAGAGGGAGCGGAAAACCGGATCGCATTTCTCGACGTGGGTCAGGGAGATGCGGCAGTTGTGGAAACACAGACAGGAAAGACGATTCTCATCGACAGCGGAGGGTTTTCCTCGCGCGGAAACCGCTTCGGATCAGGTAGCCGCCGCTTTGATGCCGGTGAAAATGTGATTATTCCTTATCTCAAATACCGGGGTATCAAACAGATTGATCTGTTCATTTTAACGCATGGCGATGCGGACCATATTGGCGGAGCGAAAGCGGTGGTGCAAAGATTTCCGGTGAAAATGGTGATCCGTGGCCCTCTTCCGCCGAAAAGCGCGTTGGAACTGGATTTGTTAAGAGAGATGCGGGAACGAAAAATTCCGATCCGGATCGCCCGGCCGGGATTGAGATGGCAATTTTCGCCCGGTGTGTTCCTTACATTTTTGCATCCGGCGACCGCGAACCGATCGGCAAATGATGAGTCCGTTGTTTTTTTGTTATCGATCGGCCGCTTTCAAACCTTGATGACAGGAGATATCAGCAGTGAAGCGGAAAAGCGGATATTAGCCGGGTGGAGGTTGCCGCATGTCCAGGTGCTAAAGGTGGCACACCACGGGAGCCGCACGTCCACCGGTGCAGAATGGCTCGATGCCGTGGCCCCGCGCTATGCCGTTATCTCCGTGGGGCGGCATAATCCGTTTGGCCATCCCTCTCCCCTGGTGCTTCAGCGCTTGCGTGCCCGACATGCCGTGATCTTGCGAACCGATCAGCTTGGAGCGATCATTTTTCACGTCGAAAAGCAAAAGATCCGGGTGGAAAGCACTTCTCCTTGAAGATGTAAAAAAGGATTCGTCTTTTGCCCGATTTGCCCCGCGATATAATAGTATTATTTATGTACATACATAGGGTGTTGCAACCTGCCGCAGTTCAAACAGGTCTAAAAGAATATAGGGGGTATTTCGTTGCTTGATTCAGAGTTGATCAAACAGGCTCAGTCGGGCGACAGGAAAGCGATTGTGCAAATACTTAAGCAATTGGAGACATCGCTTTATCGCACCGCTTATTATATGATGGGAAACGAACAGGATGCTTTGGACGCCACACAAGAAGCTCTGTTGAAAATATATAAATATCTCCCTTCCTATAAAGGAGAAGCTTTGTTGCATACATGGGCGCAGCGCATTGTTACCAATGTATGCATCGATTTGTTTCGCAAACGGAAAAACGTCATACTGTTTGATGAAGAACCGCAGCATGAGGATGGCAAAGCGGCTAAAGAGGTGGAGCGGGGAGCGATCCTGTCTGATTTGAGACAGGCGATTCGCCGTCTGCCCCTGCAACAGCAAACGGCGATTATCCTGCGCTATGTACAAGGTTATCATTACCAGGAGATAGCAGAAGCGATGGGACTCCCCCTGAATACGGTCAAATCGCATTTGTTTCGTGCGCGCAAACAACTGCAAAAGTGGTTGTCGGAATATCAGGAAGGAGGGGATGTATCTTGGCAGATGAAAAAGTGATGGAATGGATTCAACGTGACTTGGATGGTGATCTGACTGCGGCAGAAAAGAAAATGCTGGAAAAGCAGCTGGAACAGTCGCCGCAATGCCGGGCAACGGCGGAAGAGATGCAGTGGCTGTCCGGTGAACTATCCCTTCTTCCCAAAGTGGAGCCACCGCACAGCGTCGTCGATGCGGTGCTGGAGGCGATCGAGGACGACAAAAAGAAGACGAAGCCGCAAACAGTGATCAAACCGAGATACAATTGGCTCCGATTAGGGAGGATGGCTGCTGCGCTCGTCTTGTTCCTCTTTATCGGTCTGTTTTATCTGAGCAAATGGGGGGCCATTCCCATCAATACGGCCTCCAAAATTGCCGATCCGGTTCCGCCGGAGCATACAGACGGGAGCAAAGATCGGGCTGCCAAATTCGAGCTGGAAAATATTCAGGAGGTTTGGTCACCTGATCGTCAATATTGCGCCATTTGGCAGGGAAATCATTTAATCGTGCGCAAGGCGGACGGAAGCGTCCAATATCGCAGCCGCATTTTTCGGAAGGTTGACGGCTCGCCATCGGTTGTATGGCAAAACAAACAACGCGTTCGGCTGATCCTGCCGTCTGCTGATGGAAAAGACGACCAGACCGTCATGATTGATGTCAAGGAGAAAAAAGAGATAAACTAGGAGGAAGAGGTGGCGAAAATGGATCGTTCATGGCTGAAAGAGTGGCAGGAAGATAACATCGCTCCCGTTTATCTCTTTTATGGTGAAGAAGGTTTCTTGATTGAAGAAGCAATTGAATGGATGAAAAAAAGGTGGAATCCGGAAGAAGTCTCCTTTGGTAATCTCATGCAGATTGATTTGGATGAGACGCCGGTGCAGATGCTGGTGCAAGAGGCGGAAACTCTGCCCTTTTTTGGGGACAGGCGGTTGATTATCGGTCAGAATGCCCGCTTTTTGACAGCCGGGAAAGGGAAAAGCGGCGTTCAGCATGAAACGGATGCCCTGCTCCAGTACTTAAAGCAGCCTCTGTCCACCAGTGTGGTGGTTTTAACCGTTTCCGGCGAGCAGCTTGACAAGCGAAAAAAAATCGTGAAGGAACTGCTTAAACATGCGCGTGCCGTTGAGTTTCCCCTGTTGGCGGGGAAGGATTTGCTTCAGTGGGTGGAAAGGCGGTTTGCCAAATTGCATGTCCAGGCAGATCCGCAAGCGGTTCTTGATTTGATCATGCTGACTGGTCCTGATCTCCGGCTTCTCCACGCGGAAGTGAGCAAATTGGCCCTTTATGTCGGAGCGGGGGGAAAGGTGACACCGGACATTGTCGCCGAACTGGTACCGCGCACCCTGGAGCATGATGTATTTAAGCTGACGGATAAAATAGCGAAGCGCCAATTGAACGAAGCGTTCCATATCTGGAGTGACCTGATTTTTCAAAAGGAAGAGCCGATTCGCATCCTGGCTCTGATTACACGTCAGATTCGGTTGATGCTGCAGGTCAAGATCTTGCAGCGGCAGGGGATGTCTGACAAAGAGATGGCGGCATTTCTCAAGGTTCATCCCTACCCGGTGAAACTGGCGGCAAAACAGGGAGCGGCCTTTTCCGAACAGCAACTGCGCCTCTTATTGGATACGGCGATTTTGACTGATCAAGATATCAAGTCAGGAAAAGTGGACAAACATTTGGCGGTGGAACGCCTGCTTTTCCAAGTCAACCTTTCTGCTTGAGCCTCCCGTTGCCACGGAGAGGCCTTTGGCCCAATGATTATGAAAATATAAAAAAGGTGGAATCCCCAACGATGGATGAAAACCGTTTATGTGAACTTCGAAAAAAACAATCCATTTACTCCAATCTGTTCTACCTTTGCATAATCGCACTTCTCTTTGTTTTCCTCTTAGTGGAGCCTGCCGCCCGGCTTGTTTATTTCATCTGGGGTTGCCTGTTTGTCCTGTTCCCGCTCATCAGTTGGTGGATGAAGTCGCCCAATCCGTTTCTTCATCTTTTTCCGGAGATGAGAGAGCTTTATCAGTATGAACGGGACAAGCTGGGGGAGAAGTGGGGAGCCTATTACACTTCCACGTCATTGTTGCTGTTCGTCGTCGGGATTTTTTTCTTCGTCCAGGCTTGGATACGCGAGGGGAACATCCGGTTTGGCGAAGGAATTTCGTGGTGGTATTTTGTTATTGTTCTGCTTTTCTTGATCCTGCTCGGCAATGTTCATTTGCGTAGTCAGGCGCGTCGGATCGACAGCAAAACACCGGAGGAGTTAAAGGATTATGCCAGCGATAAAATGCTGTTTTCATTGGTGTTCGCATCGGTTGCCATCGGAATGACCCTGATCGGCACGATCGTTTACATATTGATGGGAGCGTAAAAAAGCAACCAGCATCAGGCGCTGGTTGCTTTTTTCATTCCTTCCGCCGGAACCGCATGCTCGAGGATATGGCTGGTTACGTTGTAAGCGGAGCTAAAGGAAAGTTCCGAAAGCTGTCCGTCTCCTTCACACCAGTCACCGGCAAAGTAGGCATTGGGCAAGCTGTAAAATTTGACCGGCATCAAGCGTTGATCCTCAATGCATTTGATTTCCTGGACAGTCGCTTTTTTGGAAATGCGCTTGGCGACAAGGCGTTCACGCCAGCCGGGGAAATGCTTGTCATAGACGGATTCGATAGTCGCCACTTTTTCATCCGCTTTTCCTTCTGCAATCTCTTGTTCGTTGAGGTAGGCAACCGCTTGCATCAGCTGTCCCCCGTCAGGAACGCAGGTTGTATCGTAGTAGGAAATGTCGGTGATAAAGACGCGTTGCGCTTTTTGATAAATGTAGGTGAACGGGCTGGAAATCCGCTCGCTTAAACCGACATCATAGACAACGACTTGCGTAGGCACATAGTGGCTGTATTCCTCAAAATATTTGGCGAATGGAGTGTCGGCGAACAATTGGCATAACTCTTTTGGAGGAATGCAGAAAATAATATAATCAGCTTCGTATTTTTCTTCTTTTCCATAAACAGCGGTAATCCGGTTGCCATCGAGTTCGATTTTGGTTACTTTTTCTTTGGTGATGATTTTGCTGCCGTTTTTTTCAATGATTTCCGCAAATGAATCAACAATTGCCTGCCATCCGCCGCCGATGTAGCTGACAGCGCGTTGTGTGGCAAACAGCCGTTTATAATATTGGAAAAAGAGGGGGGACGGAATTTTTTCCGGTTCATTGGTAAAAAAGTTGGATGAAGCGATGGTCAACAAAAGATCCCTCACTTGGGGAGTTTCCTTTTGCAGATAATCTCCGATTAACACGCCGGGTTCTCCCCGTTCAAGAGAAGACATCGTTTTGAAGACTTCGTAAGCAAAGCGCCATTTATTCTGTGAATCCAACACTTTGGTGCGATACAATCCTTCGAGTGTTGCAGGCATGGGGGTGGTGAAAGTTCCCATGTCATAAAAGGCTTTGGAAGGTGAAAAATCTTTCCAGTCAACCTTCAGTCCGATTTCATGTTCATACTTGCGCAGGATCGATTTATCTCGCGCATAAATGGCATGGGCTCCAAAATTGAAATTAAACCCTTTCATCGGAATGGAAATTGCGCGCCCTCCGAGCTTCGGTGCCTTTTCCAGCAAGGTTACTTTGCAACCATTGTAAGCGAGTCGAGCTGCGGCGCTCAGTCCGGCAAGTCCTCCACCCACTACAATCACTTTATCAGACACAAGAAACACACTCCTTGGGAAACGGTTACATTTTAAACCATCTTGTATCAACCACTTACACTATTGTAACAAGTTTGAAATGAATCGGATAGTGTTTTATTCATGTTCGCAAATTTCGTGCGAATCTGTAGGCGTGTTATGATTGAGGAAGATAAACGAAAGCATCTGAGAAGCAAAGGAGGGGGCAAAGTGACCAAAAAAGTGGTCAGTGCCTGTTTTGCCGGCATTCACTGCCGCTATGACGGACGGCACAATGCGGTGGAGGCGATTCAAAAATTGATCAGGGAAGGGGAGGCGATCCCGGTCTGTCCGGAACAGCTCGGCGGACTGTCCACTCCCAGAAATCCGGCTGAGATTGTCGGCGGTGACGGGGACGATGTGCTGGAAGGAAAAGCACGTGTGATCGACAACCAAGGCAATGATGTGACCGATGCCTTTATCCGGGGAGCCTATGAAACGTATCGCATCGCGAAGACGGTGGGAGCGAACGAAGCCATTTTAAAAGAAAAAAGTCCGTCTTGCGGCAGTTGCTGCATCTATGACGGCACTTTCCAGGGGAAAACGAACCCGGGTGCCGGCGTGACCACTGCCTTGCTGCGACGAAAAGGGATTAAAGTGATTTCGGAGGACACCTTTTCAGAAAAAAGAATATAATGGATGAAACGAAAGAATAAATCCGATGATAAAGAATGAAAGCCTGCATTTTTGGCGGAAGAAGGTGCCACCCGGACCAGCCATCCGAAACAAAGGACCAACCCCCGATCTGCGGCGCATTTTCATGAAAAAAAAGCCCCCGGACAAGGTGGGGGCTAGGCTTCGGCATTGGCTTTTTCCAAGGAGTTTTTCTCTTGCAATTTCCTGTATTTCAGATACATTGCCAGTCGCCATGGCAACAGCATGCCAAACGCAAGGATGAAGAAGAGCGCCGCTGTTTGTTCCACGCTGATCAGGTGTTCGAGATAGTCATGGAGTACCATGCGCAGGATAAACAGACCGATCAGGATGAGAATAAAAGCGCGCGAACGTTTCAGATAAACTTTGCCATCGATCATTTCAAAATGAGATGTTTTGATCAGAGGGTACGAAAACAAAAGGGCACCGGCCAAAAAAGCGACCCCGGCCCAAGCCCATGGAACGCGCATCGGCGGGTAGAGAAACATCAGGAAACCCGTGCTCATGCCCAGTGGAGGGATGAGAATTTTTCTCGCGTTCGTTGGCTTATTGGTTGCCCGCAGGCGGATGACAATCACCATGGAGGCCATGATTAAAGCAAAAATCGGGGCTACAAAATTTAAACTGATCGGAAAGGAATGCACCATAACCGTCCCTCCTGTTTCTAGAAAAAAGCTAGCACAATTCCCGGGGTTTGTAAATAAGTATGCTTGACTTTTCAGCAAAATTGCAGGAAAATACATTTCAATAAGTATCTTTTGCCGGCAATGCCTGCCTCATACCTAGAGCCGGTACAAACGAAAATAACATAGAACAAGCAGCGATGAGAAAGAATAGTAATGCGGCAGTGGCTGTGCAGAGAGTTGGCGGAGGGTGCGAGCCAATCAGCCGGCCGCATGAATGGGCTTTGGAGCTGTTTTCCTTAACGATGCCATATCAAGTAGGGAAAACCGGGATGATCCCGTTATAGCTAAGAGTGTGCCTCTCTGATGTACAGGAGAGGCAAAGAAGGGTGGTACCGCGAGAATCAGCTCGTCCCTTGCCGGGGACGGGCTTTTTTGTGTGAAATTGTTGCAGGCCGGGTCAATCGCGATTCTGCCAAATGCCGGCAAATCATGATGGTTCAAAAGGAGTGAGAAGATGAAACGTGTCTTATCCGGTGTCCAACCGACCGGCAATATCCATATAGGCAATTATCTTGGCGCCATGAAGCAATTCGTTGAGTTGCAGAATGAGGCGGAATGTTATTTTTGTGTAGTCAATCTCCATTCCCATACCGTTCCCCAGGATCCCCGTCAGCTGTTGGAGAAAACGCGGGATGTGGCGGCGCTTTACCTGGCGATCGGGATTGATCCCGAAAAAGCGACGATCTTTGTCCAATCCCAGATTCCCGCCCATGCGGAAGCATGCTGGTTGTTGCAGTGTGTAGCCCGCGTTGGCGAGCTTAACCGCATGATTCAATTTAAGGAGAAAAGCAAAGGATCTGAAGCGGTGACGGCAGGCTTGTATACCTATCCGGTATTGATGGCCGGTGATATTTTGCTCTATCATGCGACACATGTTCCCGTCGGTGAGGATCAAAAGCAGCACTTGGAGTTGACGAGGGATATTGCTGAACGGTTTAACCGCGATTACAAAGAAATCTTTACAATCCCCGAGCCGTTGATCGGCAAAGTGGGAGCCCGCATCATGTCCCTCGATAATCCGGAGAAAAAGATGAGCAAAAGCACGGAAGGGGCGTACAGCAACATCACGCTGCTCGATGAGCCGAAATTGATTGAGAAAAAAATCAAGCGCGCCGTTACCGATTCGGAAAACCTGGTTCGCTATGACCCGGAAAACAAACCGGGTGTGAGTAATCTGCTTTCCATTTACAGCCTGCTCTCCGGCAAAACGATTTCCGAACTGGAACGGCAATATGAAGGTGCCGGTTATGGCCAGTTTAAAAAAGACCTGGCGGAAGCAACTGTTCAGCACTTGCAGCCGATCCAGGAGAAGTTCCGGGAAATCCGCGGTTCTTCCTATTTGGATGATGTGCTGAAAATCGGTGCGGAAAAAGCAGGTGCAGTTGCGGAGAAGACATTGCGACAAATGAAAGATGCGATGGGGATTTTATAGTGAGTCAATAAGCGGAGGACATTCCAATGGGCGGAATGTCCTCATTTTGAAACTCACCGAAAGCGGTGAATCAATATTGATGAAAGACAGGGAATTCACGAGATCTTCCGTGAAGGAGTTATGAAGGAAGCGCCCGCGGGATGTTATAATGAAAAGAAAGGATAAGTTCGCGAAAGGAGTGAACCGATGCGGCGTTATTTATTTGAATTTTTCTTTTTTCCAGATATTTTCGTGATGAGTCTGGTCTGTGTCTGCGGTCTGGGGTTGACATTGGCATGGGCGAACAGTCTTGTGACGGTGGCGGTGTTCTTGGGCGGAGTCGCCCTATATGCCATCGCTGAGTACGGAACCCATCGTTTTTTATTTCATCTTCCTCCGCCGAAGCATCCTTTTTTGTTGAAGCTGTTAAAGCGGTTACATTATGATCATCATGAAGACCCCGATAAACTGGAATTGCTCTTTTTGCCGCTGTGGTACAGTGTTCCCCAGTTTGTCCTCGTCGGGAGCATCGTTTACCTGGTGACGGGGAAAATCGCGATCACAACCACTTTTTTAAGCGGTGCTGTGCTCTATCATTTATATTATGAATGGAAACATTATATCGCGCACCGGCCGATCAAGCCTCTCACCCCATGGGGGAAGAAATTGAAAAAATATCATTTGTTGCACCATTTCAAGAACGAGCATTACTGGTTTGGCGTGACCAATCCGGCCATGGATCACCTTTTTCGGACTTTTCCCGATGAATCCGGGGTGGAGATGAGCCGGACGGCGCGAAAATTGGCGGATAAAAAATAAAAGCGACCCAATCGATGTGGGTCGTTTTTTCATGTAAAAGAAAGATATTAAGCTTCGAGTGCCTGATATTTTTTGGTGAGGCGGGATTTTTTGCGAGCAGCCGCATTTTTGTGGATCAAACCTTTGGTTACGGCTTTATCCAAGCTGCGGGTTGCTGCTTTCAAAAGCACAGCGGCTTGTTCTTTATCTTGTTGGTCAACGGCTGCCAAGAATTTTTTTACGGCCGTGCGCATCGCCGATTTTTGAGAAGCATTGCGGGCGCGGCGCACTTCGTTGGTTTTGGCGCGTTTGATTGCGGATTTAATGTTTGCCAAGACGTTCACCTCCTGAGGGAAGGGTTTCCGCATCCCAATAATGCAACATGCAATATTCTAGCATGAGGCTCTGCAAAAAGCAACAACGGTCATGAGCAGAATAAATGAGAGGCAAAGAAGCAAACTAAGAGTGGAAACAGGCAAAAAAAGGGGATATATTGGATGAATCAAGCGTCGGAACACCAGATTGATTTGAGTATGTACAATATTCGCACGGATTTGGCCCGCGAAGCTCATGACATGGTGACCCGGGAGCAAGGGCGGGGAAGTTCCATTCCGGGCGTTCGCAAACAGGAAGAGACACAGGACGGGATTACGACCAGTTGGATCTGGATTGACAGCGAAGATGCCGGTGAGCAGATGGGCAAACTGCCGGGTACTTACCTGACGATTGAAGTGCCCGGTCTTCGGTCGGGAGATTCCATGCTGGAAAAGCGCGTATCGCAACATTTTGCTGAGCAATTCAGCCGTTTCCTCAATGAAGTCGGCATTAAGCCGAATGATTCCTGCCTGGTAGTGGGGCTTGGAAACTGGGATGTAACGCCGGATTCACTCGGACCGCTCGTCGTCAAGCACACCCTGGTCACCCGTCATCTCTTTAAATTGCAGCCGGAAACGGTTGCCGAAGGGTATCGCAGCGTTTCCGCCCTCTCGCCGGGGGTGCTCGGGACGACCGGGATAGAAACGAGTGAAATTGTGCGCGGGGTGGTGCAGAAATCAAAGCCTGATTTTGTGATCGCGTTTGATGCACTGGCCTCAAGGGCCTTGTCCCGGGTCAATACGACGATTCAGATTGCTGATACGGGAATTCAGCCGGGGTCCGGTGTCGGAAACAATCGCAAGGCGTTGACCAAGGAGTTTTTGGGTGTGCCCGTTCTGGCCGTTGGTGTTCCCACCGTCGTGGATGCCGTCACCATTGCCCATGACACCATCGATTATGTGATTTCCCACCTCGGCCGGGAATTGCACGGGGTGAAAAATAACCCGCTTGATCCTCACAACCGGCCTTCGGTAAAAGATCTGGAAAACTATCAAGCTCCGCCGGAGACCAGCAACCGCATGCTGGGGATGTTTGGCAGCCTGAACTCGGATGAGAAAAGGCAACTGATTCATGAAGTGCTGGCACCTTTGGGGCAAAATCTGATCGTTACCCCGAAGGAGGTGGATTCCTTCATTGGCAATATGGCCAAATTGATCGCCAACGGACTGAACTGCGCCCTGCATGAGGCTGTAACCATGAAAAATGTGGCTTCGCATGTGCAATAAAACATTTGATTTCCTCCCGGCTAATCCGGGAGATGTGCGGGCAATACAGAAGCACTTTCGCAGAACAAAATATTGTTTCCATTTGGCGCGAATCCCGTTGTCCGGCTTCCCCGGGGAACGGGATTCTTGTTTGGAGTTTGGGACATCCGCGTGGAACGGGGCTCGTTGAGTTTCAAAAGCAAGATTTTTTATCCTTTTCCGCCTGCCGCTCTCTGCCGGCCGCCGTGAGGTCTCAATCTATTTCTAGCAAATTCAGTTAATCGGTTCTACCTGTTTGCCGGTTTTCATAGATTAGGGTGAGACAAGCAGATAGAGGGTGAACCGAATGAGAAGTCGCTACCGTGGTTTCTTGACGCTGAATATGGCGCGTCCGAAAACGAGGCAGAGGTTTGTGTTTTTATTTTTGGCAGCGGCTGTTCTTTTTTCCTTTGTCGGTGCGCTGGCAATGGTTCAAGCGGAACAGAGTTTGACAGGGTCGGATCTCAGCAGGGTGACGTCTCATCTTTCCCCGCAAACACTCAGCATGATCGTCGGGGAAAGCATTCCCTATTTCCAGGAGAAAATTCAGACGGCCGGTTTGGAAGAGATTATCTCGCGGACGGCGTTTGAGTTGATGACGAGTATCGATTTTCGTGATCCACGCACTTTTCTGGGCAAAGAGCTGCCGTTGTACGCATTGTTCGACAGCGAGATTGACGTGGCCAGCAGCGATGTGGATTATACTTCGATCCCGATCGAATCACCGCCGCCGCCTGATCTCGATAAACAGATTATGAAGGCGATGGAGCATCCCGATGAAGACAAAACGAGCACCGACCCGGGAAGTATCAAAACGAAGCAAGTGATTATTTATAACACCCATTTTTGGGAATCTTTTTTGCCGGAACTCCATAAAACAAATCCCGACCAGGCCACTGATCTGAATCGCAATATTACCCTCGTTTCCAAGCATTTGGCGAAGCAGCTGGAAAAGATGGGCATCGGCGCCGTCACAACCGAACGGAAGTATACATGGAATTCCGGTGCGTATGTGCAATCGCGCAAAATGGTGCTCTCTGTCTTGAAGCAATACCACAGCATCAGTTATATGATCGATATTCATCGCGATTCACGAAGGCGCGACAAGACGACAAAAGTGTTTGACGGCAAACCGTATGCGAGGCTCGCGTTTGTAGTCGGCAAGGCGAGCACGCACTTTGAGGACAACCTGAGCCTTGCCCGCGAGATGCACAAGCGGATCAACGAGTTATATCCCGGTTTGTCCCGGGCGGTGATTATTAAAGAGAGAGGAAATGGGAACAACGGGGAATATAATCAATCTTTATCGCCCAACAGCATGCTGGTTGAAGTGGGCGGGGTGGATAATTCATTCGCTGAAGCGAATCGGTCGATTGAGGTTTTGGCCCGGGTTTTGGCCGATATAATCCATGAGGGAACCGTGGTTACAGCCCGGCCGGATGCAACGGAGGCAGGTAAATGAGGTGACAGGATGCGCGTTTTGGTGCAGATCGTTTGTATGATCGGAATGTTGGTGACGGGGATTTTCGTCGGAATCGACAGGGCTGAGCAAAATATGCAAAAGATGCAGGGAACCATGGGGGCGCCGCGCGCGATCCAGATTACTCCACAGGATGGAAAAATCGAAATTGCGGTGCTGGGACAAGTCGTTGAAACGAAAAATCCCGTGCCAAAGGTGGCAGCGAAAGTAAGAGAGACGGTAACCAGCCAACAGGAGAAAAACGGAACCAATTATTTGGCGGTGGTGGGAAACGAAGTGGGAACGGGGCTCAAAAACCTTTCCCGTAAGGTGATGAATTTCATTTTTGCCCTGGCCGAGTAAAGATAGGCAGGAGTTGTATACGGGGGCAAAGGAGCATGATGTTCCTTTGTTTTTTTTTGTGTATTTAATTTGTGCATTTAATAAGATAAGAATGTTTTGTGTGAAAACGCGTTGCAGCAGCCGTCGGCTCCGGCCTCCCTGTGTTCCAGATGTCCGTTCGGCGGTTTCGCTTCCCGGCCGTGTCTGGCTTTCCGCTGGTTGTGGCGGCGAGTCATGACCGATTTTGTCATCGCTTCAGAGAGTCAGGGACAGGAAACTCATTGAAGAGAGGGTTTGGGGCTGATATAATTAAGCAATGCAGTCCTCGATTGATGCAGGAGGGAAATGAACGGGAATGGATAACAAAGAACAACGTGCAATGATTCGTAACTTTTCCATCATTGCCCATATCGACCATGGGAAATCGACACTCGCTGACCGAATCTTGGAAAAGACGGGAGCGCTGACCGAACGGGAGATGCAGGAGCAGTTCCTGGACAAAATGGATTTGGAACGGGAGCGCGGCATCACCATCAAATTGCAGTCGGTTCGCCTTCCGTATAAAGGAAAAGACGGGAAAGAGTACATTCTGAACTTGATTGATACACCGGGTCATGTGGATTTTACCTATGAGGTGTCGAGAAGCCTTCAGGCGTGCGAAGGCGCCCTGCTGGTCGTCGATGCCTCGCAGGGAGTGGAAGCGCAAACGTTGGCCAATGTTTATCTGGCGCTTGAAAATGACCTGGAAATCATTCCCGTTATCAATAAAATTGACTTGCCCAGCGCGGAACCGGAGCGCGTCAAACAGGAGATTGAAGATGTGATCGGACTGGATGCCAGCGATGCAGTTCTCGCATCGGCCAAGGCGGGGATCGGCATCGAAGAGATTTTGGAGCGGATTGTGGAAAAAGTGCCGGCTCCGGAAGGTGATCCCGATGCTCCGCTTCGTGCGCTGATCTTTGACTCCGTTTATGATTCGTACCGGGGTGTCATCATTTATATGCGTGTCGTCGACGGAACGATTAAAAAAGGCATGCGCATGAAAATGATGGCCACGGGTAAAACATATGAAATTACCGAAGTGGGGGCTTTTACGCCCCATCAGGTTCCGATGGAACAGCTTTCCGTCGGTGAGGTTGGATACGTTTGTGCCAACATCAAAAACGTCAAGGATACGCGCGTGGGGGATACGATCACCGATGCGGACCGCCCGGCCAAAGAGCCGCTGCCCGGGTATCGCCGCATTAATCCGATGGTGTTTTGCGGGTTGTATCCGGTCGATTCCTCCGAATACGATGATTTGCGGGAAGCACTGGAAAAATTGGAGCTGAATGATGCGTCGCTCACCTACGAGCCGGAGACCTCAAGTGCGCTCGGATTTGGTTTTCGCGCGGGTTTCCTCGGTCTGCTTCACATGGAGATTATTCAGGAGCGGATTGAGCGCGAATTTGGCGTGCAGCTCATCACTACTGCTCCAAGCGTTGTTTACAAGGTGTATCAGACCGACGGATCCGTGCTGGAGATCGAAAATCCGACACTGATGCCGCCGCAGCAAAAAATCGATCGGGTGGAAGAACCTTATGTGAAGGCCACCATTTTGGTGCCGAATGATTATGTTGGGGCTGTAATGGAGATTTGCCAGAACAAACGCGGTCAATATGTCGATATGACGTATATTGATACCAACCGCGTCAGCCTCGTTTATGAATTGCCGCTCGCAGAAATCGTTTATGACTTCTTCGACCAGCTGAAATCAGGGACAAAAGGGTATGCCTCCTTCGACTATGAACTGATCGGCTACAAGCCGTCCAATCTGGTCAAAATGGATATCCTGCTGAATGGCGAAGTCGTCGATGCCCTTTCCTTTATTGTGCATCGCGATCGCGCATACCATCGCGGCCGCGCCCTGGTGGAAAAACTGAAAAAATTGATTCCGCGCCAGATGTTTGAAGTGCCGATCCAAGCGGCCATCGGCAATAAAGTGGTTGCGCGGGAAACGATCAGTGCCATGCGCAAAAACGTGCTGGCCAAATGCTACGGCGGGGATATCAGCCGGAAACGCAAATTGCTGGAGAAACAGAAAGAAGGGAAAAAGCGGATGAAAGCGGTCGGCAGCGTCGAGGTGCCGCAGGAAGCTTTTATGGCCGTGTTGAAAATCGACGACAAATAATCACATCAACCATGCCGTAAGCATCGATGCCGGAACGTCCGTCAGCAGGGAAGGCTTGCCCGCTTTGCCGGACACGCGGCCTGTTGCTTGCGGCATTTTTAGGAGGTGGGCAAATGCCGCCCCAAGCCGTATACATTCATATTCCTTTTTGTACAAATAAATGCCATTACTGCGATTTTACTGCTTATGTCGTGAACGGGCAGCCGGTGGATGATTATCTTTCCGCCCTCGGACGGGAGATGGCTCTCGCTGTGGCAGAAACTCCCCCGGCTGAGATCCGCTCGATTTTTATCGGCGGAGGAACGCCCACTGTCCTGACACCGGCTCAGATGAGGAAATTGCTGGACGATATTCGCCGCTATTTCCCGAACCGGGCCGCCGACTGTGAATTCACGGTCGAGGCCAATCCCGGCACCACCGGTCCGGAACTGCTGGAAGCCATGCTCGAGGGCGGGGTTAATCGCATCAGTTTTGGCGCCCAAACGTTTCGTCCTGATCTGCTTCAGCGGATCGGGCGCATTCACGGGGTTGAAGAGATCGGACAAAGCGTCCGGCTGGCACGGGAGGCCGGTTTTGCGAATATTTCCCTCGATTTGATGTTCGGCCTGCCGACACAGACAGTGGAAGATATGAAACAGACGCTGGAATCGGCGATTGCACTGGGACCCGAGCACTTTTCCTGCTACAGCCTGAAAATCGAGGAAGGGACGCTTTTTCACCATTTGTATGAACGAAATGAACTGCCGTTGCCCTCCGATGATGAGGAGTTCACCATGTATCAGATGCTGCGCTCCCATTTGAAACAGCACGGCTATGAGCAATATGAAGTGAGCAATTTTGCGCAGCCGGGATTTGAGAGCAGGCACAATTGCACGTATTGGCTCAACGAAGAGTATTATGGACTGGGAACAGGGGCGCACGGATACGTGGAAGGGGTTCGCTATGCCAATATCAAAGGGGTCAAAGAATATATTGCGCGTTTGACGGCCGGCAGGCGTCCTGTGGCTGAATCGTATCGCGTCGAACGGGAAGAAGAGATTGAGAATTTCATGATTCTGGGCTTGCGCTTGCTCGCAGGTGTAAGCCGGTCACGGTTCAGGGAACGTTTCGGGGTCAGCATCGAGGATGCGTTTGGCAGCGTTTTGCGGCAATTATTTGAACAAAAGCGATTGGTGCAGCAGGGAGACCGCATCGCCCTGACTGAACAGGGGCTTCTCTTTGGCAATGAGGTATTTGCCTCATTTCTCGGTGGCGTGGAATTATAAGCGGACCAATTGACATCATATTTCCCGTTTGGTAATTTTAAATTAGTATTTTTAGCACTCGTTTCCTTGGAGTGCTAACAAGGAGGGGAGGCAGATGTTAACTGAGCGACAAAAACGGATTCTCTGGGCCGTCATCGACGATTATATCGTTTCGGCTGAACCTGTCGGCTCCCGTACTGTTTCCAAAAAGAAGGGTGTCGGGTTTAGCGCGGCCACGATTCGCAACGAAATGGCTGATCTGGAAGAGATGGGGTTTTTGGAGCAACCGCATACATCTGCCGGAAGAATACCTTCACAAAAAGGGTATCGTTTTTACGTGGACCATTTGTTACAACCGTATATGTGGTCAAAAGATGATCTGATGGCCCTGCACGATTTTTATGCCATGAAAGTTGATCATGTGGAACAAGCGATTAAACACGCAAATTCCATTCTGTCCCAAATGACCAATTACATGACGTTTATTCTGGGGCCGAGATTGTCTGAGAGCAAGCTAAAAGCCTTGCAGATTGTACCGTTGCATGATCGTGCCGCTGTCAGCATTCTGGTGACCGATACGGGATATGTTCATCGGCAGCATGTGATCGTCCCGGAGGGCGTTTCTCTGTCCGCAATTGAACGATTAGTCAATCTGCTCAATTATCGGCTGACGGGGGTACCGATCGCGAAGTTAAAGGCGATTGTCAAGCATGAACTGTCAGAAGAGCTAAAACGGCATGTGGAGCATTTTGATAAGTTGACGGATCTGTTGGATACCATTTTAAAAGCAGAGCTGGAAGAACGCGTTTATACCAGTGGCACAACCCGAATTCTGGACCAGCCGGAGTTCCGGGACGTGGAAAAAATGAAATCGATCCTGGATCTGGTCGAAGAAAGTACGGTGCTGGTTCAATTGTTCAACTCCGACAAAGAAGGGGTTCAAGTGCGGATCGGGGATGAAAATGATTTGGAGGCAGTAAATGATTGCAGCATTATCACTGCTTCCTATATGATAAATGGCGAACCTGTTGGCACGATCGGTGTGCTCGGCCCGACGCGGATGAATTATGGTCGGGTGATCGGCGTTCTTGAATTTTTGGCTCATGATTTTTCCAGACGGATCAGTGCATGGTTTGAGTGAGAACAGGAGTTTACGCATCTTTGGGGGTTCAGTTGCTGAATCCCTCTCCCTATATATAGAAAGGAAGGGAAGCCAAGGTGCCTGATCATGAATACGTAACGGTGAAGGACGAGACCCGGCTCTCAGCTCTAAAAAGCAATGCGGATGCAGTCAGGTCAGTGGCTTCTGCAGTCGCTTCCACATTGGGACCTAAAGGGTTGGACACGATGCTGGTCGATGACAACCATCGGGTGATTGTGACCAATGATGGTGTCACGATTCTGGATCGTATGGAAATCAGTCATCCTGCAGCCAAAATGATTGTCAATGTAGCCAAGTCTCAGCAGGAAGAAGTCGGAGACGGAACGACGACGGCAACGTTGCTAACCGCAGCGCTGGTGGAAGAAGGCGTAAAACAGGTGGTGAAGGGCGTACCTGTGACGAAGGTCATCGCCGGAATCGATCGCGGAATTCGGTTTGCGTTGCGTAAAATGAAGGAAAAAGCAAGACCGATTTACGAATTAGATGATGAATGGCTGCAACGGATCGCTTTTACCGCCAGCAGGGAAAACGAAGATATTACGATGGCCGTCATTGAGGCTGCCCATTTGGTGGGACGCGAGAAATTATTGGATCAGAACTTCAAGCTCGCCGATTGCATCATCGCTCATCCGCGTGTGGATAACAGCGTCTTTTCGGGAATGGTGATCAACCGGCAGCGGATGAATCAGCAAATGCCGCGCAAAAAGGATCACACGCGCGTTTTGGTTCTGAGCGATGCCCTGGAACCTGATTCGGCGGAAAAGAACGGTGCTGGCGAAGCTTCGGCGAAACAGGAAAATGTAAATGAAGCTTTTTATGTCCTATTGGAACATCTGATCCATTTGCAAGTGGGGCTGATCGTCACTTCCAAAGGGGTGGATCCCTATGCGGAAGAGGTTCTGACCGATGCAGGAGTGATTGTGGTAACGGATGTCAGCCAAGCGGACCTGGAAGAGGTCGCCGAACATACGGGTGCACGGATCGTAACAAGGAGCGGACTGAAAAAGTCGCTCGAGGCTTTGGAATCGACTCTGGGTTCCTGTGCAGGCGTGATCGATGATGAGCGCCTTGGCAAACTGCGCATTCTCGGCGGTAAAGGACGTCCGATGGCCACATTGATCGTGGGTGCACAAACGGAAGAGGTTGTAAGAGAGCGGGAAAGGATTGCCAAAGATGCAGCATCGGCCGTGCAAGCAGCCGTGTGCGGAGGATTTTTGCCCGGCGGAGGTGCGGTTGAATTGGCGCTCGCCCGCGATGTTGAGCGCTTTCGTGATATGGTGCAGGGAATGGAGCGGTTTGGCGTTTCTGTTGTGGCAGAATGTTTGGAACGCCCGATGAGTCAGGTTGTGGCCAATGCAGGCTTTAATCCGCTGGAAAAAATCGAGGCGGTCAAAGCGCTTCAGATGAAACGGCAATCCGATTCTCTGGGCATTGATTGCGACCGCGGAACGATTGTGGACATGGTGGAAATGGGTGTTGTTGATCCGCTTCCCGTCAAGGCAAATGCCTTAAAAACTGCCGGTGAAGTAGCCGTTGCCATTTTGCGCATCCATACCATCGTGAAGATGAAGCCGGTTCCGATCCCTGAACAGTCAGGATAGGAGGATTGAAAATGGATCGAGAAAGAGAAGAGCTCCAGCCAAACGCTGGCAGCCAACCTTTTTCGGGCAAGAACGAAGCTGAGGGGCAAGAAAGCGTACATACTGGAGATACTTCTCCGGAAAATTCAGCTTCTCCCGATGAAGTGATTTCCGCCTTGAAGCGGGAATTGGAGGAAGCAAAAAAAGAAGCTGAGAACTGGCAGGCGAAGGCCGAGCAGCATCGGGAGCATTACATGCGCGCGCTTGCCGATTTGGAAAATTATCGGCGCAGGGCGCGCAAAGAAAAAGAAGATGCTATAAAATATAGCGTAGTTCCTCTCTTGGAATCGCTTCTTCCCGTTCTGGACAACTTCGAGCGTGCTCTGGATGCAGCTGATGACAGCGGGAATGTAAAGACGTTGCAGGAAGGGATCGAAATGGTTTACCGCCAGTTTTTGAACGCTTTATCCCAGGCGGGACTCACCCTTATTGAAACCGAGGGCAGACCGTTTGACCCTCATGAACATAATGCCGTCATGCAAGTTGAAAGCAGCAGTCATGAACCCGGAACGATTGTGGAAGAACTTCAGCCGGGATATCGCTATTTGGATCGTGTGATCCGTCCTTCCATGGTAAAAGTGAGCAAATGAGAAAAGGTTCATTTACCTTTGTGAAAACAGGTAGGAGGTAGTAGTCTATGGGTAAAGTTATCGGGATTGACTTGGGTACAACGAACTCTTGCGTTGCTTTCATGGATGGAAGCGAAGTCGTTGTTATCCCCAACGCGGAAGGTGCCCGCACCACTCCATCCGTGGTCGGTTTTTCCAAGACGGGCGAACGTCTCGTCGGTGAAGCGGCCAAACGGCAAGCAATTACCAACCCGGACAAAACCGTGATTTCGATCAAGCGCCATATGGGTACCAACCATAAGGTAAAAATCGATGATAAATCATATACCCCGCAGGAAATTTCGGCGATGATTCTGCAAAAGCTGAAACAGGATGCCGAAGCTTATCTTGAAGAGCCGGTTACCCAGGCTGTCATCACTGTGCCGGCATACTTTAATGACAGCCAGCGTCAGGCGACGAAAGATGCCGGACGGATCGCCGGGTTGGAAGTGCTGCGCATCATCAACGAGCCGACCGCAGCTGCTCTCGCTTACGGTCTCGACAAAGCGGAAGATCAGAAAATTCTCGTGTTTGACCTCGGCGGCGGTACGTTCGACGTTTCCATTTTGGAACTTGGTGACGGTGTATTTGAAGTTTTGGCCACCAGCGGGGATAACAAGCTGGGCGGGGATGACTTCGACCAAGTGATCATTGATTATCTGATTGAGGAGTTTAAAAAGGAAAACGGAATTGATCTGCGCAATGACAGCGCTGCGCTTCAGCGTTTGAAAGTCGAAGCGGAAAAAGCGAAAAAAGACTTGTCCGGTCTTTTGACAACAACGATTTCGCTTCCGTTCCTGGCTTCCGATGAAACGGGACCAAAGCATCTCGAAGTTACCCTGACGCGGGCCAAGTTTGAAGAGCTGAGTGCCGATCTCATTGAACGCACGATGGGGCCGACCCGTCAGGCATTGAGCGATGCAGGTCTTCAGCCGAGCGATATCGATAAAGTGATTCTGGTCGGAGGATCGACCCGGATTCCGGCTGTTCAGGAAGCGATCAAACGCCTGATTGGCAAAGAGCCGAGCAAAGGGGTAAACCCTGATGAAGTAGTGGCCATGGGTGCAGCGATCCAGGGCGGCGTGCTCTCCGGGGATGTGAAGGATATCGTATTGCTGGACGTTACCCCGCTCTCGCTGGGAATTGAAACGCTGGGCGGCGTTTTCACTAAACTGATCGAGCGCAACACGACGATTCCGACGGAAAAATCGCAGATCTTCTCCACTGCGGCTGACAATCAAACCTCGGTTGACATCCACGTGTTGCAAGGAGAACGCCCGATGGCTGCGGACAACAAGACGCTCGGACGCTTCCAGTTGACCGATATTCCTCCGGCTCCGCGCGGGATTCCGCAAATCGAGGTAACCTTTAAGATCGATGCCAACGGAATCGTGAACGTGTCGGCCAAGGATAAGGCAACCGGCAAAAGCCAGGCGATCACCATTCAGTCTTCTAGCGGATTGAGCGACGAAGAGATTGAACGCATGGTAAAAGAAGCGGAAATGTACGCAGATCAAGACCGGAAGCGCAAAGAAAAAGTGGAGCTTCGCAATAAGGCAGACCAACTGATTTTCACGGCAGAAAAAACGATCAAAGACCTTGGCGACAAAGTGGACAGCGCCGATGTGGAAAAAGCGAACGCTGCCAAAGACAATTTGAAAAAAGCGTTGGAACAGGACGATGACGACGCGATTAAAAAAGCGACAGAGGAGCTGGAACAAGCGGTTCAACAACTGTCCATCAAACTTTATGAACAAATGCAGCAACAGGCGGCGCAAAACCAAGGCGGTGAAAAGGCTTCGAAAAAGGATGACAACGTTGTCGACGCCGAGTATGAAGAAGTAAAAGAAGATAAATAAAGATCATTTACGGAGGAGAGGAAAGAGTTCTCCTCGACGAGGAAAGTCATTGTCGGGGCTCTGCCTTGACATGGCTTTTCTCTTTTTGTGGGATTGAACCAAAAGCTTTGTGATCGGTAGAGGAGGTGACCCGGTGAGTAAACGCGATTATTACGAAATATTGGGAGTCAGCAAAGGTGCCACTGACGATGAGATTCGTAAAGCCTACCGAAAATTGGCGCGCAAATACCATCCGGATGTCAACAAAGCAGCAGATGCCGAAAAGAAATTCAAAGAGGTAAAAGAAGCATACGAAGTTTTGAGCGATCCCCAAAAACGGGCATCTTATGATCAGTTTGGCCATGAGGGTCCGGGTGCCGGCTTTGGCGGAGGCGGTTTTGGCGGAGCTGGAACCGGTTTTGACACCGATTTTGGGTTTGGTGACATCTTTGATATGTTTTTTGGCGGGGGTCGCCGCAACAATCCTAATGCGCCTCGCCAAGGTGCCGATCTGGAGTTTCGCCTGCAGATTGAATTTAAGGATGCCATTTTTGGGAAAAATGTGGATGTTGTGATCCCGCGCACGGAAAAATGCGATCAGTGCCGCGGTACCGGAGCCAAACCGGGAACGCACCCGGAAACATGTTCGGTATGCCACGGATCGGGTCAGGCGGAAATGGTGCAAAACACACCGTTTGGAAGGATTGTGAACCGCCGCATCTGTCATGCTTGTAACGGTTCAGGCAAGATCATTCGCGAAAAATGCCCCGCTTGTCGCGGTTCCGGCAACGTGAAACAAAAGAAAAAAATCAATGTCAAAATTCCGGCCGGAATTCATGAAGGGGCGCAATTGCGAGTTTCCGGGGAAGGAGAACCGGGGATTAATGGCGGGCCGCCAGGGGACTTATATATCACCATCTTTATTAAGCCGCATGACTTCTTCAGACGAGAAGGCGATGATCTTGTTTGCGAGTTGCCTATCACCTTCGGACAAGCGGCGCTTGGGGATGAGGTCATCGTTCCGACGCTGAACGGGCGGGCGCGGCTGAAAGTGCCGGCCGGTACGCAAACCGGAACAGAATTCCGCCTGCAGGGGAAAGGAGTTCCGCGTATGCGCGGCTACGGCGAAGGTGATCTGCGCGTGAAAGTCCGTGTGGTGACGCCGACCAAATTGACGGAAGAACAAAAAGAAGCCCTGCGCAACTTCAGTCGCCTTTGCGGCGAGTATATCAACAATGAGCAGTCCGGCGGAAACTTCTTTGACAAAATGAAGCAAGCGTTTCGCGGGGACTGATCACAGATGAAACGGGCGTGGATCAGCCCGTTTTTTATTTATCGTCAGATGAGGTGGGTGAATCGGATTGGACTGGATGGAAATTGTCATACACACAAATCAGGAAGCAGTCGAAGCCGTCAGCTTTTTGTTGCAGGAGCTGGGGGCTGATGGTGTCGCGATCGAAGATCCCGAAGTGCTCCATCGGGCATGGGAAAATCGCTATGGAGAAATAATCGAGCTTTCGCCGGATGATTATCCCGAAGAAGGGGTTCGCATCAAAGCCTATCTGTCCGAACTGGAAATTGAAGACCCGGAGGCGCTGTTGCAAAAGGTGAGGGAAGGATTGGAGCACCTGAAGCACAGCGGACTGAACATCTCCCCGGGGACGGTCACGCACCGGATGGTGAATGAAAACGATTGGGCGGATGAATGGAAAAAATACTACAAGGTCAGCAAAATTTCAGACCGGATTACGATTAAACCGACATGGGAAGAGTACGATCCTTCGCCGGGAGAAAAAGTGATTGAACTCGATCCCGGAATGGCCTTTGGCACGGGGACGCACCCAACCACGGCTCTGTGCATTCACCTGCTGGAACAGGCTTTAACCCCCGGCGACCGTGTGATTGACGTAGGCTGTGGCAGCGGAGTGCTGAGCATCGTTGCCGGGAAATTGGGGGCGGAGCATGTTCTGGCGCTCGATCTTGATCCCCTGGCTGTCGAAAAAACACGAGAAAATGTGGAAACCAATCATTTATCCGGGGTCATCGAGGCCAGGGAAGGTGATCTCCTCAAAGGTGTGGGGCAAACCGCCGATCTGGTCGTGGCCAATATTTTGGCCGAGATCATTGTGCTTCTGGTTCACGATTTGCCACGGGTGTTAAAACCGGGGGGAGCGTTTATCGCTTCCGGGATTATCGAAGAAAAGGCAAAATGGGTGGAAGCGTCGATCCTCGATGCCGGCCTTGAAGTGTTGGAAACGAAACACCAGGACGGTTGGGTGGCAATCCTCGCGAAAAAATGGTAAAATGGCAGGAGTGTCAAATGCAGAGATATTTTGTCTTACCTGAGCAAATTTCTGATGATGAATTGGTGATTCGGGGTGAAGATGTCCATCATCTGAAAAATGTATTGCGGGCCAAGCCGGGGCAAAACCTGATCGTTTGTGCCGGTCAGGGCTTGGATTACCAAGCGGAAGTGATGGAGATCGCAGCAAAGGAAGTGCGCTGCCGCATCATCGGCCGAAGCGTTTCCCGCGGTGAACCCCGAACCAAAGTGACCATTGCACAGTCCCTGCCCAAAGGGGATAAACTGGAATGGATCATCCAAAAAGGAACGGAACTGGGTGCGGTTTCGTTTATTCCGTTTATTTCAAAACGAAGCGTTGTTAAAATAGATGCACGCAAGGCAGACAGGAAGCGGGAACGGTGGCAAAAAATTGCCAAAGAAGCGGCAGAACAAGCACACCGCGGGCAAATTCCCACTGTCTCCCGGCCGCTTGCGTGGGAAGAGTTGCTGGAGCAAACGGAGAAGGCTGAGGCGAGTTTTATCGCTTATGAAAAAGGTGGAATTCCTCTGAAGGCGGCGATCTCATCCGTGAGTGCGAACAATATCATGGTGATCATCGGGCCGGAGGGCGGATTCGAGGAGCGGGAAATTGCAGCGGCCAAAGAGAAGGGAGCAATCCCCGTCTCTTTGGGTGCACGTATACTGCGCACGGAAACCGCTCCGCTTGTGGCGCTTTCTTGCATCATGTTTGCAAGAGACGATTTGGGAGGTGAAAATGGATGAGAACGGTGGCATTTCATACATTGGGATGCAAAGTTAATGCATATGAGACGGAAGCGATGTGGCAGCTGTTCAAAAAAGCAGGCTACGAACGCGTGGAGTTTGAGGAAGAAGCGGATGTTTACCTGATCAACACCTGTACGGTAACCAATACGGGTGATAAAAAGAGCCGTCAGGTGATTCGGCGGGCGATCCGGCGCAATCCCGATGCGGTGATCGCGGTTACCGGTTGCTATGCGCAAACCTCGCCGGCGGAAGTGGCTGCGATTCCAGGTGTCGACATCGTGGTGGGAACGCAGGGGCGTGACAAGTTAATTGAGTATGTGGAGAAATTTATCCACGAACGGCAACCGATCAACGCCGTAGCCAACATCATGAAACAGCGGGAATTTGAAGAACTGGATGTACCGGCCTTTGCGGACCGCACACGCGCTTCCCTGAAAATCCAGGAGGGTTGCAACAATTTCTGCACCTTCTGCATTATTCCGTGGGCCAAAGGGCTGTCCCGCAGCCGCAAGCCGGAAAATGTGCTGGCCCAGGCGCGCCAATTGGTTGACGCCGGTTATAAGGAGATTGTGCTCACCGGCATTCATACCGGCGGATATGGCGATGATTTTGAAAACTATAAACTGGCTGATCTCCTGTGGGATCTCGATAAAATCGAAGGGCTGAAACGGATTCGCATCAGCTCGATCGAGGCGAGCCAGATCGATGAACGGATTATCGAAGTGCTGAACGCTTCTGAAAAAATGTGCCGCCATCTTCATATCCCGTTGCAAGCAGGGGATGATGCCGTTTTGAAACGGATGCGGCGCAAATACACCACGGCTGAGTTCAGGGAAAAAATCCTTGAACTTCACGAGGCGATGCCCCAAGTGGCCATCACCACCGATGTGATCGTCGGTTTCCCTGGTGAAACGGATGAACAATTTGAGCGCGGTTATCGCTTTATCGAGGAACTGCAGATGTACCAATTGCATGTGTTCCCTTATTCCAAACGCACGGGAACCCCGGCCGCGCGCATGCCGGATCAGGTTCCGGAAGAAGTGAAACATGAGCGGGTTCGCCGCCTGATTGAACTTTCCAACCGCCTGACTGTTGATTACGCACAAAAATTTGTCGGCGATGTCTTGGAAGTGATCCCGGAGCGTCCCTTTAAAGAAGATCCGACCAGCGGTCTTTATATGGGATATGCGGATAACTATTTGCAAGTTGCTTTTCCGGCAACGGAAGACATGGTCGGAAAAGTGTGCCGCGTGCGGATCGATCGGGTGGAAGGCGAATATTGCCATGGCACGTTTGTGCGCGTTGTCGACGATGTTCCGCGTCCCGCTCGTGCGGTTTAGGTCACTGGCTGTCAGCAGAGTGTTTGCTGACGGCTTTTTTTATGAAAAGGATTTGCGGCATTTTAGGCAGATCATCTGTCTGTTTAAGCGCTTCCCGGCTTGTCTCGTAAGGGAAAATTGTGCTATGATCTCATAGCAAACAGTGGAAGGGATGGTCGAGGATGAGAGAAGTTTCCGCCGGCGGTGTTGTCTACCGGCAACGAGACAGGCGGACCGAAATTCTGATGATTGAAGATCGGTTTGGCCGTTGGACGCTGCCCAAAGGAAAAAAAGAGCCGGGAGAGACGGATGAGGAGACCGCCTTACGGGAAATCGAGGAAGAAACCGGAATTAAGGGCCGGATTGAATCCCGGCTTCAAACAGTTACTTACCATTATCTACATGAACTGCATGGACAAGTGGAAAAGAGCGTCGTCTATTATCTCGTGCAGGCGCTGACCGGAACGGAGACACCGCAGTTGGAGGAGATTAACGGTGTCGTCTGGTTGCCTGCCGAAGAGGCATGGCAAAAACAGCGGGAATTTGGCTATGATAACAATGATGAAGTGATGAAACTCGCTCTTGAGCAAATCAGGTTACGGAAAGGAAATGAATCATGAATGCAAAAGAACTGGCAGCGATGATCGATCATACGCTCTTAAAACCGGAAGCAACGCTGGAACAAATCCGCTTTTTGTGTGAGGAAGCAAAACAATATCACTTCGCCTCTGTTTGTGTCAACCCATTTTGGGTAAAGGAGGCGGCGAAGTTATTGGCCGGAACGGATGTGAAGGTATGTACGGTTGTCGGCTTTCCGCTCGGAGCCACCACAACGGAGACCAAAGTGTTCGAAACCAAGGATGCCGTTAAAAACGGGGCCGATGAAATCGACATGGTCATCAATATCGGAGCATTAAAATCAGGAGATTCGGAAACGGTCAAACGCGATATTGAGGCGGTGGTGAAAGCGGCAGAGGGGAAATTGGTCAAAGTGATCCTCGAAACCGGACTGCTCAATGATGAAGAAATCGCGGGTGCAAGCAAATTGGCCAAAGAAGCGGGCGCTCATTTTGTCAAAACATCGACCGGGTTTGGCAATGGAGGGGCAACCGTTGAAGCCGTTCGGTTAATGCGCAAAACCGTCGGTACCGATTTGGGTGTAAAAGCTTCCGGCGGAATTCGCGATCAGGAGACGGCGAAAAAAATGGTGGAAGCCGGGGCAAACCGGATTGGAGCCAGCGCAAGCGTCGCAATTGTCAGTGGCGGGCAGGGGAGCGGCTCGTATTAAGGGAGGCGGTGAAAATCGCCTCTTTTCCATGTCACGGTTTCATCGGGGATCAGATAGGTAATCCCCCGGGCGAACGGTTCGCAAAACGGCAGTACGGCTACGGAGCAAATCACGTTGAACAGCGTTTGGATATGGGCGATTTGGGTGGCTGGATTATCGGACAGATAAGGCGTGAATTGGCTGATCAACGGGATGAGCGGCGCAAACAGGATCACTCCGGCCAAATTTAGAAGAAAATGGGATAAAGCCACTTGTTTGCTGGCCGTGTTGGCGTTGACCGCCGCGAGGATGGCGGTGACACAGGTTCCGACATTGCTGCCGAAAACAACCGCGATCGCAAACGGCAAAGGGATGGCATGGGAGGCGTAGAAGCCCATCGTGATCGCGATGCAGGCGCTGCTGCTGTGAATGAGCGCGGTAAAAACAGCCCCGATGACAATCCCGGCCAGGATCGGATGGCCGCCATAGTCGATCACCCACTGGATCAGACCGTGTTCTTTGATCGGCGAAGCGATTTTCTGCATGTAATCGATCCCCAGAAAGATCATTCCAAAACCGGCCGTCGTTTTTCCCAGACGGGAGACAATGAGCTGCGGCAACATCCAGAGAATGGTGCCGAGGATGAGAAGGGGAAGCGCGAAATCCTCGATTTTAAGGGCGAGGATTTGCGTTGTAATGGTTGTCCCGATATTGCTCCCCAGAATGATGCCGATCGACTGGGCGAAGGTCAAAACACCCGCATTGACAAAACCGATTGTCAGAACCGTGATCGCGCTTGAAGACTGCAAGAATGCAGTTGTAATCGTTCCGGTCACAAACCCCCTGAACGGGGTGCGCGTGAACTTGAGCAGAATATCTTGCAGGCGATTGGCCGCCAGCGCTTCCAAGCCTGTCCGCATAAAGTGTAGCCCGATCATGAACACACAAAGCCCGATAAGAAATGGAATTCCGATTTCCCTGAACATGGTCTGCACCCACCCCTCCTGATCCTTTGCCTATATATATGGTGGACAGACAGGGAGCATGACCAGTAAAATGGAAAAGAACCGTTCGTTCAAGGGAGATGAGCGGACAAATGCCAGTTTGGCTGCAACACCGTTCCGGTTTTTGTCCGCGTGGAAATTGATCAAGAATCCTGAAATGGTTGCGGCCTTCGGGGAAGAAAAGGGGGAGAATCAAATCCGGTAAAATCGGGCCGGTACAGTTCGGGGAAACCCGGCAAGGCTCGCGGTTGTTCTCTTTTCGGTAGCAACTGCTTTTCCGGGTCGGGTTCGGGAGAACCAAAAATCGCCCACGTCTCCGTCTGAAATCCGTCCGCAAAGCGGGGAGGGGCAATTTGCTCCGCTTGCTCTCCAGCAGAAGTGCTGGCGGTTTCAGCCTCCGTTCCTTCCGTGTTTTGTCCGCTTTCGGACAAGGACCGGAGTTCCTCTTTGATCATTTTGCGGATCAGCCGCCGGAGATGGGATTCATAAGCAGAAGGTCGACGAACCAATTTATTCACCTCTTTTCCTCAACGTGTTATAGTATATGCTGATGAGAACCATGGGTGAATGTACTGATCCTAATCGAGAGTGGAGGTTCAAACAGTGGAATCCTGCATTTTTTGCCAGATTATCGAAGGGAAGATCCCTTCAAAAAAAGTGTATGAAGACCGCGATGTACTTGCCTTTCATGACATTGCACCCGCCGCGCCCACTCATGTCCTCGTCATTCCGAAAAAACATATTCAATCGCTGATGCACCTGGAGGAAGAAGATCAAGAACTGGTCGGCAAGATCCATCTGGTCATCCAAAAGCTGGCCCGTGAACTCGGCCTGGATGAAAAAGGATTCCGTGTGGTGAATAATACCGGCGAACATGGCGGTCAGACCGTGTTCCACATCCATTTTCATCTGCTGGGCGGACGTACCCTCACTTGGCCTCCGGGCTGATTTCTTCAATAACAGGCTGAAGCGTTTTGACAGGTTTTGGACTTGTACGTTATAATATAAAATGACTTTTTGTGTCCCAACGGTTTCCAGAGCTTGGGCTTTGGAAAAAGCCTGGGAAAGGCTTGATTTGGGCATCGTTGGTAGTTTTCTGATGCAGTTGTCGTGCTGACTCTCCGCTGGGGATCAGGCCGATGCTTGCGTGGAAATGTGTGGGTCTTTTCCTTTAGCTATGGCTGCGCGCCCAAACGGCCTAGCTGACCCGTGGAGGGAGGGAATAGCATGGTAGAAACCCGTGTGCGCAAAAACGAATCGCTGGACAGCGCTTTGCGTCGCTTCAAACGCTCTTGCGCCAGAGACGGTGTATTGGCGGAAGTAAGAAAGCGCGAGCGTTATGAAAAACCTAGCGTACGTCGCAAGAAAAAATCAGAGGCCGCTCGCAAAAAGCGTCGCTAAAGAGGTGGCAACTCTTGAGTCTTTTGGAACAATTAAACGAAGATATGAAGTTGGCGCTAAAAAATAAAGAAAAAACCAAACTCTCCACGATTCGCATGCTGAAGTCTTCCATCAAAAAAGCGGAAATCGATAAACGGCGTCCGCTTACTGATGAAGAGGTGCTCGAAGTGGTGTTGCGCGAAGTGAAACAGCGCCAGGATTCACTTTCCGAGTACGAAAAGGCAGGCCGGGAGGATTTGGTGCAAAAAGAGAAAGAGGAAATGGAGATCCTCCGCGCTTACTTGCCTGAACAAATGAGCGAGGATGAAGTAAAAGCACTTGTGCAGCAGGTGATCCAGGAATTGGGTGCTTCATCCAAAGCCGATATGGGTAAGGTGATGGGTGCTCTCATGCCCAAGGTAAAAGGAAGAGCGGATGGAAGATTGGTCAACCGCTTGGTGTCCGAAGCGTTGAGTTGAGTTATGCAGCAGCGTGTTTTAACCAAAACACGCTGTTTTTTTTCAGTCTGACCACTGAATCAGGAAGGGAGAGGCGGAGAAGAAGCATGTATGAGATCGCTCAATTTCTTACCAATCCCTATGTCATGGGCGTGATTGTGGCCATCGGTTTGATCGGAATTGCGGTTGAACTGATGTCGCCGGGTTTTGGGGCACCAGGGATCATCGGGCTCATTTGTTTCTTTTTCTATTTCTGGGCTCATTTCACCATGGGAACGGTGAGCTGGGGAGCACCGGCTCTGTTTGTGCTGGGGGCCGTTTTACTCGTCTTGGAATTGATGTTGCCGACGCTGGGAATTTTGGGAGTGATCGGATTTGTGATGATTCTTGCCTCAATTGTCATGGCGGCAGCCGATTTGTGGGCGGGATTGACGGCCCTTGTCATCGGCTTTGTGCTGGCCGGTATCATTTTATGGGTGCTGATCCGCTTCATCGGGTTAAAAGCGTCCTGGAACCGGATTGTGCTGAAGGCGGAACAAAGGAATGAAGAGGGGTATGTGTCCGCAAAAAAGCGTCGGGATCTGTTGGGCATGGAAGGCGTCGCCGTCACCCAGCTCCGTCCTTCCGGGTTTGCCCGGTTTGGAGAACGGAAAGAAGATGTTGTCAGTGAAGGAGAGATCATTCCGCAAGGTGCGAAGGTAAAGGTAATCGCCGTTGAAGGGGCCAGAGTCGTCGTACGAAAGATCGAGGACTAGTCATCTTTTCCTGATCATTCATTCAAAGAGAATCTCCATTTTTCATGACTTATGGAATTTTTTTGCGATATGATAGAATTGTCAATAAAGGAAATCAGTTGAAGGAGTGAAGGGAATGACGGGCGGAGCGTTGGGGGCTGTTTTGTTGGTCATCCTGATTGTTATTGTTTTATCGATTTTCTTCTCATTTGTACCGGTAATGCTCTGGATCAGCGCGATGGCATCGGGGGTTTATGTGGGACTCTCCACGCTGGTCGGGATGCGCCTTCGCCGGATTGTTCCTGCACGAATCGTAAATCCCTTGATCAAGGCGCGCAAAGCCGGCTTGCATGTTGATATTTCCCAATTGGAAACGCACTATCTGGCCGGAGGGAATGTGGACCGGGTTGTCGATGCCTTGATCGCCGCCCAGCGGGCTGATATCGATCTGATTTTTGAACGGGCCGCGGCAATTGACCTGGCTGGTCGGGATGTGCTCGAGGCCGTGCAGATGAGCGTCAATCCAAAAGTAATCGAGACACCGGAAGTCTCTGCTGTATGTAAAGACGGAATCGAGGTAAAAGTGATTGCCCGGGTAACGGTGCGTGCCAATATCGACCGTTTGGTGGGCGGAGCGGGAGAAGAAACGATTATTGCCCGTGTCGGAGAGGGAATTGTGACGACGAATGGTTCCGCTGACAGCCATAAGGATGTGTTGGAAAACCCGGATATGATCTCGGAAACCGTGCTCTCCAAAGGGCTGGATGCCGGAACCGCCTTTGAAATCCTCTCCATTGACATCGCTGACATTGACATCGGGAAAAATATCGGGGCGAAACTGCAGATCGACCAGGCGGAAGCGGATAAACGCATCGCTCAGGCGAAAGCCGAAGAACGGCGGGCAATGGCCGTGGCACTGGAGCAAGAGATGAAGGCAAAGGTGCAGGAGATGAGGGCTAAAGTGATCGAAGCGGAAGCCGAAGTGCCGCGCGCGTTGGCCGAGGCGCTCAAGTCCGGGAAAATGGGGTTCATGGATTATTACATGATGCAAAATATTGAAGCCGATACCAAAATGCGCCGCTCGCTGGGTGATGATGATCCGGAAGCGGATGCGGAAAATTAATCAGTCCCCGCTTCACACAAGGGAGGTGGTTTCATGGAAATTCGCATCTCAGCGCAAAAGCTGCGGAGCGGATCGCTTCAGGCGGTGAGAACCGGCTTGGAACGGGGGCAAAGGCCGGGCAAAAGGATTGGCTCGCTCCGTGAAGGGATGCGGATGAGAGAGATTTTAGGTCCGCCCCGCGCATTGAAACCGTATCGTTTTTCGCTGTTCCGTTAAAATTAAAACAAATTGTACTCGGCTCGTGAAGAGATTTCACGAGTCTTTTTTATTATTCATGGAAACAACTGCGTTTATTAGATTTTGCTTCAAATTTCATACTAAAAACCAAAGGAGGTGAAAGGCATGGCACGTCGATCCAATTCCAATCGCCTGTTGGTGCCGGGAGCGGCTTTGGTTCTTAACCAATTTAAAGAAGAGATCGCGGCCGAGTTCGGTGTGAAATTGGGTTCGGATACCGCCGCGCGCGCCAACGGATCTGTCGGAGGAGAAATTACCAAACGCCTGATCGCTGCGGCTCAAAACGAAATGAAAACGGAATAAGATGGAAGACGGCGGCATAGTAGGTCTCTATGCCGCTTTTTGTGTCTGCTTCATAAATCGGCCTTTGGGCGCATAAGAGTGAAAAAAGAAGAAGATCGGATGGGAGAGGGCGGGAGCTGATGCGCAAATGGGTTTCGGATTGGTTGGACCTGCCGGCAGAAGTGACAGAAGAAGTTCCACGGATCGAGATGGTCGGCTCGCGGCGGCTCCAGATTGAAAACTATCTTGAAGTTGAAAAATTCAGCCCAACCGAATTGAAGCTGAAAGTGAAGGAAGGAACCCTGCAAATCAAGGGGGAGAAATTAAAGATCGCCGTCATTTATCAGGATGGTGTGCGGATTGAAGGCGAGATTCAGGAGTTGCGATATATGAAGTAAGGGGAGAAATGCGGTGGCAGTGATGGGTTATCCGGCATTAGTCAAAGGAAAAGTCCGTTTGGCCTGTACGGGGGAACGGGTTACCGGTTTGATCAATCAAACGGTACAGGCAGGCATACATCTGGAAGATATTCAATGGGTTCATGAGCAGAAGCTCCACCTTACCGTACCATTAACGCATTTTTTTTCGTTCGTTTCAATCGCCCGCAGGAACAAGGTGAGACTGAAAATAGTCAAAAAAGAAGGTGTGCCGTTTTTCATGCGCAAGCTGAAGCGGCGTAAAGCGTTTTTGCTCGGTGTCGCTCTTTTTATTCTGCTCACGCTCTCTCTTTCTTCATTTGTCTGGAGAGTGCAAATTGAGGGAAACGAGCAAATTCCGGAACGATATGTACAAGCCCTCTTAAAGAAGGAAGGGGTGTTTGTCGGGCAACTTAAGGGAAAACTACCGGAAGCGGAAGTTATCCAGCACGATTTGCTCATGCACCTTCCAAAGGCTTCGTGGGTAGGATTCCGCGTGGAAGGGACAAGGGTGATTGTCACGATTGTGGAGAAAAAAGAGCCGGAAACAAAAAAAGAGGAGAACCGGGACCCGGGGCCCGTAAACCTGGTCGCCAAAAAGAACGCGATGGTTTATGATTTGCGCGTCGAGAGGGGAAATCCGCTCGTTGAGGTCAATCAGGTGGTGAAAAAGGGACAGATCTTGGTCTCCGGCATTTACGGCGACCCGGAAAATCCGGATCATGGAAAAATCGTCGGTGCAAAAGGAAAAGTGATCGGGGAAGTCTGGTATGAATCCAATGTATCGGTTCCGCTTGTGCAGAAGCGGAAGGTGTATACGGGAGAGCGGGTGAAAAAGCTGTCGCCATATCTGTTTTCCATGATCATTCCCAACCCTTTTGCCGAAAAAGTCCCATTCAAAAAGGTGGAAACGATTCGCAAAATCCACTCCTGTTACTTGGGGAAATGGCGGCTCCCGTTCGGATTGGTCGAAGATGAGATTTTGGAGATGAAGTGGGTGAAGAAGGATCTGACTCCCGAGGATGCCGTGATGTTGGGAAAAATGCGCGCGAGGGAGGAACTTCAACAGAGATTGGGGCGCAACGGACGAATTTTGGAAGAAAAAATTTTGCACCAGCGCGTGGAGAATGGTAAAGTGAATTTGAAAGTGCACTTTGATGCCATTGAAAATATTGCAAGTATACAACCGATTCTGCAAGGAGAATGAGCCATTGCAAAATCAAGATCATTCGCTGAAAATTCGCTTGCGGGATGCCGCAGAAGCACTTAGTCTATTCGGGCCTCATGACGCCTATCTGAAGCAGATTGAAGCCAATACTTCCGCCAGGATCTTTTCGCGCGGCGAAGTGGTGATCATCACCGGAAGCGAGGAAGAACTGGAGATATTGGATCATCTGTTTCGTGTGCTGCTGTCCTTGATCAGGCAGGGAAAAACGATATCAGATCGCGATATTGTCTATGCCCACCGTCTGGCCAGACAGGGACAAGCAGACGAACTGCTCGAACTTTATCAGGAAGAGATCGGCACGACGCAAAAAGGGAAGGCGATTCGCGTTAAAACGCTCGGACAACGCCATTATGTGTCCGCCATCAAGAAGTCGGATATCGTCTTCGGAATCGGGCCGGCCGGTACTGGAAAAACCTTTCTCGCAGTCGTGTTGGCCGTATCTGCCCTGAAAGCGCACAGCGTGAAAAAGATCGTCCTTACACGTCCTGCTGTGGAAGCCGGGGAAAATTTGGGCTTTTTGCCCGGGGATTTGCAGGAAAAAGTGGATCCGTATCTTCGCCCGTTATATGACAGTCTCTACACCATGCTGGGAACGGAACAAGTGGCGAAGATGATGGAGCGCGGATTGATTGAGGTGGCTCCTCTGGCCTACATGCGGGGGCGGACATTGGAAGATTCCTTTGTCATTCTCGATGAAGCGCAAAATACGACCCCCGAGCAGATGAAGATGTTTTTGACCCGCCTCGGCTTTGGGTCTAAAATGGTGATTACCGGCGACGTGACCCAGGTGGATTTGCCCAGAGGCAAAAATTCGGGATTGAAAGAGGCTGAACGGATTTTAAAGGCAGTACCGGAGATTCAGTTTATCTATCTCGGACAGGAAGACGTTGTTCGTCATACGTTGGTGCAGAAAATTATTGATGCTTATGAACAGGATCGAGTAAAGGAATAAGCAGCAAGGAGTCGGTTCAAAGATGAAGGAGAAAAAGGAACCGTCATCCCAGCGGGAGAAAAAAGGGAAAAAGGTTGAGACCTGGAAAACGAGTTTTCGCATACACTTGCTCTTATACGCGATCATAGGGATCGCGTTCTATTTATTACTCTTAAAACATGTATTGCCCGAACAATACGTCATACGCGTGGGACAAGTCAGCCCGGCCACGATCGTTTCCCCCGTCACGAAGATCGATGAATATGCGACCGAAATGGCAAAAGAGCAGGCGGCGGAAAAGGTGGAACGCGTTTACACCAAGGATGACCGGGTTACCAATCAGCAGATTGACAAAATCGACCGCTTTTTCGCCGAAGTCAGAAAGGTGCTGACTGATCACACTTTGTCCGATGATGAAAAAAAGCAGAAAGTGAAACTGATTTTGGAAGAAACATTTTCCGATGCATTTTCCGATACCTTTTATGCGAACTTGCTGAAAATCTCTCCCGACGATCTGACGGCGATCCGGCTGAAGACGAGGGACATCGTGTTTGATATCCTGAACAAGGGAGTTCGCCAGGAGGAGCTGGAGAACAAAAGGGATTCGGTGGACCGCGTCCTGGTTACTACTTTGCTGGATCAGGACTCGTTGGACAATCGTTCCCGTTCGATTGTGCGCGAATTGGCCAAAAAGAGCATTGTTCCCAATGATTTTTTTGATCGGGAACGAACCACGGCTTTGCGTGAGGCAGCGAAAGATGCCGTGCAGCCCATTCCGATTCGAAAAGGGCAAATTATCATCGCTCTGGGTGAGGTCGTCACTCCGGATCAGTACAATAAACTGCAGGAACTGGGTCTTTTGCGCAAAGAGACTAATTTTTGGCCGCATTTAGGCTTGCTGCTCTTTATTTTCGTGGTGTTGGCTGCCATCTTTACCTATATTCGCAATTATAAGCCTCGGCTTTATAAAAATAATATGAATCTGCTTCTCCTGTTTTCAATTTTGCTGTTGACGGTGCTCGGGATGAAGATGGTGGCCATTGGGCAGAATTTGGAATGGAGTATGATCGGTTTTCTCGCGCCGGTCGGCTTCGGGGCGATGCTGATCACGCTGCTCCTCGATCTTCAGGTGGCCATGGTGTGCAACGTATTGCTCGCTGTTTTTGCCAGCATCTTTTTTAACGGGGATAATCATATTTTGTTTGATTTTCGCTTTGGTTTTACCGCGCTGGTCAGCGGTGCAGCCAGTGCCTTCGCTCTGACCGATGTCCGCAGGCGGAGCGGGATTTTACGGGCGGGACTGGTCGCCGCACTTTCCGTCAGTTTGGCCATCCTGGCCCTTTATATGATGTATCCTACGGAAGGAACGATGAACGAACTGTTTTTATCCATCGGGTTCGGCATGTTGGGCGGAATCTTTTCGGCCGTGCTGACGATCGGTTTTTTGCCGTTTTTTGAGACGGCTTTTGGCATCCTGTCACCCATGCGTTTGGTGGAACTGGGGAATCCCAACCAACCTCTGCTGAGGCAGCTGCTGATCAAATCCCCGGGTACATACCACCATTCCATCATTGTCGGAAATTTGTCGGAAGCAGCCGCGGAAGCGATCGGGGCAGACGGATTGCTGGCCCGGGTGGGGGCTTATTATCACGATATCGGCAAGACGAAACGGCCGCAGTTTTTTGTCGAGAACCAGCTGAACCGCTCCAATCCGCATGATAAAATTTCGCCGAATTTAAGCAAAACGATCATCATTTCCCACGCGCGGGACGGAGTGGAATTGTTAAAACAATACCGCATTCCGAAACCGATTCAGGATATTGCCGCCCAACACCACGGAACCACCTTGCTCAAATATTTTTATTATAAAGCGTTGAAACAAAATAGCGGGACCCAGGTGTTGGAGGAGGATTACCGTTATCCGGGACCCAAAGCTCAATTCAAGGAAGCGGCGATCGTGGGTATTTGCGATTGTGTGGAAGCAGCAGTTCGCTCCCTCGCCCGGCCCACCCCGTCCCGGATTGAAAACATGGTCAAGAAAATTGTGCAGGATCGCCTAGAGGACGGGCAATTTGATGAGTGTGATCTTACGTTCAAAGAGCTGGACATGATCACAAAGTCGATCTGTGAAACGTTGCAGGGCATTTTTCACTCCAGGATCGAATATCCGGAAGAACCTGTTAAAGTAAAAGGAGTAAAGCAAGGATGAATTTGCGTTTGGAACTGGGTATAGAATTAGAGGTGACGGAAGAGGAGAGAGAAGCGATCTCCTCGCTGGAAAAAGCGTTGCAGGCTGCCGCGGATTTTGAAGAGCTGCCGCCGGTTGAAGTGGCCGTAACCATTGTTGACAATGAAAAAATTCACCAGCTGAACCGGGAATACCGCGGGATCGATCGCCCGACCGATGTTTTGTCATTTCCGCTGTGGGAACCCGATGAAGAGTGGGTAATCGATGAAGAAGAAGAGGAAGTCATGCTGGGAGATATCGTGATTTCCCTGCCGAAGGCAAAAGAGCAGGCTGCGGAATACGGCCATACGCTTGCCCGTGAACTCGGTTTTTTGGCTGTGCACGGTTTTTTGCATCTCCTTGGCTATGATCATGAGACCGAGCAAGAAGAAAAAGAAATGTTTTCAAGACAGGAGGAGATTTTAAGCCGGATCGGTCTTCAGCGATAGAAGGGGGCTTCTTCTCATGTGGGTGACCAAATTGCTGCGCAGCTTTGTTTACGCTCTGGAAGGGCTAAAGTATACGGTCATTACGCAACGGAACATGCGCATCCATTTTCTCATTGCCCTCGCTGTCCTTTTTTTCGCCTTGTACCTCCCGATCAGCAAGTTGGAGGTACTTGTCGTGTTTATCACGATTATTCTGGTTTTATTTGCGGAGTTGATCAATACCGCTGTTGAAGCGGTGGTGGACATGGTGACGGAGGAATACCATCCGCTGGCCAAAATCGCGAAAGATGTGGCTGCGGGAGCGGTGCTGTTGACCGCCGGGCTTGCGGTGATTGTCGGAATCAGTGTCTTTTATCCGTATCTCGATAAACTGTTTACCCGCCTGACCGCGGGTACTTCTTATCCTGCCAACATCGGGCTGGCCGTGATCATCGTGTTCGACTTTTTCCTCACTCTGCTTTTAAAGGGTTGGTGCCACCGTGTCGAAAAGCATACATGGGAGCCGAGCATGACCTCTTCGATTTCACTCTGCATCTCAACTCTGCTGATTCTGGTAACGGGCAACCTGCATATTACGTTTTTGGTTCTGCTCCTGCTCATGATGCTGGTGGGCATGCGCCTTCGTTACCAGCCTCGGCGACTGTCCGTGGTGATCGGAGGTATTCTCGGCATTTTTGTGGCGACGATCGGTCTGCAGTTATTGTAAATGATTCCATCCTTTCTCTATAATAGAGGCACCCAGCCAAAAGAAGGAGCATGGAAAGATGAAAGAGTTGATTGAAGCAGCGAAACAAGCAAGGGAAATGGCTTATGTTCCCTATTCAAAATTTCGGGTGGGAGCGGCTGTATTGACCAAAGACGGAGAGATTATCCGGGGATGCAATGTGGAAAATGCTTCTTACGGATTGACGAACTGTGCTGAACGCACGGCCCTGTTTAAAGCGATTTCCGAAGGTTATCGCGAGTTTGCGGGGATTGCGGTCATCGCCGATACCGAGGGACCGGTTTCACCGTGCGGAGCATGCCGTCAGGTCATGGTTGAGTTATGCCCTCCCGATATGAAAGTATTTTTGTCCAACTTGAAAGGGGCGATTCAGGAAACGACGGTGGCCGATTTGCTGCCAGGAGCGTTTCAGAAAGGGGATTTAGATGCACAAGGATGATTTTCGTTCCGGATTTGTGGCGCTGATCGGGCGTCCAAACGTCGGAAAATCGACATTGATGAATCATTTAATCGGACAAAAAATCGCGATTATGTCAGATAAACCGCAAACGACGCGCAACAAGATCCATGGAGTTCTGACCAGAGAAGAAGGGCAGATTGTCTTTCTGGATACTCCGGGCATCCACAAACCCCGCTCCAAGCTGGGCGAATTCCTGGTACAAACAGCCCGGAATGCGTTGGATGAAGTCGATTTGATCCTGTTTCTGATCGATGCGGCAGAAGGAGAGGGGCCGGGCGACCGCTTTATCATGGAGAATTTGCAGGGAGTCGAAACGCCGGTCTTTCTGGTGGTCAACAAAATTGACCAGGTTCATCCGGATGATTTGCTGCCGCTCATCGACCGGTACCGCAACCAATTTTCGTTTGCCGAAGTGATTCCCATTTCCGCCCTCCAGGGCAATAATACATCGACACTGGTCGAGCAGATCTTTCGCTACTTGCCGGAGGGGCCGCAATATTACCCGGCTGACCAGATCACTGACCATCCCGAACGCTTCATCGTAGGCGAGTTGATTCGCGAGAAAGTGTTGGAACTGACCCGGGAGGAAGTGCCCCATTCGGTGGCGGTTGTGGTGGAAGAGATGAGCAAACGAGAGGAGAAAGACCTCATCGATGTGCGGGCCACCATCTACACGGAACGTCCGTCGCAAAAGGGAATCTTGATCGGCAAAAAAGGAGCACTGCTTAAAGAAGTGGGGAAACGGGCCCGGCTGGAGATTGAGCATTTGCTCGGAACCCGGATTTTTCTCGATTTGTGGGTCAAGGTAAAAAAAGACTGGCGCAATGAAGTGTTGATGCTGCGGCAGTTTGGTTATACGGAAGACGAGTGAACCGTACGGGAAATGATCATGACTTTTTCGATCCCGGAGGAATTCCCTGCGTGCCGAGTGTTGGACGCACACCGCCACCCGGCCCGTGAGAGCACGCAGGAACAACATCATGAGTGAAAGTCAATAACAGGGAGAATGCCAATTTTTCCATCTAATACTCCCCGCTGCTCTAGGTCATCCTAATGGTTGTAATGAGGCATAGAGAAAGGATGATGCTAGTTGCGAAATTTTGTCTGGAATTGTTTCCAAGTGACTGGCAGTATCGACGCTTACCTCTTGTTCAAGGAACTCCAAACACTGGAGGATGTTGCGGAAAGGGCGGAACAAGAGGAAGAAGGGGAGGAAAACTGCTGCTGAGAGGAAAGGGCGAATCTCATGTTGGTGAAAGTGGAAGGGATTGTCCTCAAAGCGAAAGATTACGGCGAAAGCCACCAAATTTTGACGCTGTTTACGAAAGAGCAGGGAAAACTGGCGGCGATGGCCCGCGGTTCCAAAAAAACAAAGAGTCGTTTCAGTGCAGTGACGGAGCCGTTTACAGAGGCGCAATTTGTCCTGTTTACGGGAGGGAGCGGGGTTGCCACCTTGTCGCAGGCCGATTCGCTCGATTCCCATCACCCGATTCGCTCCGATTTGCTGCTCACAGCCTATGGCGCCTATTGGCTTGATCTTTTGGATAAATGCACGGAAGAGAGAGAACCCCTGCCGCCGCTTCACCGATTGCTCAGCGCCCTGCTCAAACGTTTGGAAAAAGGAACCAATCCGGAGATTTTGACGCGGATTTTTGAACTCCGCATCTTGAAATTGGCCGGATATACGCCGGTATTGAATCATTGTGTCATCTGCCGCCGGGAACGCAGCCCTGTTCGCTTCAGTGTCCGTCAGGGCGGTTTTTTGTGTGAAGAATGCCAGGAACGCGATCCGGAGGCGATTCCGGTTTCAGCGGCAACGGGCAAAATTCTGCCGGTTTTGGAGCGCATCCCGGTGGAACGGTTGGGGGAAGTAAAGGTAAGACCGGAAACGGAAGCGCAATTGCAACAGATTGTCCGTTCCTTTATGCAGGAATATTTGCCGTTTCAGTCCAAATCCCTCAACTTGTTGGAACAGATTCGCGCAACTTGGATAAAATAAGCCAAACGATGGTTGACAAAGTCTGATTGATTTGCTATATCTGTAATTAACATTTTTTCAATATACAGCGCAATGAGAGAAAAGGAGTAACCAAAAGAGCCATGCATAGCGAGTCGGGGAGGGTGCAAGCCCGATCTTGGTGTTTGGTGAATGGCAGTTCTTGAGCGCGGATGAAGGTTTGAAGAAAAAGCGGGTCAGCACGCTGCATGTTGACCAAATAGGGTGGAACCGCGGGAGAACAACCTCTCGTCCCTATGGCATCGAATCGTGTCATAAGGGCGGGAGGTTTATTTAATTTGGGGAATTAATGGAGGTGGCTGCGATGAATATGCAAGAAATGATCAAGCGATTGCAAGATTTCTGGTCGGAACAGGGATGCATCCTCTGCCAGCCGTATGATGTGGAAAAAGGGGCAGGGACGTTAAACCCGATGACGTTTTTGCGCTCACTCGGCCCTGAACCGTGGAAAGCGGCCTATGTGGAGCCTTCGCGTCGCCCTGCTGACGGGCGTTACGGCGAGAATCCCAACCGCTTGTATCAGCACCATCAGTTCCAGGTGATTTTGAAACCGGCACCGGCCGACATTCAGGAAATTTATCTGAACAGTTTGCGCGCCCTGGGTGTGGACCCGTTGCAACATGACATCCGCTTCGTGGAAGACAACTGGGAAAACCCCACGTTTGGCGCAGCAGGCCTCGGTTGGGAAGTTTGGCTCGACGGGATGGAAGTGACGCAATTCACCTATTTCCAGCAAGTAGGGAGCCTGGATGTCGATCCTGTTTCGGTTGAATTGACATACGGGCTGGAGCGGTTGGCTTCCTATATCCAGGACAAAGAAAATGTGTTTGAATTGGAATGGGTTCCCGGAGTGCTGTACGGCGATGTATTCGGCCAGCCGGAATATGAGCATTCCAAATATACATTTGAAATTTCCGATCCGGATTGGCTGTTCCGGCAATTCGATGATTTTGAGCGGGAAGCCAAACGGGCATTGAGCGAAAACTTGGTATTTCCGGCTTATGATTTCGCTTTGAAATGTTCCCACACTTTTAACCTGCTGGATGCGCGCGGAGCGATCAGTGTGACGGAACGAACGGGCTACATCGGCCGCGTCCGCAATCTGGCACGCAAAATTGCCCGGGCGTACATCGAAGAGAGAGAAAAACTGGGCTTCCCATTGATGAACCGAAAGGGAGGGGAAGAGAATGAATAAGCGAGACCTGCTGGTGGAGATTGGTTGTGAGGAAATTCCCGCCCGCTTTGTCGGCGATGCAGTCAGGCAACTTGGCCAAAAGCTGGCCGATTGGCTCAATGAACAGAGGATCTCATATGAGACGTACCATACCTATGCCACACCGCGCCGCTTGGCTGTGCACGTTCACGGAGTGGCCGAACGGCAAGCAGATCTCTATGAAGAAGTAAAAGGGCCCGCCGAGCGGATTGCCAAAACCCCGGATGGAAGCTGGAGCAAAGCAGCGGAGGGGTTTGCGCGCAAACAGGGAGTGGCGGTCGACGACCTCGTGTTTAAAGAGATCAAGGGAGAAAATTATGTATTTGCCAAAGTGCACCATGAAGGGGCAGACACCGTACGCCAATTGCAGGAAGGGTTGCCGGAGGTGCTTCAAGCGTTGCATTTCCCCAAAACGATGCGCTGGCAGGGGCGTACCCGGTTTATCCGCCCGGTTCGCTGGTTGGTTTGCCTCTTCGATGACGCGGTTGTACCGGTTGAGTGGGCAGGGTTGACAGCCGGACGCAAGACGCGTGGACACCGCTTTTTGGGGCATGAGATTGAGATCACCCATGCGGCGGAATACGTGAATGCGTTGAAACAGCAATATGTGTTGGTTGACGCGACCGAACGGCGCGAGCTCATTTTGCAGCAACTGCGCCAATTGCAGGAACAACGGGGTTGGGTTATTCCGGTTGACCCCGGTCTGCTCGAGGAAGTCACTTATCTGGTGGAATACCCGACAGCGCTGTATGGAACGTTTAACGAAGAATTTTTGACGCTTCCCAAGGAAGTGCTGATCACCACCATGCGGGAACACCAGCGCTATTTTCCCGTCGAAGATGCGGACGGGCATTTGCTCCCTTATTTTGTGACGGTGCGCAACGGCGATGACCGTTATCTGCAAACAGTGGTCAAAGGGAACGAGAAGGTGCTCCGCGCCCGCTTGGCCGATGCGCGTTTCTTCTATGAAGAAGACTTGAAACAGCCGATCGGGCAAGCGGTTGCCAAACTGGAACAGATCGTTTACCAAGAGAATTTGGGCAGTGTCGGAGACCGGATTCGGCGGATGGCAAATCTTGCATCGGCCATCGGTGAGCGCTTGAACCTTGAGCAGAAAGAGTTGCAGCAATTAAGCCGTGCGGCCCAAATCGCCAAATTTGACCTGGCCACGCAAATGGTTGGAGAATTCCCCGAATTGGAAGGTTTCATGGGAAGAACGTATGCGCGGAAAGCAGGGGAAGAGGAGGCGGTTGCCGAAGCGATCTTTGAACATCACTTGCCCCGATTCGCCGGCGATAAACTGCCGCAAACAAAAATCGGAGGGATCCTGGCCCTTGCCGATAAACTGGATGCGATTTGTTCAAGCTTTGGCATCGGCATTCAGCCGACCGGTTCGCAGGATCCATACGGATTGCGGCGCAAAGCGGCAGGAATTGTGCAAATTTTGCTGTCTCCGGCATACCGTTCGTTGTCGTTGGATGAACTGTTGGAGCTTTCTCTGGAACAATTGGAGCAAGCAGGCCTGCTAAAACAGGATAGGGCTGGTGTGAAAAAGGATCTGACGGAGTTCTTTTCCCTGCGCATCAAAACGGTGCTTCAGGAAGAGGGAATCCGCTATGATGTCATCGATGCCGTCATTGCTTCCGGCATTTCCCATCCGGCAGAAGTGCTGGAAAAAGCCGGAGTGCTGATGGATCAGCTTTCGCGCGAATCGTTCAAACAGGAAGTTGAAGGGTTTACGCGCGTTGCCAATCTCGCAGCCAAAGCAGATGGCGCAGAATTGAACAAAGAGGCGCTCACGGAACCGGCAGAACAGGCTTTACTTCGGGCGTTTGAAGAAGCGGAAGCACTATGGGAGCGTGCGGCCGAGCAAAAGGATCCGGCGGCTCTCTACAGTGCGCTTGCCCATATGGTTCCGGAAATTCATCGCTTTTTTGATGAGATCATGGTAATGGTCGATGATCCGGCAGTCCGCTTTAACCGGTTGGCCCTGCTTGCCGGGATTATGCGGTTGACCAGGAGATTCGCTTCCTTTGAATATCTGGTATTTGCTTAAAACGATCAGCGCATGTCGTCCACGGGGATGATATGCGCTTTTCTTTTCAGAGGCCCGTCTGGACTATTTCCAGGGAAATCGTTATTCACAAAAACCGCTTGCAGTCAGTCGGGATTCATGTCATGGTAAAATTATCCCCTTCCTCTGCGTAGGGGCTTTTTTACGATCTAGTCAGGAAAGCGAGGCACCATGATGGGAGAGAAAAAGAAAAGCAAAAGCGAACTACATTTAAACAGTGCAGTTGAGGGAGAATTGCGCACATTTCTGCAAAAGTCTTTTCTGGAAGCAGCAAAGCTGTACCAAAGCCTGACCGGGAGGATTCCCTCTCTGGAAGAGTGGGAGCGCATGATTGCCCTGGGTTTCCAAGGGATGGAAGAAAAAGTGATCGCTGATTTGACCGGGTATCAGATCACGGAAGGAAAATTGAAGAAGAAAAAGCTGACGAAGCAGGCTGAATGGAGACCGGGCGATGTGGTGGCCATTCCACTGCTCGGGAAAAAAGTTTATGGTTATGGCATGATCGTTCGGGGCGGGAAACAGGATGAGGATTTATATTTGGAATATTACTCGTTATTCAGCAAAAAGAAATGGACGCTTACCGAGTTCAAAAACAAAGAGAAAACGATATTATGGACTCTTTGCACAGACCGGGCGCCTTTAGCCACACGAGAATGGAAAAGGGTCGGCCATGTTGCTTTTGATGAAAAAAGCTATCAGCTGCCTGATTTTTTTGGCTTTGATGAAACCTTTTTCGGAAACAGCAAGCTTTATTACATAAGCAAAGGGATAGCCAACAATCGCGAGGCCAGAGTTTACGGTGTGACCAGGGAAGAAGCGGAAGCTGTGAAAAACCCCGATGGCACACAGAGTGCAGAACAAATTGAAGAGTGGCTGTATGAAGCTTTTTTGGGGATGCAGCAGTGAATCCCGAATAACAGGAACCAATTTTATGATTGATTGATCCGTTGCAGGAATATCCCTGCAACGGATCAATGACGTTTAGTGTGGGGGAATAACAGGTTGCTCCTTTTCCGGCTGAGGGAAATCGCGGAAATGATGAAACGCCGGTTCCGTCTCCGCAAAGAAACGGGATTGATCTTCGGGAGAGACATAGCCTAACTGGATTCCCGTAGCTTTGGCGATAAAAGGATCAATCGTGCATAAATCCGATTTGGACAAGTCGGCGACAGCCGTTTTGCCCAACGATAGGATGACCAATTCCATTTCCCGGACCACGGCGTTCAGATACCGTACCAAGTTTCGTGTCGCCTGCTCGACATCCAGTTGATCCGTCTTTTTGCCTGTGTAAACGAGCAGGCTGGTTGGCGGTTCAAAGGGAAGTGCTTTTACCATTTGCTCGCTCGCCAGTGCCATTAAAGCAGCCGTTCCGATATAAACGCTGTCTGCGCCCAGGGCGAGTGCCTTCAACATTTGACCCGGAGTGACCAACCCTCCGGTGGCAATCAGGCTGATCTTGCGTGTGGCTCCTTTTCGCGCCAGGAAATCCGAAGCTCTGGTGATGGCGAAGAGAGTGGGCAAACCGACATCATCCTGCAACGTGGGAACTCCCCCATGCGTTCCCCCCTCCGCACCATCGATCGTGATAAAGTCGACTCCTGCCTCGACAGCAATCTGCAATTCTTTTTCCAAGTGATGCGTAGCGGCGATTTTCAAACCGACAGGTACACCGGTCTCCTCGCGCAACCTTCTCACCAGCCGGATGAAGTCTTCTTTGGAATTGACACCGGGTAGCCGTGAGTGGATTCGTGCATCTTCCCCCGGTCGCAAACCAAACACTTCCCTGTAATCTTCCCCGATATTATGCGCGGCGGTACGTTGCGGGGCCGAACCCTGAGCCCCCTGCCCCAACTGGATCTCCACCGCATCCAAAAGCTTGTATTTTTCGGGCTGGTTCATCCAACCGCCCCGATTGTACTGACCGATAAACAAATTGGCCGCTTCCCGTTCTTCTTTCATGAGTCCCGCTTCCCCTGAGTTGGTCGCTGTCCCGACCATAGTGGCTGCTTTGGCGAGCGCGATTTTGGCCGGTTTGCTCAGTGCTCCTCCAAACGACATGGCGGCGATCATGATTGGAATGGAGATAGTCATCGGTTTTTTGGCGCGGGGGCCGATGGTCACCGAAGTGTTGATTCCGACATTTTCAGGGGTGGGGAAGCGGAAGAGATGGACGGGATTAAACAGGATTTTCTCCCACGGGGACAAGTGTATCGGGCTGCCCAACGGACGGGAAACCGGAGTGCCCTGATTTGCCCTCATGGCGATTTCCATCAGATTGGTGACCCCCACTTTTGTCGTGGCGGGAACCATTTCAAACAGGTTTTCGATGTACTGATCCCGAATGGTCCGGAGAATCGCCTGATCGATTGTTTCGTTGATCGTGGCCCGAATCCATCGTTCAATGAATTTCAGCATGATCCGTATGCTCCTTGGGTCCCACGCGGTCGATCCCGTTTTTGAGGCTTTCCACCTTTTGTGCCATCGCCAGGCACATTTGCCTGATGGTCCCCAGCTGACGGGCCGCATGTTGCTCTTCCACGGCAATGTCGACCAACTCACGATGATCATAGTTGGTGAGTTTGCCGTAGTGTTCTTGTTCAATCGTGGCCAATGTTCCCGCCATCGTTTCAATGCGGTTCAGTTCAGAGTGTAGATAGGAAAGAGTGTGTTTTAAGTCTTGATTGCTTTTCATCATGTGTTTTACACCTGCCTGTATGATTGTAGGTTATTAGAGGGTGTGGGTTGATCGGGAATGATTTGTTTTGATAGCTTCCCTTGCGATCGGGATAAAATATCGCCGAGGCAGAATAAGAGCTGCGAACTTCTTTTGTTAGGATGATCGCAAAACAAAAATTCCATTCAAAGCAGGATGTGAAACGGGCTCTTTCTCCCGAAGAAAATTTACGGTGGTAATTCGCTCGTCGATTAGTATATACTATATGTGGATATCAAAATAAAAGTATGTCACAATTAACTACATCCCCGTGATCTGGAGGTGCGATTGAAATCGAACTTTCGAAACGTCAGGAAAAAATCCTTGAAATCGTAAAAGCGGAGGGGCCCATCACTGGTGAATCGATTGCTGAAAAGCTGAATCTGACCCGTGCAACCCTGCGACCGGATCTGGCGATCCTGACGATGGCCGGCTTATTGGAGGCGCGTCCGCGCGTTGGCTATTTTTATTCGGGAAAAACAGCAAATCAGTTGATGGGTGAACATGTTCGCAATCTCTACGTCAGAGATTACAAATCGATGCCGGTTGTTGTGCAGGAGGATACTTCTGTTTACGACGCGATTTGCAGCATGTTCTTGGAAGATGTGGGTTCCCTTTACGTAATCAAAAAAGAAGGGCAGCTGGCGGGGGTCATTTCCAGAAAGGATTTGTTGCAGGCGGCCATGGGAAAACAGGATCTGCACACAATGCCGGTGGGGGTGGTCATGACCCGGATGCCCAACATCATCACCTGCCAGCCGGATGACACCCTGTTTGAAGCTGCACTGTCCATGATGCGGCACGAGGTGGATTCGCTGCCCGTGGTCAGACCCTTCGCCGACAGGCCCGGTGAATGGGAAGTAATCGGGCGCATCAGCAAAACAACACTGGTCAAAGTTTTTGTGGAACTCGGACAACCATAGAAACAAACCTGAAGGAGGGGAAACCCATTTTCATGAACAATCAACCCATTGTTTACGTCATCTCCGATTCGGTCGGGGAGACGGCTGAACTTGTTGTAAAAGCTGCTTCCAGCCAGTTTAGTTGCGGTGACATTGAAATTCGCCGTGTTCCCTATGCCACTGATCGCGAAACGATTATCGAGACAGTACAGGCAGCAAAAGAAGAACATGCGATGATCGCCTTTACCTTGGTTATTCATGAGCTGCGTCAGCTGCTGATTGAAGAGGCGGAGCGCAAGCAGGTGATCTATGTCGATATTATGGGCCCGATGCTGGAGGGAATGTCCCGTTTGTACCAGCTTACCCCGAAAATGGAACCGGGCTTGATTCATAAATTGGACGAAGAGTATTTCCGCAAGGTTGAAGCGATTGAGTTTGCCGTGAAATATGATGACGGAAAAGACCCGAGGGGACTTTTAAGTGCCGATGTTGTGCTGGTGGGGGTATCACGTACATCAAAGACGCCGCTGTCGATGTATTTGGCGCATAAACGATACAAAGTAGCCAATGTGCCCTTGGTTCCCGAGGTTGAACCGCCGGAGGAGTTGTATCGTGTGCCTGTTCACCGCCTGATCGGGTTAACGATCGATCCGAACCAGCTCAATAATATTCGCCGCGAACGGCTGAAAGCGCTCGGGCTCGCCTCCGGCGCCAATTATGCCAGCATGGAGCGGATTTTGTATGAACTGGAGTATTCCGAAAAGGTGATCCGCCGTCTGGGTTGCCCGATGATCGATGTTTCCAATAAAGCGGTTGAGGAAACGGCGAATATCATCCTGGATATCTTAAAAAGAGGAGGAAACAGGCATGCGTGAGAAATGGGTGGTTCATTTTCATGAAGGAAATGCGGGCATGAAGGATTTACTGGGAGGAAAAGGGGCCAATCTGGCGGAGATGACCCGGGCCGGCCTCCCGGTTCCTCCCGGGTTTACCATTACAACAGACGCCTGTCGCTTCTATATGAACAACGGGGGAATGTTGCCGGACGGTTTGTGGGAGCAAGTGAAGGAAGCCTTGCAACACCTGGAGAGGGAGAGCGGAAAAAGATTTGGGGATCCTGATTCACCGTTGCTCGTTTCCGTTCGCTCGGGGGCAAAATTCTCCATGCCCGGGATGATGGATACGATTTTAAACCTGGGGCTGAACGACCGTACCGTCGAAGGGCTGTCGAGTGCCACCGGTAATCCCCGCTTCGCTTACGATTGTTACCGCCGCTTTATTCAGATGTTTGGAGATGTCGTGCTGGAGATTCCCCATTATCTGTTTGAAAAGATCATCAATGAGCGGAAAGAGAAAGCCAAAGTTCAATATGATACGGAATTGGAGGCGGCCGACTGGAAAGAAGTGACGTCTCGATTTAAACAGCTGATTTTACGGCAAACGGGAAAGCGCTTTCCGGAAGATCCGATGGAGCAGTTGCATCAGGCTGCCGAGGCCGTATTTAAATCATGGAATAATGCCCGGGCAAAGGTTTATCGCAAAATGAACAAGATTCCGGATACGCTGGGAACCGCCGTCAACGTTCAGATGATGGTGTTCGGCAATATGGGAGAGGATTCGGGAACTGGTGTGGCCTTTACACGAAATCCTTCTTCCGGGGACAAGGAGCTTTACGGCGAGTTTTTGCTTAACGCCCAGGGAGAAGATGTCGTGGCGGGAATTCGCACACCCCAGCCCATCCGCGTTTTGCAGGAGAAAATGCCGGAGATTGATCAAGAACTGAAGAGGATCTGCCAGGAACTGGAGCGATATTATCAGGACATGCAGGACATCGAATTTACCATTGAGCGGGGAAAACTGTATATTCTGCAAACCAGGGCCGGAAAGCGCACAGCGCAGGCTGCGGTGAAAATCGCCGTCGATCTGGCGTATGAGGGGATTATCGACCGGGATGAAGCGCTTCTCCGCATCGCACCGGAACAACTGGATCAAATGTTGCACCGCCGGATTGATCCCAATGCGCCCAAGGAGGTGCTGGCGAAGGGGCTTCCCGCTTCCCCCGGTGCGGCTTCCGGAAAAATCGTATTTGACGCGGATCAGGCAGAGCAGTTGGCAGGTAAAGGGGAAAAGGTGATCCTGGTTCGTCCGGAAACGACGCCGGAAGATATTCACGGGATTTTGGCGGCTCAGGGAATTCTGACGACACGGGGTGGAATGACCAGCCATGCTGCCGTGGTTGCCCGTGGCATGGGGAAAGCCTGTGTTTGCGGATTGGAACAATTAAAAATCGACCTGCGCCTGAAGGAAGCAGTGCTCGGGGAAATTCGGCTCAAGGAAGGTGATTTCATTTCCATCGATGGAAGCACGGGACAGGTGATTCGGGGAGAAGTTCCGCTGATCGATCCGGAGTTGTCCGCCGAATTCCGGGAGTTGTTAAATTGGGCTGATGAGCGGCGCGTTCTGGGCGTGAGAGCCAATGCGGACAATCCTGTCGACGCAGGGAAAGCGCGGCAGCTGGGTGCGGAAGGAATCGGTTTGTGCCGGACGGAGCACATGTTCATGGAGGCGGAACGGGTTCCGATCGTCCAGGAAATGATTTTGGCGGAGACGTTTGCCGAAAGGGAGCGGGCACTTGCCAAACTGCTTCCCATGCAGAAAGAAGATTTTAAAGGAATCTTTCGCGAAATGGACGGTTTGCCGGTAACAATCCGGTTGCTTGATCCCCCGTTGCATGAATTTTTGCCGAACAGTGAGGAATTGATCGTTGAACTGACCAAAATGCAAATGCAAGGCAGAGACAAGGAAGAAGAATACCTTGAAAAGGAAAAATTGCTGAAAAAAGTTCGGGCGCTCAGCGAATTTAATCCGATGCTCGGTCACCGCGGATGCCGTTTGGGGCTCACTCATCCGGAAATCTACGAAATGCAGGTAAAGGCAATATTCCTTGCCGCCGACGAATGTCGGAGGGAAGGAATTAACGTGATGCCGGAAATCATGATTCCGCTCGTCGGGCATGTGAACGAATTAAAACGGATGCGGGAGCTGGTCGAACGCGTGGCGGCGGAAACGGTAAAAGAGGGAGAAGCGATTTCCTATTCCGTCGGGACGATGATCGAAGTGCCGCGTGCTGCGCTGACAGCGGATGAGATCGCAACGGAAGCCGATTTCTTCTCGTTCGGCACCAACGATCTGACCCAGACGACATTTGGCTTCAGCCGTGATGATGCGGAAGGGAAATTTTTGCACGGGTATGTGGAAAATAAAATTCTGGCGGATAATCCTTTTGTCACGCTGGATCGGAAAGGCGTCGGCCAGTTGGTCCGCCTGGGTGTGGAAAAAGGGCGTTCGGTCAAACCGGAATTGAAAGTCGGCATTTGCGGGGAACACGGCGGGGAGAAAAACTCCATTCAATTTTGCCATGAAGCCGGCCTTCAGTATGTGAGCTGTTCGCCGTTCCGGGTGCCGCTCGCGCGGTTGGCAGCAGCACAAGCGGCAATATCCGTTAAAAAGGAACAAAAACAAAAAAATTGACAGAGATTCCCTTAAAATGCCCAGCCAGATCCTGGGCATTTTTTATTGAAATAATTCTTTGATCGAAGTAAGATAAATTGTTAAGAAAACATACTGGGCAGGCTCGACATTTTTTTCGTTTTCTTCTATTGTAAAAAAAGGTTAACAGAAGGAGAAGCTATTTTTTTGTAGAATAGGAGGATAAGGAAATGAACGAACTTTAATATCTATATATTACCAGTGGCGGGAGCGAAAAAATCGGAAGGACTTTGCCGAATGGTGGCGAATGATAACATTCGTTCCGCGTTTCTGGAAGAGTTTGATCAGGAGTCATACCATGGTCTGGGGTAGAAAGCAGTGGTTTTTATGGGAGGAAGAATCCCTGACGAATTGATTGACCAAGTGAGGCAGCATTTTGATATTGTCGATCTCGTCCAACAATATGTTCAGCTCAAAAAAAGCGGAAGAAATTATTTTGGATTATGTCCGTTTCATTCCGAAAAATCCCCTTCCTTTTCAGTTTCGCCGGACAAGCAGATTTTTTATTGTTTTGGCTGTGGAGCGGGCGGGGATTGCATAAAATTTATTATGGAGATTGAACAGCTCACATTTGCCGAAGCGATCAGGCATTTGGCAGATCAAGCCGGCATTCACATACCGGATACGGACGCCGATCCTGGTGATCCGGAAGAGGATGAACGCCAGCAGATGCGCAAAGCCTTGGACTTGGCAGCGAAGCTTTATCATCACATCTTGGTGGCAACCGAGTATGGAAAAGCAGCAAGACAATATTTGCGCCGGCGAAATGTCTCTCCGGAAGCAATTGCCGAGTTTCAGCTCGGGTATGCACCTCCTTCTTATCAATTTCTTCTTCCATTTCTTAAAAAAAGAGGGTTTCATGAAGAACTGCTCGAAAAAGCAGGGTTAATCACCTCACGGGACAAAGGATCGAAGAAAAGGTATTTTGATCTCTTCCGTGACCGGATCATGTTTCCCATCCACGATTCGCAGGGAAAAGTGATCGCGTTTGGCGGTCGCCTGCTTGGTGATGGACGTCCAAAATACTTAAACAGTCCGGAGTCACCGTTATTTCATAAAAGGAATCATTTATTTAATCTTCATCGTTCACGTTCTCACATGAGAAAAGAAGCGTCTGTCCTTTTGTTTGAAGGGTATATGGATGTCATTACTGCTTGGCAGGCGGGGATTTGCAACACCGTAGCCACCCTGGGGACATCATTGACCGATGCCCATGCGCGCTTGATCAAGCGAAACACCGATACGGTTTATATCTGCTATGACGCGGACAACGCGGGACAGAATGCCGCGGTACGCGGTCTTGATGTGCTGAAAGGGAGTGAAGTGACCGTCAAGGTGGCGCAGATGCCTGTCGGACTTGATCCCGATGATTACATCAGGCAATTTGGGGGTACAGCCTTTAAAGAGGAAATCTTGGCTGCCTCGTTGTCATTAACTGCGTTTAAACTGGAAAGTCTAAAGAAAAATTATGATCTTAAGGACGAAGACCAGCGGATGAAGTATTTGGCTGAAGCTATTGATGCGATTGCCGAACTGCCGCTGGCCATCGAACAGGATCACTACCTGCGCCGTTTGTCCGAAGAGTTTCAGCTGTCGCTGGAGGCCCTGAAGGAAGAGAGAAGAAAGGCGCGAACGCGAAAAAAGAGAGAGGCCAGAAGGGATAAAGAGGGAACCAAGTGGAATAATGGGTATCGAGAGGTTAGCAAACATTTGCTCGGTAGTGGTGGTCCGGCATCGGTTGCCGAAAAATCCGAGATGTTTCTTATAGCCCATATGATCCGAAGCAAATCTGTTACCGAATGGGTGAAAAATCATTTGGGAGCAGACTTTTATAATGAAATTTACGCAGCGCTGGCTGCTTATCTATATGCTTATTATGACCAAGGAAATCCCGAAAACCCTGGCCGTTTTATAAGTTCTCTCGAGGATGAGAGCCTGTCTTCAAAAGCGAGCGAACTGGCTATGCTCGAGTTACCGGAGGAGATTGCGGAGGATGCGCTTCTGGATTATGTCCGGCATGTGAAAATGGCTCCTCTTCTTAAAGAGATCGAAGAAAAAGAGAAAATGGTTGAACAATTATCGCGTGCTGATGAACCCGTCAAAGCCGCCCAGTTGTCCTTGGAAATTTTGCAGCTCAGAAAGCAGTTGCAAATGCGGATGAAGTAAGCGAGTTCATCAGAAAGGAGGAAGACGAATTTGGCAAAGGAACAAAATGTGGATACCGAGTTGGAATTAACTCTGGACCAAGTGAAAGAGCAACTGGTCGAACTTGGGAAAAAACAAGGGGTTCTCACATATAAGCTGATTATGGAAAAAATGGCTCCATTTGAGCAGGATTCCCAGCATATCGATGAGTTTTTTGAACATCTGAGCGATCAGGGAATTGAAGTGATTAACGAGGACAACGACGATGAGTTTGAAGATGCGGATGATGTCGACGTAGAAGCCGAGGATTATCTGGAAGAGGATTTGACCCCTCCCCCGGGGGTTAAAATCAATGACCCCGTTCGGATGTACCTGAAAGAGATCGGCCGTGTTCCCCTGTTGACGGCGGAAGAAGAAGTGGAGTTGGCCAAACGGATCGAACAGGGGGATGAAGAAGCGAAGAGAAGGCTGGCTGAGGCAAACCTGCGCCTGGTTGTCAGCATCGCCAAACGCTATGTCGGGCGTGGCATGTTGTTCCTGGATTTGATTCAGGAGGGCAATATGGGTTTGATCAAAGCCGTTGAGAAGTTCGATTACCGCAAAGGATACAAATTCAGCACATACGCAACCTGGTGGATTCGCCAGGCGATCACCCGCGCCATTGCCGATCAGGCCAGGACGATTCGGATTCCCGTTCATATGGTGGAAACCATCAATAAATTGATACGTGTTTCCAGGCAGTTGCTTCAGGAGTTGGGACGAGAGCCGTCTCCCGAAGAAATTGCGGAAGAGATGGGGCTCAGCCCGGAAAAAGTGCGTGAGATCATGAAAATCGCCCAAGAGCCTGTTTCTCTGGAAACGCCGATCGGTGAAGAGGACGACTCTCACCTGGGGGATTTCATTCCGGATGACGATGCACAAGCTCCTGCGGATGCCGCAGCTTACGAACTGCTGAAAGAGCAGTTGAAAGAAGTGCTGGACACTCTCTCGGAACGGGAAGAAAACGTCTTGCGCCTGCGTTTCGGGCTGGATGACGGACGTACCCGGACTCTCGAAGAGGTAGGAAAAGTTTTTGGTGTTACACGGGAACGGATTCGCCAGATTGAAGCCAAGGCTTTACGGAAACTGCGCCACCCGAGTCGCAGCAAACGGCTTAAAGATTTCCTTGAATAACTCTTTCCCGCAAACTGGGCACCCACACGGATTGGGTGCTTTTTTGTTTTTTGTTGATTAAATTTTATCCCTTTTCAATCCCCAATGCAAATAAGTTTCGGACAATTTTTGTTGAATTTGGCAGGCATCCAACTGACTTTTAAAAATTCTTGAAGTAATAAAACAAGTCAACCTATAATGAAAATGAAAGCGCTGTCATACATCTGGGAGGAGTGGAGTGCTGTGAACTATGAACTGACGAGCGAACAAAAGATGATTCGCAACTTGATGCGTGATTTTGCCGAAGGAGAAGTTGCTCCCGGAGCGGATGAGCGGGATCGGACCAAGCGATTTCCAAAAGAGATATTCGAGAAAATGGGCGAATTGAAGCTGATGGGATTGCCCTTTCCGGAAGAATATGGCGGGGCCGGTGCGGATACGGTCAGCTTTGCGATTGCCGTGGAAGAACTGAGCCGGGTTTGCGCTTCGACTGGGATCACCTATTCCGCCCATATTTCTCTCGGTTGTGCCCCGCTCTACCTGTTTGGCACGGAGGAGCAGAAACAGAAATACCTGGTTCCGTTGTGTGAGGGGAAGACACTGGGGGCATTTGGTCTGACGGAGCCGAATGCCGGTTCGGATGCAGGCGGTACCAAAACACGTGCGGTGAAAGAAGGCAATGAATGGATTATTAACGGTTCCAAATGCTTTATCACCAATGCGAGTTACGCTGATTTCTTGGCCCTGACCGCAGTGACGGGAAACTCGCAAGGCAAAAGGGAAATCACTTCTTTTATCGTTTCAACGGACCAACCGGGATTCCGGGTGATTGATAATTATGAAAAATTAGGGCTTCACAGTTCCAATACCACGGAGCTGGTTCTGGAAAACGTACGGGTTCCCGATGAAAATCGCCTGGGCGAAATCGGCAGAGGGTTTAAACAGTTTTTGATCACGCTCGACGGAGGGCGAATCGGAATCGGGGCGATGGCTGTGGGAATCGCCCAGGGAGCCTATGAACTGGCTCTTCAATATGCCAAAGAACGGACTCAATTTGGCCAATCCATCTCCAAATTTCAGGCAGTTGCCCATAAATTGGCCGATATGCATATGAAAATCGAATTGGCGAGGACTTATGTGTATAAAGCCGCCTGGCTGAAGGATCAGGGGCGCAAATTTACCAAAGAAGCCTCGATGTGCAAACTGTTTGCTTCCGAGACGGCGATGTGGGTGACGACACAGGCGGTGCAGATTCTCGGCGGTTGGGGCTATATGCGCGATTATAAAGTGGAGCGCTTCTTCCGTGATGCCAAATTGACGGAAATCGGGGAAGGGACATCGGAGATACAGCGCAACATCATCGCGCGGGAGATCGGCTGTTAACAGGGAATAGCAAAAAATTTTCACAGAAAAAAGGGGGCGGCGGCGAGTGGCGGAATTGTTGGATCTCACAGTTGGCGGGCTGTTGGCTGAGCAGGTCCACAAATTCGGAGAAGAGGAGGCCGTGGTATATCCGGAAAAAAATCTTCGCTGGACCTACCGCAAGTTCCAAAATCAGGTAAACCGAACAGCCAAAGGGCTGATGAAACTCGGCCTGAAAAAAGGGCATCATCTTTCCATTTGGGCGACCAATCAACCGGAATGGCTGATCACACAATTTGCAACAGCGAAAATCGGCACGGTGATGATTACGGTCAATACGCATTACCGGGTACGTGAACTGGAGTATTTGTTAAGGCAATCAGATACGGAAACATTAATTTTGGAAGAACAGGTGCACGGGACGCGCTTTATCGACATGCTCTACCAGATTTGCCCCGAGCTGATCCACTCGCAACCGGGAAGATTGAAAGCGAAGCGGCTGCCGCATCTGAAAAATGTCATCCTGCTGGGTGACAAACGTTATCCGGGTACTTTCATCTGGCGGGACCTGATCGAGATGGGTGCGGAGCTGGATGATGAAGAACTGATGCGAAGAGAAGCATCGCTGTCCCCCGACGATGTGATCAATATGCAATATACCTCAGGCACAACCGGCTTTCCCAAAGGGGTGATGCTGACCCACCGGAATATCGTGAACAACGCCCGCAATATCGCTGAATGCATGAGGCTGACGCAGGCGGACCGCATGTGCATCCCTGTCCCCTTTTTCCATTGTTTCGGCTGTGTGTTGGGTACCCTTGCCTGTGTCAGTGTTGGCGCAACCATGATTCCCCTCGTTACCTTTGATGCCGGCAAGGTGCTGGAAACGGTGGAAAAAGAGCGATGCACTGCTCTTCACGGTGTTCCGACCATGTTTATCTCCGAATTGAATCACCCGCGCTTTTCCCGGACCGATTTCAGTACGCTTCGGACGGGAATCATGGCCGGGTCCAACTGTCCGATTGAAGTGATGCGGAAAGTGACCGAAGAGATGGGAATCCGGGAATTGACCATCGCCTACGGGCAGACAGAATCTTCTCCGGTGATCACGCAGACGAGAACCGATGATGCGCTGGAGATGCGGGTGACAACTGTTGGGAAGCCGCTGCCCCATGTTGAAGTGAAAATCGTTGATCCCCAAACGGGCGAGCTGCTCGGAGACGGACAGCAGGGGGAATTATGCACAAGGGGCTATCACGTGATGAAAGGGTATTACAAAATGCCGCGCGAGACAGAAGAGGTGATTGATGAAGAGGGCTGGCTGCATACGGGGGATCTGGCGATACGGACGGAAGAGGGCTACTATCGGATTACCGGACGGCTCAAGGATATGATCATCCGCGGCGGGGAAAATATCTACCCTCGGGAAATTGAGGAATTTTTGTACACGCACCCCAAAGTGCTGGATGTCCAGATCGTTGGCGTCCCCGATGAAAAATACGGAGAGATTCCCGTCGCTTTTGTTCGCAAAAAAGAAGGGACCGATTGTTCGGAAGAGGAGATCCGGCAATTTTGTACCGGCAAGATCGCCAAATACAAAATTCCCGAGCATGTGATTTTTGTCGATTCCTATCCGATGACGGCAAGCGGGAAAATTCAAAAATACAAATTACGGGAGCAGTTTATGATCAACCGTCAGGAAAGTTAGGCTGGCGCAGGCGAAACGGAAGCATGACGGTTACAAACCGATTTCCTTAAACGGAATCGGTTTGTTTTTTTGGAAGAGTCCTGTAAAATTTGGATAGAAAAATCTTAAGGAAATGGAGATCTTTCAGTCATGAAACCATTGCCGCCCATTTTGATGAATTTTCCGCACTCCTTTGAAACGGAAAGGCTTGTGATCCGATGCCCCTTGCCTGGTGACGGAGCGTTGGTATATGAAGCTGCCACCGAGACGTTGGAGTTGCTGAAACCATGGATGGATTGGGCACAGAAACCGCTGGATCAGGTGGAGATGGAAGCGAATATCCGCCAGGCTTACTGCCAGTTTCTCGAGCGGAGCGATCTTCGTTTCCATCTGTTTGAAAAAGGAAGCAATCTCTTTGTCGGCAGCAGCGGATTGCACAGAATCGATTGGAGAATCCGCAAGTTCGAGATTGGATATTGGTGCCGGAAAAAAATGATGGGAAAAGGGTATATCACGGAAGCGGTCCGGGGTTTAACCGTGTTTGCCTTTGAAATATTGAAGGCGAACCGGATTGAAATTCGTTGCGACCAGCGAAATGTGAGGAGTCGCAAAGTGGCTGAACGGCTGGGTTATACATTGGAAGGCGTGCTTCGCAATGACCAGTTGTCGGCTGATCTTCGTTTGCGAAACACCTGCATTTATTCCATGATTCCTGAAGATTTTCACAGCCTTTCATTACGTAAAAGCGACGGCGCAGCACTGTAGATGCTTGCGTCGTTTTGGGCTGCACGATATTCTTGAGTTAGGAAACTCTTTCGTAAAAGGGGGAATATTCTGTCGTGAGCAAATCATTCCAACTTCCCGAAGAGTTGCAAACTGATTTTTTCCCGATCTATGACATTGACTATTTGGAATATTACACCGGAAATGCCAAGCAGGCTGCTTACTTTTTCTGCCAAACTTATGGCTTTCGCCCGGTGGCGTACAGTGGCCTGGAAACCGGCAATCGGGAAAAAGTTTCGTATCTGCTTGAACAGGGGAACGTGCGCATCCTGGTCAGCGGATCATATCAGCCGGATCATGAGATTGCGCGGTTTGTGCAAAAACACGGGGATGGAGTAAAGGATATTGCCCTTCGCGTCGAGGATGCTGAAACCGCTTTCTCCGAGGCGATCAAACGGGGAGCGATCGCCATCAGGAAGCCTTATGCCGAACAAGATGAACATGGAATCGTGAAGAAAGCGGTGATCGGAACATATGGGGACACGGTGCATACCCTGGTTGAGCGAAAAAACTACAACGGGCTGTTCGCACCGGGATTCGTGCCGGGAGAACTCAACCTGCCCGTTCGTTCCGTCGGCATTATCGGCGTCGATCATGTGGTCGGCAACGTGGAGAAGATGGAAGAATGGGTTTCGTATTATGAAAAGGTGATGGGCTTTAAACAATTGATCCATTTTGATGATGAAGATATCAGCACTGAATATTCGGCGCTCATGTCAAAAGTCATGCAAAATGGCACAGGCCGGATCAAGTTTCCGATCAACGAGCCGGCAGAGGGGAAACGAAAATCTCAGATCCAGGAGTTTCTGGACTTTTATCACGGTGCAGGAGTTCAGCATATTGCTCTCATCACCGAGGATATTGTCGCCACCGTGGAATCGCTGAAAGAAAATGGGGTCGAATTCCTTTACACACCGGATACGTATTATGAAACACTGCTTGACCGGGTGGGCGAAATTGATGAAAGCATCGAAGATTTAAAACGTCTGCACATTTTGGTGGACCGGGATGATGAAGGTTACTTGCTCCAGATCTTCACCAAACCGATCGTGGATCGGCCGACGCTGTTCTTCGAGATTATCCAGCGCAAAGGCGCGCGTGGCTTCGGTGATGGAAACTTTAAGGCTTTGTTTGAAGCGATCGAACGCGAACAGGCTCGCCGGGGAAACTTGTAAGACAGGTGAATCAGCGAAGCGGTTTTTTCGTCTGTCATATTTTTTGGGAGAATCGGTCATCCTAAACGGGAATTGACTTTGGATTCGAGGTGACGGACAGATGAAAAGCCGCTTTTTTTCTATCGGCGTTTGTTTGGTGTTGATATTCCCACTCCTGTTTGGCATGAGAGGGAAGATGTTTGCTGCCCCTGCGGCGGAAGGACAACGGCCGCAATACCGGATTGATGCGACGTATGTACCGCAAAAGGATGAAGTAAAGGCGCATATGGAGCTGATCCTGCCCGCACAGGGAACAAGAGCACAGACGGAAGCCTTTTTTCACCTTTATCCCAATGTGTTTCGCGACTGGAAATACGGTCGGGAAGCAAAACCGCAAAAACCGGGTTACATCGATATTTCCAATGTGCGCGTCGACGGCAAACCGGTAAAGGAAAAAATCAGCGGGATTATCATGCGGATTCCTTTGCCGACACCGCTGACGAAGGGAAAGAGTGCGCGGATCGAAATGGATTTTCTTTTGAATCTGCCCCGCGGAGGAACAAGGTTAAATACCTTTAAACAGACTGCTTTTCTGGCGCAGTGGTATCCGATGCTGTCGGTCAGGGATCAGGACGGTTGGCATACAGAGCCGTATACAACCGTCGGCGATCCTTTTTACACGCAAATGTCCGACTTTGAAGTCACGTTTCGTTTACCGCAAGGATATCAGGTGATCTCCACCGGGAATAATGCAGATGGGAAGGTTCGTTCCCCCATTACGGTAAAACAGGAGCGCGTACGCGATTTTGCGGCGGTTTTGACCAAAGATTACCGGGTGACGCGCGGGAAAATGGGAAACATCCAGGTGAATTTATGGTACCTCAAAGGGATGGAAAATGTGGTGAAACCGCTGCATGAGGCGGCTGTTTCGGGGATGAAATTTTACGGAGAGCGGTTTGGCCCCTATCCCTATGATGAGGTCGACATCGTTCTCGGGGAGACGGGGTTTGGCATTGCCGGCATGGAGTATCCCGGTCTGGTGACATCGATTCCGACAGTGCCGGCAGAGTCGGGACAGGTGCCGGCTGTCAATGTGGTCGTGCATGAGTTGGCCCACCAATGGTGGTATGGTGTTGTCGGCAACAACCAGGTAAAAGAACCCTGGCTGGACGAAGGATTGACCACTTTTTCGGAATTCCTCTACATGCAAAAGAAAATGAAAGAGGATGAGCGGGGACTGTTAAAAAAAGCTGCCAAACGGACGGATGAAATTCACCGCGTCGTCGGGGTAACCTCGGTGGAGAGATTATATGACTATCCTGACGCCGTCTACGGCATGATGGTTTATATTCGTCCGGCGGCGATGATGTTTCAGCTGATGGACGAGATCGGCGAGAAAAAGGTGATGGATATTCTGCACACCTATTATGAACGATATCGTTTTAAAGTGGCGACCACCCGGGATTTTATCCGTGTTGCCAACGAGGTGGCCGGAAAAGATCTCACTCCCTTTTTCGATGAATGGCTGTATTTCAAGCATAAATAAGCGTCCGATGTTCAATCGCGGGGAAACTCGCAGCGACCTTTGCGACAGACCCGTCGGACTCTTGTTTTTCGGGCCGGAATCATTTCCGGCTTTTTTTAAATCCAGGCGTAAACTTGGTCGATCAGATCCGGATCGATCGATACGTTGCCGGCTCCGCTTACATTGACGCCTCCGTCTCCGATCGTTGACGCACCGCCAAGGGTTTTTGATCTGTTCTCAGGAGCGAGTTGAAGGGAGTTGCCCACCTGAATCCGGGCGGTGGTAAACATATTGCTGATTTTGCAGTTGAAAATATTGTTGACGGACATCTTCATCCCTCCTTCGGATGCCATTTTATTCAGCGGCGGGCGAAGATGTTATAATAAGAGGGCCGAGAACAGGAGGAGAGAGCTTTAGCCATGGTGGAATCATCATCTTACATACCAGGATGGCAAATATCCAAACGACTTCAGACCCTGGCCGAGTTTGTTCCCGACCGGATCCGCGTGGCGGACATTGGCGGCGACCACGCTTTTCTGTTGCTCCATCTGGCGAAACAAAAGCGGCTGAAAAAGGGCATCGTCGGGGAAATCAACCGGGGACCCTTTGAAAATGCCAAAAATCGTGTTCGGCTTATGGGGTATGAGGAAGTGATCGAGGTTCGTCTCGGAGACGGCCTGTCGGTCCTGGAGGAAGGGGAAGTGGATGCGGTCGTGATTGCCGGCATGGGCGGTTCACTCATCGCGAACATTCTCGAAGAGGGAAAAGAAAAGCTGACCCGTGTCCGTCGTTTGATCTTGCAACCGAATATCGGGGCGTACCGGGTTCGGGAGTGGCTGCGGCAAAACCACTTCCGCATTGTCGCCGAGACGATTGTGGAAGAGGCCGGAATTTTGTATGAGATCATCGTCGCCGAACCGGGGGAAGAGGATGCTTATGGCAGGAGCGGTCTGCCTTCTTCCCTGCTGCTGGAGATCGGACCGGTATTGTGGAGAGAAAAGCATCCGTTGTTGCAGCGGAAGGTTGCAGAAGAGCTTGCAGCCAAAGAAAAGGTGTATCAGCAGTTGGCAAAAGGAAAGTCGGAGGAAGCAGTCATCCGCAGGAAAAAACTCGCGGACGAACTGGAACAATGGAGGAAGGTGTTCACATGTCTATCCGGGGAGTCGAATTGATCAAAGCGATGAATCATTATGCACCACCGCGCCTGGCCGTGGATAACGACCGGATCGGGCTGCAGGTGGGTGATCCGGAAGCAGAGGTCAAAGGAGTGCTGGTTACGCTCGATGTAAATGAAGAGGTTGTCGATGAAGCGATTCAGAGAAATGCGAATTGGATCATCGCCCATCATGCCGTCATCTTCCATCCCCTTAAAGCCGTACGCACGGATCAACCCGCCGGACGAATGATTGCCAAATTGCTTAAACATGACATCAATGTTTATGTGGCCCATACGAATCTGGATGCCGCCGACGAAGGGGTAAATGTTGTTTTGGCAGAAAAGTTGGGCCTTCAGCATCTTCGCGTGCTCATTTCCTACCGTGAGGAAAAACTGAAAAAGCTGGTTGTCACCGTTCCGGTTTCCCATCATGAACAGGTGCTCGACGCCGTGTGTGCGGCCGGCGCCGGATGGATCGGCAAATACAGCCATTGCACGTTTAATGTGGAAGGAACCGGTACATTCATGCCCCGCGAAGGAACTTCCCCCTTTATCGGGCAACAGGGTGAGTTGGAAAAAGTGCAAGAAATTCGCCTGGAGACGATTTTGCCGGATCATCTGCAGGAACAAGTGATTCAGGCCATGCTGGCTGCCCATCCCTATGAGGAGGTTGCCTACGATCTCTATCCATTGGAACTGAAAGGGAAAAAGCTGGGATTCGGGCGAATCGGCCAACTGCCGGAACAAACAACACTGCTTGATTTTGCGCGGACGGTGAAACAGTCCTATCAACTGGACGGTTTAAAAGCGGTGGGTGAGTGGTCCAATCCTGTCCGTCGGGTGGCGATTCTCGGCGGTTCAGGGGGACGGTATATTCACGAAGCGAAACAGGCGGGCGCCGATGTGTACATCACGGGAGACATCGATTATCACACAGCGCAGGAGGCAGAGGCCATCGGGCTGAATCTGCTGGATGTCGGCCATCATGTTGAGCATCATGTTGTCGACCGGGTCCGCCATATCCTGCAACGGCAACTGGGCGAGGCCGTTTCGGTTTTTGCTTCCCGCGTCAACACCAATCCCTTCCGCTTTATCGGGGGATAGCATTTCCGCTGATTACCAGTTGCGCTTGATTTCTCGCTTTGTTAAAATATGTAGATGCACAGGAGAAAAGTAAACAAGGCAATCGCCGGTGGTGTACCGCAAGGTCCCACGGGAGGAAAGTCCGAGCTCCACAGGGCAGGGTGCCGGCTAACGGCCGGTGGGGGCGACCCTAAGGCTAGTGCCACAGAAATGTAGACCGCCGATGGAGGCTGTTTGCCTCACAGGCAAGGATGCAACGGTGCGGTAAGAGCGCACCAGCAGCATGGAGACATGCTGGCTAGGTAAACCCCACCCGGAGCAAGACCTGATAGGAGATCAGCACATGATGTGCAACTGTGGCCCGCAGTGATCTCGGGTTGGTCGCATGAGTCGTGCAGCAATGTACGACCTAGACAGATGATTGCCACTCCAATGGGTGGAAGACGAGCAAGCCGTCGACCGGACCACCCGGAGAACAGAACTCGGCTTATTGTTTGCTTTTCTCATCGCTTGTTCGGAGCAAAAAGACGCTTGTGCGTCATCCGTGACTGCTGGCATTGGCTGAATGTCGGCAGTCTTTTTTTATGTCCGGATTTCGCATAGATTGGGGCGAAAGAAGCAAAACTAACCCTAAATATGTTAAAAAAGGTTGAAGTGAGATGAATCCGGATTTTACTTCGTATGATGCGTATATTGAGAGATATAAAATGTTTTATAACGAAGAAGGGGACAATCGCCCGCCGATCATGGACGAGCCTGAATTCAACAAAACCTTTCGTTTGCTCGCGGAAAGCTATGATACTTACCAAAACTTGATTGAGATGGGACATATGGATCAGGCTGCTACCTATTATGCCAATGTGATCAACACTCTTGAAAACCGCCTGGCCATTGCCGATGCCTCCGACAATTTTCGCAGGCAGGTGATCGATCGGGAAGAAATGTAGACCATGCGCGATTTGCCATGGTCTGTTTTTTATGGCCCGGATGGGAATGAGAGGTGCGATCATGTTCGCCGAAAGATTTTTGATGATTGGTAAAACCCGCGATATGGCGGTCGGCTCGGGAGTGTGTGTCGGAGTTGATGGGGATTTCTGGCGTGCATGGGATATCAAAAAAGGCCGTTGACGAAGAAAGGTCAACAGCCTTGTTTCCCAGAGATTGCGCATCCAATATGCGATAGAGTTGATAAATTTCCTGAATCAGCCGTTTCTTTGCCATCAAGGAGACCGATTTGTCAAAAATGAGGTTTTGCGTCATCTGTTCCAGTGTTTGCAAAGCGGATTGGTCCTGTTTTAGCAGGACACAGTTTAACAGGTGGTCGGCCTGGCGGGCGAGCAATGGTTGGTCTGTCGATTCGACCATTGTTTGATAAAGATCAAATGCGGTCAAATGAGTTTTGATCGCTTGGTAAACCCGGTACCGGCGACCGGGATCATAGATCAAGATTTCGCCGATTAACCCCCGGGATGTGGACATCACCGTCCAATGCTTATCCCGTTCTTCAAAATCGGCATTTTGAACCACGAATCCTTTTGTCTGCAAGTGGTCAAAACCGGCGTAGGCCCAGTCTGCCTGATCTTTTTCCTTTACGGACAGGCGCAGGGAGAGAAGGGCGGTTCGCTTTCCTTTCAGGTAGGGAGTAAGATGAACCGTCTCTTTGACCCATTTTTCAGACGGGGTGGCATTCAGCGGTTTTTTCCAAACGAGGCAGTCATCAATCCACAGCTGTTTTTGGATGGAGATCGGCTTGCCGGAGGCCGGATAAGTGCTCATATGCCAAAAGGTGAGTTCATATGAAGGCGAAGGTGGAAGATAGATCCGCTGAACCCACTGTACATTGTTCTCGTTCCGGTTTTTCATGCCGGCGGGAACGAAGAGATTGGCATATCCCATTCCTGAGGGAGCAATATTCTCATTGTCTTCTGCCGTAAATTCCTTTTGCAACAGATACGTGACCACACCTTGAATTTGTCTCAGTTTCAGGCGGTGAAGCGCCAGTTTTAAAGCCCCCTCCACATAAGAAACGGACGGACTAGCAGGGGTGGCTGACAACTTGCTTGTATAGAGCATGAGAATAAACGGCAATCCAACCTTCCGGGTTCGTGCCTGCATCGTGTCAATCTGGTCAACCAGGCGGTCGATTTTTTGCGTGTTGCGAAACTGGTCGTCGCGAAAGCTCATTACCACACCGTCAAAGTAAGGGCGGTAGGCTTTCAGCAAGCCATCGGTGATATACGGATAGTAGATTTGCGGCAGAAACTGAAAAGAGGGATTTTCCTTTTTTCCCGCATCTTTGATCGCTTTGAGGACGGCCGGTGTGAAAAAAGAAAGATTTTCGCTGAAATCGTCCATCACAATTCCCTGCAAATTGGGATAACGCAGCGATAAACGGGCGACTGCACGCGCCCAGGCCACGTAATCTTTCCCGTACGGTTCCGGTGAGTGAATGGCCGTTTCGGAAGGAGGGACAAGATAGACCCAGACACGGATTCCCGCTTTTTGCGCTGCAGGAAGAAATTCATTGCGCAAATCGTCCCAGTCGGAAGGTTGATGCCAAACTAAGTAAAAATACGTGTTCACCTTTAAATCTTTGAGATGATGGATCATTTGCGGGGTGTCCACGTGGAAGAGCCCGTCCGCCCGCGGTTTTTTCTCCCTGATTTCAGCCCCGTAATCGCCGTATAACGGTTTTTGCCATAGCGTCCCGGCGGCCGGGTTGCCTGTGGAGTCCGGAAGCAAGGATTGCCCCAACAGCACAAACAGCATCAGTGAAGCAAAAAATGCTTTCATCGCATCGGGCTCCTCAAATGCTTTTAAGGATAGTTTGAAAAACGATCCGCAGAAATATGTAAAGGGACTGGTTAAAAAGAGGGTTATAAAAAGGATGAAAAGAGCAGAACTTATAAAAAGGCCAGACCATAAGGGGGATGAAAATGCACTTATTGAAAGAATTAACCGAAGCGAGAGCCGTTTCCGGGTACGAGCACGAAGTTCGTGCCATCATGGAACGCGAAATGAAAAAGCATCATGTTCATATCATGACAGACGGCCTTGGCGGGATATTTGCCGAGATTCAGGGAACCAGCAGCAAACCCCGCATCATGGTGGCAGCCCATCTGGATGAGGTTGGCTTTATGGTTTCTGAAATTACCAAATCGGGCTACCTTCGCTTTACGCCGTTGGGAGGCTGGTGGAGCCAGGTGCTGCTTTCGCAACGCGTGCAAATCATGACTGAAAATCGCGTGTTTACAGGCGTGATCGGCTCCAAACCACCGCACGTTTTAACAGCGGAAGAGCGCAATAGGGTGTATCCGATGAAAGAAATGTTTATTGACGTCGGTGCCCACAGCGATGAGCAGGTAAAGGAGTGGGGCATCCGGGTCGGTGATCCCGTTGTGCCGCTCTGCCCGTTTGAGATCATGCCTGACAATGATACGATTTTGGCCAAAGCGCTGGATAACCGGACCGGCTGCTGGCTGGCTCTGCAAATGGTGGAACGGCTGAAAATGGAGTCGCATCCCAATACTGTGATTGCCGGGGCAACCGTTCAGGAGGAAGTGGGACTCAGAGGAGCGACGACGGCTCCGCGCCTGGTGAAACCGGATCTGGCTTTTGCCGTTGATGTGGGAATTGCCGAAGACCAACCGGGAGTGGAAACAGAAAATAAACCGAAAATGGGGAAAGGCCCGCTGATCACCTTTTTGGATGCGACAATGGTTCCCAATATTCGTCTGCGCAATTATGTCGTCGAAGTGGCCGAGAAAAACAATATTCCTTATCAGATTGAGATCATGACAGGAGGCGGAACCGATGCCGGCCAGTTCCACCTGTATGGAAAAGGAACGCCTTCGCTGGTGATTGGAGTTGCGGCAAGGTATATTCACAGCCATGTCTCCATGGTAAGCAAAACCGATCTGGAAAATGCAGCCCGCCTCCTGCATGAAGCGGTGAAAGGACTTGACGAGCAGAAAGTGGCAGAAATCACGCAGTATCTGTAGGGCGGTTTCTTATAACCGTCCTGATTCCTTTGTCAGGACAGGGGAGTTCCGGAAACAACGTTCTCATATTCTCGCAGGATTCGTGCATCTTTTGCTCAAGGTTAAAGTATGATATTCTTAAAGTGTTTGCACGTAAAGGGAAAAACGGGGTTATACAATGGAACAAACGCTATTCATAATGCTGCAGGAGTATGGGTATATAGCCATCTTTCTTTTCCTGGTACTGGGAATTGTGGGAATCCCTTTACCGGATGAGATCTTAATGACCTTTCTCGGGTATTTGACATCGATCGGAAAATTAAATCTGTATATGACTTATTTGAGCGCTTTGATCGGTTCGGCGTCCGGGATCACGATCAGCTACCTGCTGGGCCGGCAATTGGGTTACCCGTTCTTGAAAAAGTACGGACGCAAAATCTTTATTACCCGTCGCCGTCTGCGCATTACTCAGGTTCTTTTTCGCAAGTACGGAAACTGGCTTTTGTTTGCCGGGTATTTCATTCCCGGGGTTCGTCATGTAACTGCCTATCTTGCCGGGATATCGCGCCTTTCATTTTCCCGTTTTTCGCTGTTTGCCTACGCGGGAGCAGTCATCTGGTGCGCCACTTTTATCGGATTGGGACATGTCCTTGGCTCCAATTGGGAGACAGGCTTTGAGGTGATGCACAAATATGGTGCCCGTATTCTTCTTGTAGCGTTGCCCGTCATCCTGATTTTTCTGGGGTGGTTTCTGTGGAACCAGAGCCAGAACAGCAACGGATTGGATACCAAATAGACCGGGCGATCGCAGTTTGCCATCATCGCACAAGAGGTGATGGTTTTTTATCATGGGAAGAGGAGCTGGAAGAATTGCCGAGAGTGAAGATTGAACTGTCAGATCAATCTTATGAATTCGAGGTTTATGACGGGGCCAATTTATTGTTGGAGGCGGCCTCCAGGTCGATTCCTCTGCCGTTCCAATGCACGACGGGACGCTGTGGAACCTGCAGGGTCCATGTGCAGGAGGGAATGGAGAATCTAAGCGATTATACCGATTCAGAGCTTTATCGGCTGGGGGATGAAGAGCTGGTTCAAGGAGGCCGGTTAGCCTGTCAATTGTTTGTTTACGGGGACGTTCGAATCTCAGTCAATTCGGAAAAGAGTGAATGAGTTTGATTAAGCGAATTCATTTGGGCAGCGAAGAGCAGGTCAGACAAATTTTACAGGTGCAGCAGGCGGCATACCGGGTGGAGGCCAAAATGATCGGCTGTGAAGAGTTACCGCCGTTAAAGGATACAAAAGATTCAATCAAGCAATCAGGGGAAACGTTCCTCGGGTTTTTTGCAGGAGAGGAATTGGCCGGTTTTTTGGCTTTTAAGCGGACGGGTGATTTTATCCGCATTTGCCGTCTCGCCGTTTCCCCCTCCCATTTTCGCCGCGGGGTGGCGTCTGCGTTGTTAAAAAAAGTATTGCAGGAAGACGGGGTGAAGGAGTGGGGAGTGACGACAGGGAAAGCCAATCTGCCGGCGATCCGCTGTTATGAGAAACACGGGTTTGTCCGGGTGGCCGAACGATTGACCCCGGAGGGGATTGTATTGATATATCTTAGAAAACAATTGACGAAAAGTGAAAAAAAGGGATAGAATAAAAACGATACATTTAGTATTTTGGTTAATTTCATATTCATATGGCCACTAGGGGTGCACATTGTGCTGAGAGGAACGGAAGGGGTTCCAACCCTTTGAACTTGAACTGGTTAATACCAGCGAAAGGAAGTGGGGAAATTCGTGTATTCGTTGTTTTTTGGATAAATACCGGTATCCCCATGCGGATGCCGGTTTTTTTGTTAAAAGAGGAGATGGATGATGGAATTGCACGTGATTTCGGATCGGACGCAATCGCCGGCTGATCTGGTCAGGATATGGCCGTCTCTTTGTCCGTGGGTGGATGCTTTTCATCTGCGGCTGAAGGACCGGTCCGCCGACAGCGTTCGGGCGATAGCGAATCATTTGTTGCAGCAAACGGATCTCCCGCCCTCTTCCATTGTAATCAACACCCATATTGATGTTGCCCTTCAGTTAAACTGTGGCGGTGTTCACCTGCCTGAAAAGGAAGAGATTTCTCCGCGTACTTTATGCAGGTTGCAACGGGTGATGCGGGTGGGGCGTTCCGTTCACTCCCTGGAAGGGGCGAAACGGGCTGAAACAGAGGGATTGGATTATATCTTCGTCGGGCATATCTTTACGAGCAACTCCAAGCCTGGACTTCCTCCGCTTGGCACAGAGCACCTTGAGGAGATCGTCAGCCGGGTGAACATTCCGGTGATCGCGGTTGGCGGGATCGGGATGGACAACCTTTCCCGGATCAGAAAGGCCGGTTGTGCCGGGGTTGCTGTCATTACCGCAGTTTCGCAAGCACCAGCCCCGGAGAAAGTGGCAGAAGAGATGAAAAGAAGGTGGAATTTTGCATCGTGACGTTTTGGTAATCGGCGGTGGGGTGATCGGTTGTTCAATCGCTTACCATCTGGCTAAAAAAGGATGTACGGTAACCGTGCTGGAGCGCGACAGGATTGGTGCACAGGCATCGTCTGCGGCTGCCGGGATGCTTGGGGCCCAGGCGGAAATGGATCGCCCCGGACCGATGGTTGATGCCGGATTGAAGAGCCGGGCGATGTTTCCACGGTTGGCTGAAGCCTTGCTGGTTGAAACCGGATTGGATATCGAATTAAACAGGACCGGTTTATTGAAATTAGCCTTTGATGAAGCGGAAGCCGAAAGGTTGAAGAAACGGGGCGAGTGGCAGCGGCAAGCCGGGCAGACAGCCAGATGGCTCTCTGTAACAGAATGTTTTGAATTGGAGTCCGGTCTGAGTGATCGGATTGTCGGCGCGCTGCATCTTCCCGATGATTACCAGGTATCGGCCCCGAGGCTGACACAGGCGTTTGCCAGAGCGGCTGGCCGTCTTGGCGTCAAGTTTGCCGAAGGGTGCCGTGTCGATTCATTTCAGAGGGAAGGAAGGCGTGTGATCGGCGTTTCGACCAGTCTCGGACTCCAAAGTGCCGATGTGGTGATTCTGGCGACAGGGGCATGGACCGAATGGGTGGCCAAAGGGATGGATATTTCCCTACCCATGGTTCCGGTGAAAGGTGAGTCCCTTGCACTGCAATCTCCGCACCCGGTTTTGAAACACACCCTGTTTGGCGAAGAAGGTTATCTGGTGCCGAAAGCCAACGGGGAAATCATTGTCGGGGCGACGGAAAAAAAGGGGAGATTCGATTGCCAGGTGCAGGCGGAAGCGATCCGTTCACTCCTCGAATGGGCCCTCAAGGCCGTTCCTGCTTTGGAACATGCCAATCTCACGCGGTTCTGGTCCGGCATTCGTCCGGGAAGTTACGACGGTCTGCCCTATATCGGGCGATGGGAGGAATACGATAACCTGTATATCGCCAGTGGTCACTACCGCAATGGAATTTTGCTCAGCCCGCTCACCGGAGAATGGATGGCGCGGATGGTTTTCGGTGAAACAGCGGAAGAGTGGTTGCCGTTTTCACCGATGCGTCTGTTGAAGACGGACGAAGGGGGGAGAAGATGAAAACCATTCAATTAAATGGTCAGCCCTATGAAGTGGAAAAACATATCGATACAATTGGCGACCTGCTAGAGCACTTTCATCTGGGAGAGCGGATTGTGATTGTGGAACATAACCGTCGGGTCTTGTCCAAAGAGGATCACAAGGCAACTCCGCTCAGGGCAGGCGACGTAGTCGAGATCGTTCATTTTGTCGGAGGAGGTTAATAGCATGCTGAAAATCGGGAGATATCAATTTCAATCCCGTTTGTTTTTGGGAACCGGAAAATTTTCTTCACTCGAAGTACAACGAGAGGCGGTGGAAGCCTCTGAAGCAGATGTATTGACGTTTGCCATCCGCCGCCTGGATGTTTTTAATCCGGATCAGCCCAACTTTTTGGAGAAACTCGATCTGAAGCGTTATACCCTTTTACCCAACACGGCCGGGGCGACGACAGCGGCAGAGGCTGTGCGGATCGCCCGTCTCGCCAAAGCTTCCAACCTGTGTGACATGATTAAGGTCGAGGTGATTGCTGATCCGAAAACGTTGCTTCCCGACCCGATCGCCACACTGGAAGCTACCCGCATCCTGGTCGAAGAGGGGTTCACCGTTTTGCCGTATACTTCCGATGACCCGGTGATCGCCCGCAAATTGTGGGAAGCGGGTGCCCATGCCATTATGCCGGGAGGTGCGCCCATCGGTTCGGGACAAGGTTTGCTCAACCCGATGTACCTCCGTTATATTATTGAAGAATCGCCGGTTCCGGTGATTATCGATGCGGGGATCGGTTCTCCGGCTGATGTTGTGCAGGCGATGGAATTGGGGGCGGATGGTGTGCTGCTGAATACCGCCGTCTCGCAAGCGGATGACCCGGTGAAAATGGCCGAAGCGATGAAATGGGCGGTAAAAGCAGGAAGATTGGGCTTTGAAGCTGGGCGGATTCCCAAACGGACGACAGCCAGTGCCAGCAGTCCGCAAACCGGCTTGGTAAAATAACAAAAATCCCCTTAAGGGTAAAGGACATCCTTAAGGGGATTTTTTATTCAGATGCGGAATTGTCGGGAGACCGGATCGGGCTTGGCCGCTTTTGTTTTTTTGGTGCGATAGCGGGAAATATTGAGCAGAATTCCCAGCGAGGTCAGTTTGAGGATCAGGGCGGTTCCTCCGTAACTGATCAGCGGCAGGGGAACACCGGTCACCGGAAGCAGCGCCGTCACCACTCCCAGGTTGAAGATCGCTTCAATGGCAATCGAACTGACGATTCCGATTCCCAGCAGCGTCCCGAATGAGTTGGGAGCCTGCAATGAGATCAATACTCCCCGCACAATGAGAAAAATAAACAAAGTGATCAAAAAAGCGCCACCAACAAAGCCCAGTTCTTCTGATATGATGGAGAAGATAAAATCTGTATGCGCCTCGGGCAGGTAGGCCAGTTTTTGAATGCTTTTCCCCAGGCCGACGCCGGTCAGCCCTCCCGGTCCGATCGCGATAAGGGACTGGATGATTTGATATCCGTCCCCGGTGGGATCGCTTAAAGGGTTCAGCATGGTTTTGATCCGGTCTACCCGGTAACTTCCCGAGAGCATCACCAGGATCAAAACGGGAACACCGGACAAAAAGAGATACATGAGATGCTTGAACCTGGCACCGGCGCAAAAAATGATGATCAGACTGGTCAGGATAATGATCATCGTCGCACTGAAATGAGGTTCGATGACAAGCAGAGCGGAAACAAAGCCGATGATGATCAGGGGCGGCAGCAACCCGCGACGGAATTTATCGAGATGGGGCTGTTTTTTCACCATGATCGAAGCTGTGTAAATGATCATTCCCAGCTTGACCAATTCCGAAGGTTGAAAGGAAAGAAAACCGAATCCAAGCCAGCGTTTGGCGCCGTTGTGCACTTGTCCGAGCAGGGGAACCAAGAGCAACAGGATGACGCTCACGGCCAATATCCAGCCTACATGTTTCCGATAAGTTTCATATGGTATATTGGAAACGACGAAAAAAAGGATCAGACCCACCAAGCCGTTGGCAAGTTGCTTTTTAAAAAAATAATAGGAATCATGGATATGCGGGTCGGTATAACCTTTAAAATAACTGGCGCTAAATACCATAACCAGACCAAAACCGAGCAAGATAAAGGTAACCAAAATTAACCAAAAATCAGGTTTGCCACGTTTCATCGTGAAAATCTCCTTCTGCGAAATGTTTTTCAATTCCGTTCATGATGGCAGGATGGAAACCGAAGCGAAAAGGAGAATCAATTGTATGTTAAAGAAAATGCAACGAATTAAGCAAATCGATCCATTTATTATTCTGACGCTGTTCGTACTTGCTGCTATCAGCATTGTTGCCATATCCAGTGCGACTTACACGAGCGATCCTTCATTTGTGCAAAAACAGATGCTCTGGTATTCAATCGGCTTTCTATGTATGATCGGGGTTCTCCTCTTTGATTATAAAATTTTGCTTCAGGGTCGGTTTTTGTACATTCTTTATGGGTTTGGCATATTGTTGTTGCTCATCGTCATGATTCCCGGTGTCGGAATAAAAGTAAACGGTGCACAGCAGTGGATCGGAATCGGAAGTTTAACCTTTCAACCGTCTGAGTTGATGAAGCTGATCTTTATTCTGATCTTAGCAAAAATCCTTTCCGTGAAAAAAGGAGCACCTTGGTCCGATCTCAAGACATTGGGAAAAATAATCGCTTTTTTTGCCATCCCATTCCTGATTATCGTTTTACAGCCGGATTTGGGAACAGCCATGATTCTGATGGCGATTACGGCGAGCATGTTGCTTGTCGGGGGACTCAACTGGAAATGGTTTGCCGGGGGAATCGCCGTTGTGGCCATAGCGGCCGGCACTGTTATAATTCTCTATACCACGCATTCGCCCCTGCTCCATCTCATTTTGCAGCCGCACCAAATTCAACGGATTCAAATTTTCCTCGATCCGGCGTCCGATCCCACCGGGGCCGGCTATCAGTCGACACAGGCCAAAATCGCGATCGGATCGGGAATGCTGAAAGGGAAAGGATTTCATCACGGGACGCAGGCGCAGGGAAATTGGATTCCCGAACCGTACAATGACTTCATTTTTGCTGTGATCGGGGAAGAGTTTGGCTTTATCGGAGCCAGTGTGCTTATGTGTGCCTATCTCTTTTTGCTTTACCGCCTGATCCAAATTGCGATGAGGGCCTCGCATCCGTTTGGCGTTTACCTCACCTCCGGGATTGTCGGCATGTTTGTCTTCCAGATATACCAAAACATCGGGATGACGCTGGGGTTAATGCCGATTACTGGCATTCCGCTGCCATTTATCAGTTACGGAGGAACCTCGCTCGTCACCCAGATGATGGCCATCGGCTTTGCGCTCAATGTCGGCATGCGTTCGCGCAATGAACTGATGTTTGACACGTTTGTTGCTTAAAGTGGTGCAACCCCCTTGCCGGAATGCGGCATCCGGCCAAGGGGGGTTTTTTTATAAAAAAAAGGGTGGTAAATAAAACCATTGATTGAGGAGAATGTCATAATTATCATTAATAATAGGAAAAGAAGTCAAAAATTTTTTGACCAAATTCGATCATCTCTTCACAGAAGCGTTGATTTTGAAGGGAAGTACATGTCATGAAATGAAACAAAAGCGGGTAATGTTAAAATAGATGATGAGAGGAGTGGATCAGATTGTTTTTTCCCATTTGGTATGGTGTGAACCCCATCTTTGTGCTAGTTTCCATTATCGGTCTCGTGATCACGCTATGGGCCCAGTGGAAAGTGCGGGGAAATTACCAAATCTGGTCGCGGGTTCGTGCGAGATCGGGATTGACCGGGGCGGAAGTTGCACGCAGGATTCTCGATCGAAACGGTTTGTATCACGTGCCGGTGCAAATGGTTCCGGGGAGTCTGACTGACCACTATGATCCGACTGCGCGGGCGGTTCGCCTGTCAGAACACGTATACACATCTGATTCAATCGCGGCCATTTCCGTGGCGGCCCATGAATGCGGACATGCCATTCAGCATAAAGAAGCTTATGGAGCGTTGGTGTTTCGCCACCGCATGGTTCCCGTTCTGAACATTGCCTCCGGTCTGGCGCCTTTCTTGTTGATGGCGGGGATCTTTTTTAAGTTTACCGGCCTGTTGATGCTCGGTTTGATCTTTTTCTCGGTTGTGGTGCTGTTCCATCTCGTCACGCTGCCGGTGGAATACAATGCGAGCAGCCGGGCCAAGAAAATCATGGCGATTGAAGGGTTTGTGCACGGTCCTGAAGAGGAAAGAGGCGTTCGCCGCGTCTTGGGTGCTGCCGCGCTCACCTACGTTGCCGGTGCGTTGGTCGCCTTGCTTGAATTGTTGCAATATGTCTTTATTCTCTTTTTCCAGAATGACCGGGATTAACAAGCCAAAGCCCCTTTTACAGGGGTTTTTTCTTTGCCGGCATTTCGGTGGCCGGACCGTCGGGAACCACTTTCCTCCCGATTTTTCGGACTTCTCACCCGGATTGCGCTGAAAAGGCTTGAGTTTTTTGTTGTAAAAAAACGGAAGCGGCTCAGGGGTAATAGAAACGGTTGGCATTCACATACTAAAGGCAAATAAAAAGTTGAAGGAGGGAACTGTGAATGCTGACTCGTCGGCTGTTCATCAGCGGCTTGGTCGTGCTTTCGATGATCACCATGTCCGTGGGCTGTGCCACAAGCAAGCAAGGATTGCCCAATCCGAACGAACCGGGGTATCGTACGCAAAAAGTGGCCAATGAGTCGCTGCGCAACCGCAATGTGCGCAATGATGTACGCAATGGGAATACCTACTTGAATCGTACCGATACCAATGATAATAATTTGTCGCGCAACGTGCGGGTGGCGGATGACGTTGCCAGGGGGGTAGCGGGTTTGAAACAGGTGAATACTGCTGCCGCCATTGTGATGGGTCGTAACGCTTATGTTGCGGTCACTTTGAAACATAACACCGGCGACGGGAAATTGACAGAGAGGATAAAAAAACAGATTGCCAGGAGGGCCAAAGCAGTTGATCCAAGCTTGCGCAACGTCTATGTCTCCTCCAATCCGAACTTTGTCAAACAAATGAATAATTATGCCAATGATTTGCGAAACGGGAGACCGATCAGCGGGTTTATCAAAAACTTGGGCGATATGATCAGAAGAACGTTCCCGGAAGCAAAATAAGCAGAAAACCCATTTTCCTTAGAAACCCATTTTCTACGGGGAATGGGTTTTCTTATTTGTAATTAATTAAGTTTCTCTATAGGGATTTATTCGTCTTTGTTTTTTTATATAATGGTTGTGAAAGAAATGTTGGCCGAGGAGTGTGATCCATGAGCAGACTAACCCCAATGGATATTTTTAATAAGGATTTTAAGCATGCCATCCGTGGTTATGATATTGAAGAGGTTAACGAATTTTTGGATTTAGTTATAAAAAATTATGAAGAAGTGCTGCAAGAAAATGAATATTTAAAGGATCAGATCAAAAAATTAAAGAAAAATCAAGGGGGTTCGGGTGCGGCACCCAATCAGAATGATGACCTGATGGATCAGATTCTCATGCGCCTGGAGAGATTGGAACAAATCGTACTCAGATAAGGAGGAGACGATTGTCAGCGATTCAGCGTTTTTTCAGCGGAGTGACAGAAACTGGGGATCAGCAGGAGCCCAATTTGAGGACAAGATATTACCGAAATCAAAAATGGGAGGCAATCGAAGCGTTAAAAGGGTTGCCCGGGCAGTTTCCTTCCTTTCGGTTGATTCATGTGGATGAATCTCGCGGGGAGGTTATGTTGGAATGTCGCAATGGTATAGGGTTGAAACATGATTTGGTCGTCACCGTGATCGATATCACCCCGATCCGGACGGCGGTTGATATTCATGCCGCACTGAGGGCAAAGTTTGTTGACTTCGGATGGAACGGAAAAATTATCCGAAGCATCTATCAATATTTGGACCGACGATTGAGCAAAGATTTGAGTAACGGGTGAATTTCTGGACGAAAGCCGGCTGTTTAAGGAAGATTTATTTGACAGATTTTTCTGATTATATCATCGGCAGGATTGATTTATTCAACGGTACGTATGAGACAAGAGAATTCGCAGTCAGGGCAAATGTATATCTGAAGCGGTGGATACCCATCGCTTTTTTTGTGCAAAAAAAAGAGACAGGATACCCGGAGAGATTTTGTTCTTTGGAGACCCCTCATCCGTCCTTCTGGTGTTGCCGCCTTGCAAATCAAGCCTGTCATCGTGAGAGTCATATTTTTTATTTAATATTAGTATAATTTCATTTATCGGAAGGTTTTTAATACGGATATGACGAAGTAATTTTCATTCCGTTTTTTGTTTGTGTATTGAAGGAGGGAGAGATTTGAAAAAGTTCGGCCTTTTTTCTCTGCTTTTATTGCTTGTTTTGGCTGCCGGTTTATCGGGATGCGCCTCAAAAGCCAATGGTCCAGAGCAAAAGATCCTGAATTTGAATACCACCGGCGAACCGACCAGTCTCGATCCGGCCAAGGCATTTGATGAGGATACGCTGGAAATCACCAACAACCTGTTTGAAGGTTTGATGCGTCTGGACAAAAACGATCAGCCGCAACCGGCGCTCGCCGATAAGGTCGATGTCAGTTCCGACGGGCTGACTTACCGGTTTCACCTGAAAAAGACCAAATGGTCCAATGGGGATCCTTTGACCGCGCATGATTTTGAATACGAATGGAAGCGGGTGCTCGATCCGAAAACGGCCGCGGAACCAGCGTTCTTGCTCTATTTTATTGAAGGAGCGGAAGCATATAACACGGGGAAAGGGAGCGTGGATCAGGTCGGGGTCAAAGCTTTGGATGATGACACGCTGGAAGTCCGGCTGGCAAAGCCCACCCCTTCCTTTTTACAGTTGACGGCTTATCCCGTCTACTTCCCTGTCGACCGAAAAGTAGTCGAGAAAAATCCGAATGCATTTGCCGATGCAAAAACGTATGTGAGCAACGGGGCGTTTAACCTGACGGAGTGGAAGCACAATGATCATCTTACCCTTGAGAAAAATGACCAATATTACAAAAAAGAGAAAGTGAAACTCGATGGACTACATTATTCGATTGTTAGTGATAACAAAACGATTTACCAACTGTATCAAACGAAAAAGTTGGATGTCGCAGCCGGAGCGCAAATGCCGGCGGATCTGCTTCCCTCCATGCTGAAAAACGGGACGATCAAGACGATGGACGGCAACGGGCTTGCCTTTTTCCGCTTTAACACGAAGAAACCGCCGTTTACCAATGCCAAGGTGCGCAAGGCATTTGCACTGGCCATTGATCGCCGGACCATCGCAGAGAAGATCGTCGGCGGAGGAGTAAAACCGGCGTATGGCTATGTGGCCCCTTCCGCCCCGAATCAATTTCGCAAACAAGGCGGCGACTTGATTAAGGACGGACAGTATGATGAAGCCAAAAAATTGCTTCAGGAAGGCATGAAAGAAGAAGGCTGGAGCCAACTGCCGACAGTCACGCTGCTGTACAGCAATTCCAATGAGAAATATAAAAAGATCGCCGAAGCAGTACAAGAGATGATCCATCAGCACCTGAATGTGGAGATACAGTTGCAGGCCGAGGAGAAGAAGGTGTTTTTCGCCGATCAACGCAGTTCGAACTTCGTCATGCAGCTGGCAAGTTTCCTAGCTGACTACAACGACACCTATAATTATCTGGAGAGCTGGCAAACCGATCATTCAATGAATCATACGCATTGGAGCAACAAAGAATATGACGCTTTGCTGGAACAATCTTCGGAAACGAGCGATATCAACAAACGTGACCAGTTGCTTCATCATGCTGAACAGATCTTGTTTGATGAAGCGCCGATCACTCCGCTGTATTTCTACAATATCGCTTATGCGCAGCAGCCGGACGTGACGGGAATTATCCGCCATCCGGTCGGGCCGAATGATTATTCGGAAGCAGATAAAAAATAAGGAATTTGCTTGGGGAAAAACGGAAAATGGGAACAACTTGTTGCAAAACCTCTTTGTTGGCTTGGGAGCGGAGTCGGTTTCTGCTCCATTTTTATTTCCTCCATTTAACAAACGTTTTTTTACAGGAAGAAACACATACTAAGCCTAAACCCGGAAACCAAATGGAGGGATCGGCATGGCTAAGGACAAGAAGCTGAATAAGGAAGAAGAAAACCAGAACGAACCGAATGTCGCAAATAGACCGGATGATGAGGAAACAGCGGCGGAACTTTCACCCAATCCCACCTTTGCCAGTGAAGACAACGACCGTGACGACCAGAGAGGCGCGCGTACCGAAAATGGTGGTATGGGACTTGGCATCGCCGCTTTGGTTCTGTCCGTCCTCGCCTTTTTCTTCTGGCCTTTCGTTTTGTCGATTGCCGGCATCGTCGTCGGTGCGTTCGCCGTCAGAAGGAAAAGCACGTTGGGCTGGTGGGCCATTGCTGTGGGAATCGTTGCTTTGATTTTAGCGTTTGTACTCTTTCCGTTTCGTTTGATATTTTAACCTTCCGGGTGGAAACAAGTCCCCAAAAAAGGGGGCTTGTTTTTGTGTATTGGTTTATGGTATAATGACCATGTCGATACGCGGATGTAGTTTAATGGCAGAACACTAGCTTCCCAAGCTAGTAGTGCGGGTTCGATTCCCGTCGTCCGCTCCAACATGAAAAGGTACCACCGTCAGGTGGTACCTTTTCTTTTTTCATTAAATTGGGATAAAATAAGAGAGTGTTTTTTAAAAAAATATCGGGGAGGATGCTTGTGCAGGAAAAAGAATATGTCCGTTCTCTCTTTGTCCAGGAAGACGAGGTCTTGAAAGGGATTGCCGCCGGATTGGCCGAACGCGACATGCCGCAGATTTCCGTACCGCCGGAAGTGGGAAAAACGCTTTACCTGCTCACCAAGATTTCCGGAGCCAAAAAGGTGTTGGAAATCGGGACACTGGGTGGATACAGTACGATCTGGTTGGCCCGAGCCTTGCCGGAAGACGGGAAAGTGGTATCGCTTGAACTGAAACAGAAGCATGCCGACTTTGCCATGGAAAACTTGACAAAAGCAGGGCTGGATACACGCGTTTCCTTTATGGTGGGGGATGCGGCAGATAGTTTGTCCCAATTGACCCAAAGAAATGAGCGGTTTCAATTTATTTTTATTGATGCAGATAAAATGAATTATTTGCATTACTTGGAAAAAGCGATTGAACTGGCTGAACCGGGAGCGATCATTGCCGCGGACAATCTCTTTATGGGCGGGAAAATCCTGGATGAGTCTTATCAAGGTCCGTCCCCTGTGGCCGTACGGGAATTTAACCGCCGCATTGCCACCGATCCCCGGTTGGAATCCATTCTGCTTACCATCGGTGACGGTCTGGGAATTTGCCGCGTCAAATAAATATAAAAACTGCCGGAGGAAAATGTTTCACTTCGGCAGTTATTCACATGGGTTTTTCTCATTCCGGATTTGATTTTGAGCCAAAGCGGAATTTATTTCCCCATTTTTCAATCCATTTCTCCGATTTTACTGCTATTTCGGGGTACCGCCGGCGCAGGCGATCAAGCAGGCGTTTCGCCCAGGGCGTGGTTTGCGACAACAGGATCAACCCGATCAGCGTAAAGAGAAACCCTTGCAGAATCGGGACAAAAAAGCCAATAATCCCGAGGACGAGAAATGTCCAGCCAAGTACGACTTTGATCACGTGTTTTACTCTGTCATTCATGGGGAACAATAAACCACCTTTTGCTTTGGGGTGTCATCGTAATTAGTATACCCGACCAACCTGGGATAAAAAATGGTCAGCTTTTTGGACAATTAAAAAACGACATCAAAGGAGTAGATCAGATGAGCCGTCTGGAAGAGATTCTGGCCTATAATCGGGAATTTGTGAATAATAAGGAATATGAACCATATCTGGCGGAAAAATATCCGAAAAAAGAGCTGCTGGTCGTAACCTGTATGGATACCCGGTTGGTTGAGCTTTTGCCAAAGGCGCTCAATCTTAAAAACGGAGATGCCAAAGTGGTAAAAACGGCCGGTGCCATGGTGACAGAGCCATATGGCAGCGTGATGAGAAGCATTTTGGTGGGAGTGTCGCTGCTGAAAGCGAAAGAAATCTTTGTGATTGGGCACAAAGGATGCGGCATGGAAGGGCTGAGAGCCGGATCGGTTCTGGAACACCTAGAGGAGCACGGGGTCACGCAGAACGAAATTGAAGCCGTTCGTGAGCAAGGGGTGGATCTGCATAAATGGTTAGCCGGATGCGCAAACGTGGAAGAAGGGGTCATGAACAGCATCCGTCTGATCCAAAATCATCCCCTGCTTCCCCAGGAAATTCAGGTTCACGGTTTGATCATTGATCCCGAAACCGGGGAGCTGGAGCTGATTCATGACGGGCGGAAATAAGTTTGGTCTCCGGCTTTCAAGTGGAATCTTATTCTGATAAAATTGATGAAGAAAAGGGGGAATAAAAATGGCGCTCGCAACATTTGGTGCAGGCTGTTTTTGGGGAGTAGAAGAAACGTTTCGCCAGGTTCCGGGTGTAATCAACACCACAGTGGGCTATATGGGCGGGACGTTGGAGAACCCAACCTATGAAGATGTATGCACTGACCGCACCGGACATGCGGAAGTGGTGCAAATCGAATATAATCCGGAGCAGGTCTCCTATCTGGATCTGCTCGATATCTTTTGGAACAACCATAATCCGACGACGTTAAACCGTCAGGGTCCCGATGTGGGAACGCAGTACCGTTCCGTGATCTTCTACCATAATGAAGAGCAAAAGAAATTAGCCGAAGCATCCAAAGAAAAGATGGACAAAAGCGGCCGCTGGAAAAATCCGATCGTCACGGAGATCACACCGGCTTCAACATTCTGGCGGGCAGAAGAATATCATCAACGCTACCTGCAAAAGCGCGGCCTTGACTCGTGCCATATCTGATCCTGAAATCGACCGATGCTGCTTCTTGAAGAGGCGGCATCTTTTTTTACAAAAATATTATTGCGAAAATAAATAATATAATTTCTTGTAAGATAAATGATGAGGCGATAAAATAGAGATGGAATCGACGTATTTTTGTTTATGCAACCGTTTGCACAAAGGAGGCTTCGGAGATGAAAAAATGGATCGGTCTTGTCGCGGTTTTCGCGATAGTGACCGCACTGTTGAGCGGATGCGGGCCGAAGCGCGATCCCCATGTTCAGGCCGGTGGAATCGAGCGGAAGCCGGACAAGCTGGTAGTCTGGGAAAACGCGGATGACGGGGTGCAAATCAACAACACCAAAAAATTGGCCGCCCAGTTTACCAAACGAACGGGGATCAAAGTCGATGTCGTTGCCGTTCCTCTCTTGAAACAGGAAGATAAACTGACGCTGGATGGCCCGGCCGGAAAAGGGCCTGACCTGGTTACCTGGCCGCATGACCGGCTGGGGGAAGCGATTGTCAAAGGTCTTTTGCAACCGATTCAGGTAGATGATTCCGTCAAAGAGCAATTTGATGATAACGCCATGCGGGCCATGACTTATAACGGTCAGGTTTATGGTCTGCCGAAAGTGACGGAGAGTATCGCTTTAATATATAACAAAAAATTAATGAACAACGTACCGGCAACGTATGAAGATCTGATGAAGTACGCAAAAGAGAACAATAAACCGGCGGAAAATAAATATGGAATCATGTTTGAGGCGAATAATCTTTATTTTACGTATTTCCTGTTTGCGGCCAAAGGCGGTTCCGTTTTTGGGGAGACCGGTGGCAAAACCGATCCGGATAAAATTGAATTAAACAGCCCGGGCTCGATTGCCGGGATGAAAGAAGTGGAAAAATGGTTCAGTCAGGGGTTGTTGCCGAAAGGGCTGAAAGGGGATACCGTGAGCGGGCTCTTTAAAGAAGGGAATGTGTCGGCCGTCCTGAACGGTCCCTGGGCAGTCAAGGACTATCAGGCTGCCGGCATTGATCTGGGTGTCGCACCGCTTCCCAAGGTTGACGGAAAACCGGCACGGACGTTTGTCGGTGTGAAAGGATGGTATTTATCCGCTTACAGCAAGCATCCCCGATACGCGACTGATCTGATGAAATTTTTGACAAGCAGAGAAGCATTGAAATCACGATTTCTGGAAACGGGTGAAATTCCTCCGCGCAAGGATCTTCTGAATGATCCGATGATTAAAAACAATCCGTTGATTCATGGCTTTGCCGAGCAGGCGAAAACAGGGGTGCCCATGCCGAGCATTCCGGAGATGGGGGTTGTCTGGGAACCGGTTAACAATGCCCACACCTTTGTCGCGGAAGGGAAACAGACTCCCAAACAAGCACTGGATGACGCAGTCAGATTGATCAAAGAAAACATCAAAACGATGAAACAATAAGCAAAATCAGAAGGGAAGACAGGGGCCTCCGACTGCCGGGCCCCGACGACCCGTCCTGCAACATGCTTTTTCAGACGGAATACAGGGTAAAGGATGCGAGGTTGGATGAATTCAGCAAAATGTCCGTTAATAAGAAGAAGCAGGGTTGCCGCCGTGCTATCCGCTTTGTCGATGGGCCTCGGGCAAATGTACAATCGACAGTGGGTGAAAGGCGGATTGTTATTGGGGTTGCAGATCGCCTATATCGTTGTTTTCTATCCTTTTTTTAACATCGGACTCTGGGGCATTGCCACCTTGGGCACAATTCCGCAAGTGGATAATTCGCTCGATTTGATGGCGGAGGGGATTATTTCCATTTTGCTTATCCTGTTTGGCCTGGGCTGTTACGGTTTCAATATTCGCGATGCCTACAAAGTGGGAAAATTGCGGGAACGGGGAGTCAAACCTCCCGGAGTGATGCAGACCTTCCGGCATGTTACCGATCAGGGTTTTCCGTATCTTGTGATCGGACCGGCCATGATATTGCTTGTGTTTGTGGTGCTCTTTCCCATTTTGTTCATGATAGTGCTCGCTTTCACGAACTATGACCTTTATCATCAACCTCCGGCCAAATTGGTCGACTATGTCGGGCTGGATAACTTCGTGCACCTGTTTCAACTCAGCTTTTGGAAAACATCTTTTTTCAGCGTTCTCTGCTGGACGGTGGTTTGGACGTTGGTTTCGACAACGGTTCAGGTGATTTTGGGCCTGTTTTTAGCCGTGATCCTCAATCAGAAAAAACTGAAGTTTAAAAAGTTTTTCCGCACCATTTTGATCTTGCCGTGGGCAGTTCCCTCGTTTGTCTCGATCATTGTTTTTTCCGGCCTGTTTGATAACAACTTCGGAACGGTTAACCTTTTTTTGCAGGGAATCGGGCTGGGGGCACTGCCGTGGATGACGGATCCCTTTTGGGCCAAAATCGCCATTTTGCTGATCCAATTTTGGCTTGGCTTTCCCTTCAGCATGGCTTTATATACCGGTGTGTTACAAGCGATCTCTGCGGATCTGTATGAGGCGGCTGAGGTGGACGGGGCGACGATCTGGCAGAAATTTCGCCATATCACTTTGCCGATGGCGCTTTATGCAACGGCTCCGTTGCTGATCGTTCAATATGTGGGCAATTTTAATAATTTCAATGTCATTTATCTCTTTAATAAAGGGCTTCCGGCCATCCCGGGACAAACGGCCGGGGGGACGGACATTCTTATTTCCTGGGTTTACAAATTAACCTTTGAAACCTCCAAATACAACTATGCCGCGGCGATTTCCGTCATCATCGGCTTGATCGTAACCGTGCTGGCCGTTTTGCAATTCAGGGGAACCCGTTCGTTCAAAGAGGAAGGGATGATCCGATGAACAGCAGCAAACGGCAAACGTATCTCCGGCTTCTCCTGAGTTACCTGATTCTGATCATCATGGCTGTGATTTGTATTTACCCGTTGCTGTGGGTGATCGGGGCTTCATTCAGCCCGGGGGACGGCATCTTTTCCACTTCGCTGGTTCCGAAACATGCGACCTTGGCTCATTATCGCTGGCTTTTCTTCAATCCTAACAGCCAGTATCCGACCTGGTATTGGAACACCCTGAAAATCGCCCTGATCAATGCGTTTGTGTCCGTGATCATCACCACTGGTACGGCCTATGTGTTTTCCCGTTACCGTTTTTTCGGACGCAAATACGGATTAGTTTTATTTCTGACTTTGCAGATGTTCCCGTCGATGATGACAATGGTTGCCATTTATCTGTTGCTGAATTGGATCGGTCTGTTGGATACGCACCTGGGGTTGCTGATTTTTTACGCGGGAACGCAAATTCCGTTCAACACCTGGTTGGTGAAAGGGTATTTTGACACGATACCCTACAGCCTTGATGAAGCAGCGCGGATCGACGGGGCCGGCCATGTCACCATCTTCTGGAAAGTGATCATGCCGCTGGCCAAACCGATTCTGGCGGTGATGTTTTTGTTTAATTTTATGACACCGATGACTGATTTTCTGTTGCCGCAAATCATATTGACCAGCCCGGATAATCAGACGCTGGCGGTCGGGCTGTTCAGCTTTATCAACAAAGATGTGGGCAAGCAATATACGTTGTTTGCTGCCGGTTCCGTGTTGATTGCCGTTCCGATCACGGTGATTTTCCTGTCTTTACAGCGCTACTTTATCTCCGGATTGACTGCAGGAGCGAATAAAGGCTGATTCAGGGAGGAGATGAGCTTTCATGCTTATTGAAGCACTTTTTCACGAAACGAGGGTTCCCTATGCCTGTCCGGAAAATTTGCATTCCCTCAGGGTGCGACTGCGTGCCGGGAAAGGAGAAATCGCCCGCTGTCTCGTGCTCCACGCGGATCGCTATGAATTACTGGATTCCTGTTTTCAGCAGACGGAAGCGGAATGGATGGCCTCGGACCAGCGGTTTGATTATTTTGAAGCTTTGCTGGAGTGCACTGCAAAACGCCTGCAATATGTATTTCTCCTGGAAGGAAAAAAAGGAGAGCGGGTTTATTTCGGAGAATCGGGAGTGTCAAAGGAACGGAACCGGGCAGGAGTTTTCCAGTATGCCTATATCCATGAATCAGCCTTGTTTGTGACCCCGGAGTGGGCCAGGGATGCGGTGGTTTATCAGATTTTTCCGGACAGGTTTGCCAATGGTGACAAGGAGAACGACCCGCCCCGGACGGAAGATTGGAGCAAGGATGCACGGCCCGGAAGGGACAGTTTTTACGGCGGTGACTTGGAGGGGGTGATCCATTCCCTCACCTATTTGCGCAAACTGGGGGTTAATGCGCTCTATTTCACTCCCATTTTTGCCTCCCCATCCAATCACAAGTACGATACAGCGGATTATCTGAGAATTGATCCCCAGTTTGGCAATCTGGACACGTTTAAGCGCCTGATCAGGGAGGCTCACCGGCACGGGATGCGAATCATTCTTGATGCGGTGTTCAACCATTCGGGTGACCGGTTTTTTGCTTTTCGCGATGTACTGGAAAAGGGAGCGGACTCGCAATACAGAGACTGGTTTTTCATCGAGCAGTTTCCGGTTGTGCAAACGCCACAGCCCAACTATGAGACGTTTGCTGTCAATGTTCCTGTCATGCCGAAGCTGCGCACGGAAAACAGGGAGGTAAAAGAATATTTGTTCCAGGTCGTCCGCTACTGGACAGAAATGGGGATCGACGGGTGGCGGCTGGATGTGGCCAATGAGGTGGATCATGCCTTTTGGCGTGATTTCCGATCTTTTGTGAAGATGCTGAATCCGGAAGCCCTTATCATCGGCGAAGTATGGCATAATGCGGTAAAATGGCTGGAAGGGGATCAGTTTGATTCGGTCATGAATTATTTGTTTCGCGACTGCGTTTATCGTTTTTTTGCAGAGCAAACATCAGATGCCAGCGAGTTTGATGCCGAATTGACCACAGCACGCATCTCTTATCCGGATCAGGCGCTGCAAGTGGCATGGAATCTGCTTGATTCCCATGATACCGAGCGCTTTTTGACCTCTTGCGGTGAAAAGGAAGAACGGTTCCGCCTGGCCGTCTTGTTTCAGATGACCTATGTGGGGACGCCGTTGATTTATTACGGGGATGAAATAGGCATGACCGGAGAGACAGATCCTGATTGCCGCCGGCCGATGTTGTGGGATAAAGAGGAGCAAAATCAGGCGCTTTTCTCCTATTATCAACGGCTCATCCGGATTCGCCGGAGTTGTGCTCCGTTGCGGAGGGGGAGTTTCCGGACATGGTTGGCTGATCCAGGTTCCCCTGTCTATGCCTTTGTGCGCTCATGGCAAGGGGAAAATGCAGGAATTGTCCTGAATAACAGCGACAGCTGGCAAAATGTTTCCTTGCCGCTGGATACATGGGCAAAAAGGAATTGGACCGATTTGTTGACGGGGGAAAAAGGCCAGGCATCAGGAAACCGGATGGAGTTGATTCTTTCCCCTTATCAGGGAATGGTGCTGGTTTGAAAAACAGTCTGATCATTTGTTAAAGGGGTATTTTTATGGCAACGATTAAAGATGTGGCGAAACTGGCGGATGTGTCGCCATCGACAGTGTCGAGGGTGATTGCCGGAAGCAACCGGATCAGCCTTGAAACCAAGCTCCGCGTTAAACGGGCGATGGAAGAACTGAACTACGTTCCGAACGCGATCGCCAGAAGTCTGGCGCGGAGCCGCTCGCGAACCATCGGTTTTACCATCGCCCGGGAGGCGGATCAGGCTTTTTCCAATCCTTTTTTTTCAGAAGTGATGCGGGGGATGTCGACTATCGCCCAAGCAAGGGATTACAACATCCTTTTGTCTATCAGCCGGACACCGGAAGAGGAACGGCAAAAATGCATGCAACTCTTTCGCGAGCGCAGGGTCGACGGGTTGATTGTCTCCACTTCACGCAAGCAGGATCCGCTGATCGACCTGCTGATTGCCGAAAACGTTCCCTTCGCCTTGATCGGGAGAAGCTGTGAACACCCGGTTTTATCGGTGAATAATGACAATATACAAGCGGCCAAAAAAGCAACATTGCATTTATTGGAGCAAGGATATGAGAAAGTGGTTTTTATCAGCGGCGATCCCAATCTGATCGTAAGTCAGGACCGGATCAGCGGGTATAAACAAGCATTGAGCGAGAAGGGAATAAGCTTCGCGGCGGAAAGAGCAGTGACGGCGGAGTTTTCCATCGAAAGCGGATTTAATGCCCTGCAGGAACTGAAATCCCGCGGTGTCGACTTTGACGCGGTGCTGGCGGCCGATGACTTGTTCGCCTTGGGAGCCTTGCAATTTGCCGGACATAACCGACTGCGCGTCCCCGAAGAACTCGGGATTGTCGGTTTTAACGATTCGCCGTTGTTGTCCTTTACGAATCCTCCTTTGACCAGTGTCAAAATCTTATCGTACGAACTCGGCATGGAGGCGGTGAAACTGCTTTTGAACGCTTTGAGCGATCCGGAACATTGCAGCTTGCCTGCTGAGCATGTGATTCCGTCACAACTCATCATCCGCCAATCGAGTTTGAAAAAGAACAGGGAAATGGATTGCACCTGAATCTCATGTCAGGTGTTTTGTTTTATGATAGAATGGTGAAGTTATGAAGAGAGGAAAGGAGGGCAAGTCGGTGATCTATTTGGATAATAGCGCCACAACGCAAACAGATCCCGAAGTGGCCAAAGTAATGGCTGATGTGATGGTCGATGTGTTCGGCAACCCTTCATCTTTGCATGGACTGGGGGTAAAAGCCGAGCGGTTGGTCACCGGGGCGCGCAAGGTGATCGCGCAAGCCTTGAACGTTTCCCCTGAGGAAATTTTTTTCACCTCGGGCGGTACGGAAGCCAATAACCTGGCGATTCGCGGGGTAACCGAAGAATATGCCGGCCGCGGAAAACACCTGATTACAACCGAGATTGAACACCCGTCGGTATATGAGGTGTTTCAATACTTGGAACGCAAAGGGTGGAACGTTACCTATCTCCCTGTAGACTCACAGGGACGGGTGAATCCTGATGATGTGGAACGGGCGATCACAGAGGAAACGGTGCTTGTCTCCATCATGCATGTCAATAATGAAATCGGCACCATTCAGCCGATTGAGGAAATCGGGCGGCGGCTGGAGCGCTATCCCAAAGTGCTGTTCCATGTGGATGCCGTACAGTCTTTCGGCAAGATTCCCTTATTGCCCCGCCAGGCGAAAATCGACTTCCTCTCCGCGTCCGGCCACAAACTGCATGGACCGAAAGGAGTCGGTTGTTTATATATACGCAAAAATCTTCACCTCCCGCCTCTTTTGATCGGCGGCGGACAAGAGCAGGGAATCCGTTCCGGAACCGAGAACGTACCGGGAATTGTCGGAATGGCAAAAGCGGTCGTGTTGGCCCGGCAGAAGGGGGATGCTTTTATACGCGATTCTGCCAACTGGAAAGAAGCTTTTCTCAGACAGATCCAGGAGCGGTTGTCTTCCGTGATCATCAACGGCGATGTGAGCAGGGAAGGCGGTGCGCCGTATATTATCAATCTTTCATTTCCCTTCCTGAAATCGGAAGTGATCGTTCATGCGTTGGAGAAAGAGGGAGTCTATGTTTCCAGCAAGTCGGCCTGTTCCTCCAAAAAAGAGTTGCCCAGCCGCGTCCTGAAAGCGATTGGACGGTCGGATGAAGAAGCGCTCGGCTCGATTCGCATCAGTTTGGGACGGATGAACACCGAAGAGGATCTCATGCGGTGTGCCGATGCGCTGGGCAAAGTGATCCCCATGTTACAACAGGTGATGAAGGTGCATAACAGATGAAAAGAAACTGTGTTTTGCTCCGCTACGGAGAATTGGCATTAAAAGGAAAGAATAAGGCGGATTTTGAAGACCGTCTGGTAAACAATATCCGCGAAAAAACGGCGCGTTTTGCCGGTGTGAGCGTGGTGAAAACACCGGGCCGCATTTTTGTGGAACTGGAAGATGAAGCACCGGAAGCGCTCATTGACGAACTGAAGACCGTATTTGGTCTGGTCGGGATTTGCCCGGCGATCCGGGTGGAAAACGATTGGGAAAAGATTAAGGAAGCGGCCCTGGAATTGGTGCGAAAGCAGGAAGGTGTCCGGACATTCAAAGTGAACAGCAAGCGGGCGGACAAAAAGTTTCCGATACGGTCGCAGGAGATGAATCACCGCCTCGGCGGATTCATTTTGGGAAATGTCCCCGAACTCAAAGTGGATGTGCACAATCCCGAATTGACGCTTCATGTGGAAGTGCGCAGCAAATACGCCTATATCTACGGAAATGATATTCCGGGACCGGGCGGATTGCCGGTGGGAGCCAGCGGCCGCGTCCTGCTGCTCTTGTCGGGAGGGATTGACAGTCCTGTGGCCGGCTATCTCGCTTTAAAGCGCGGGGTGGAACTGCATGCGATCCATTTCCACAGCTACCCGTTCACCAGCGAGAGGGCCAAGCAGAAAGTGATCGACCTGGCACAGATCCTGACGCGTTATGGCGGGAAAATCCATCTGCACATCGTTCCGTTTACGGAAATTCAAACGGAAATAAACAAACATTGCTATGACTCTTATTCCATTACGATCATGCGCCGGTTCATGCTGCGCATCTCCGAGGCCGTCGCCAAAAAACATGGTGCGCTTGCCCTGGTGACGGGGGAAAGCCTGGGGCAGGTTGCCAGCCAAACGCTCGAAAGTATGAATACCATCAATGAAGTGACAAATATGCCGATCTTAAGGCCGGTGATCGGGATGGACAAACAGGAAATCATGACGATTGCCAAACGGATCGGAACGTATGAAACTTCGATTTTGCCCTATGAGGACTGCTGTACGGTCTTTTTGCCAAAAGCGCCCAAAACCCGGCCGGATAAACAGGTGGCGGCCCGGGAAGAAGCCAAACTGGATCTGGAACGCCTGGTGCGTGAAGCGGTTGAAGGGACGGAAGTGATCGAATTAAATCCGGGTGAACCGGAAGAAGAGTTTTCTTTCTTCTGAGCTGAAGAAAGCGATTTTTGAGTTTGCCTCCTCAAAAATCGCTTTCAAACTTGATGAAATCAGAATCTTCCTCCCTGGATATATTTTTTGATATTTTGAAATGGAGGGGATCAGCGATGATTAACTTCCAGGATGAAATCTGTGCTTTAACCAAAGAGCTCGTCGAGCATCCCAGCATTGTCGGCACGATCGGGGAGCGGGACATGGCGGCTTTTATTTATGAAAAATTGCGTCAGCTCCCTTATTTCCTTGATCATCCGCATCATTTGCGCATTACGCCGACCCGGCATGATGACCGGGAACGGTACAATGTGCTGGCGCTGGTCAGAGGAAGGGATGAAAATTGTTCCGAAACGGTGATCTTGATGGGGCATTTGGATACCGTGGGTGTCGAGGATTACGGCAAATGGATGGGACTGGCCTTTTCACCGGATGAGCTGCTCAGGGAATGGAGCAAAGGAAAAATTCCCGCTGCCGTTGCCAGGGACTTGGCCGGCGGGAATTACATGGGCGGCAGGGGAGTTTTGGACATGAAAAGCGGGGTTGCCGGCAATATGGCGATTTTGCGCTACTTTGCCGAAAACAGGCACCGTTTTCAAGGGAACCTTCTCTTTCTGGTCACATGTGATGAAGAGAATAATTCGCGGGGAATTTTATCTGCTCTGGCCGACATCCATCAGCTGGCCCGGGAAGAAGAACTCCGGTTCATTGCCGCGGTGAATTCCGATTATACGGCCCCGCGTTTTGACGGGGACCCGAACCGCTATATTTATTTGGGTACGGTTGGCAAACTGCTCCCCGCCTTTTATATTGTCGGCAAAGAGACGCATGTCGGTCAGGCGTTTGAAGGATTCGACCCAAACCTGATTGCGGCTGAACTTACCTCCCGCATTGATTACAATCCTGATCTGTGCGATGAAATGTTCGGCGAGGTGACGATGCCTCCGGTTTCGTTGAAACAGACTGATCTAAAAAAGCAGTATGATGTGCAAACTCCACAAACCGCCTTTGTTTACTACAACTTTTTTGTTCACAGTTGGTCGCCGCGCGATGTTTTGTGCCGGTTGAAGGGGATTGCCCGTGAAGCGTTTGAAGCGGCCATTGCAAAGTATCACCAGCGGGGTCGCCTTTACAGCCGATTAAGCGGAAATTCGTATGTTCCTCCGGAGATTGAACCGCGCGTTTTCACATATGAGGAATTTTACCACCTTTGCCGGGAAAAACACGGGGCGGAGTTTGAACAGCAGATCCTGGCTTTTTCCCACAATATGCTGAACAAGGAATCAGTGGATATACGCCAGTACGCCAAGCAGATGGTAGAGGAATTATGGCGCTGGGGCGGGGATGCGGAACCGGCGGTCATCCTGTTTTTCGCATCTCCGTATATCCCCCGTGTTGTCCTGAACGAAGATGATCCGCGCGACTTCCGCCTGATTGAAGCGGTTTACCGCGCGGTGGAGCAAATCGAACCTTACTGTGCGGAAAAAATACAAGTTCGTAAATTTTTTCCGTATATTTCGGACATGAGCTTTGTGGCGCTGAGTGATGATGAAAAAGAGATTCAGGCCTTTGAAATGAACATGCCCGTCTGGGGAGTGAAGCACCAGATGGATCTGGAAGCGATCCGTCAGCTGGATGTCCCCGTGATCAATATCGGTCCTTATGGCAAAGATGCCCATAAACAATGGGAACGGGTTGAAATCTCTTACTCGATGAAAATTGTTCCGAATTTGACGGTTGCGGTAATCAGGCACTTGTTTTCCTCATAATTTTAGTTAACGAGGGTGTCCAACTGACTGGACATGAAAGTTCTTTCCGGTCTGGCGGAGCGTCACTTTGCGGTATGCGAATCTCAAATTGAGGGTTCGCTTTCTCTGCTTCTTCAGCCAGTTGTGAAAGGTTAAGAGGGCAGGCATGTTGGTCCGCCAAAAAGGCAAAGCCGGTATCAGCATGCCTGTTTAAAGGAGTAAAAAAAACATGGCAAGTTGGCTAACGGATATGGCTTTTTGGATTGGCTTTTTTAACATCATTATCCTGGATCTCCTTTTGAGCGGGGACAATGCGGTGGTAATCGGGATGGCGGCGCGAAACCTGCCTGAGCATCAGAGAAAAAAAGCGGTCATGATCGGTGCTGGAATGGCGGTCATTTTGCGCGCTTCTCTCACTGCGATCGCCGCGTATCTGTTGAAGATTCCGCTCCTCATGACAATTGGGGGGATTTTGTTGTTATGGATTGCCGTCAATTTGCTGGCTGATGAAGAAGAAGGCACGGAGGTGTCCCTTGGCCGTACCCTGAAAAGCGCGATCAAGACGATCATTGTGGCGGATGTGGTGATGAGCCTGGACAATGTGCTGGCGGTAGCCGGAGCGGCGCACGGCAGTGTTGTACTGGTCCTGTTTGGTCTGGCTTTAAGCATTCCCATTATCATGTGGGGGAGCGGGCTGGTGGCTTCCCTGTTAAAACGGCTCCCCTGGCTTATCTATGCAGGAACCGCCATCCTCGGGTATACTGCCGGTGAATTAATGATCGGAGATCCTTTGGTGCGCAGTTATCTGTCCGGGGGACAGGATTATTTGGATACGGCGGTTCCGATTGTTTTGGCCATTCTTGTCATGGTCGGGGGTCATGTGATGAAGAAGGTGAACAGCAAACAAAAAACAGCATGAGCATAAGGAGGAGAAATGTTTCCTTTGCTCATGCTGTTTTTTGGCTGGGGAAGCAGGATTCGAACCTGCGCATCACGGAGTCAAAGTCCGTTGCCTTACCGCTTGGCTATTCCCCATCGCCGCTGCGGAAAAAATTATTCACGATCACGCGAAAACATTTCCATGCAATCACCTTTAGTCAATTATTTATTAATAGTTACTTGACAAAAGTAAGTGAATGAGGTTAAGATGGCATTACAGAAATTATCAGAAATGGAGGGAGTCTGATGAATATCGGTCTTTTGCTGATTCGGCTTGCAGTCGGTTTGACGTTTATGGGGCATGGATCGCAAAAACTGTTCGGCTGGTTTGGCGGGCCTGGTCTGAAAGGGACAGGACAATGGTTTGAATCGATCGGGATCAAGCCGGGTTTATTTATGGCTTTTTTGGCCGGCTTGGGTGAACTGGCGGGCGGTTTTTTGTTTGCCGCCGGTCTTGGGGGACCTGTCGGAGCCGTTTTGATTGTGTTGACAATGCTGGTGGCTGTTTTTAAAGTTCATGGAAAGAATGGTTACTGGGTGACACAAGGGGGATATGAATACAATTTGATCTTGATTGCCGTTGCCGTCGGTGTCGCCTGCACCGGTTCGGGAACATATTCGCTTGATGCCGTTCTATTCAGATGATGACAGAAAGAGGAGTCAAAAATGTTGAAAGTATATCCGGCTGAATCACGATACACCTCCGATCACGGTTGGTTAAAGACAGCGCACAGTTTTTCATTTGCCGACTACTATGATCCAAACAATCTTCAATTCGGTCCCCTGCGGGTGTTGAATGATGATATTGTTGCCCCGCTCACCGGCTTTGGCCCCCATCCCCACCGGGAGATGGAAATTGTCTCGATTGTTCTGCAAGGGCAATTAAGGCATGAGGACAGCTCGGGAGCGACGGAAACCACCACATTCGGCGGTGTTCAGAGAATGACCGCAGGCACGGGGATCGTCCATTCGGAAGTGAATCCTTCCAGTGAAGAAAAAGTAAATTTTTTGCAATTATGGTTTCTGCCTGAGCAAAAAGGGCTGACGCCCTCTTATGAAAAAACGGAATTTCCGGTTGAGAAGATGAAAAATCGTCTTTTGCCGATTGTCGCGAAAAATCCTGCTTCCAAAGAAATTGCCCATATTCATCAGGATTTGACCATTTACTTGGCTGATCTGGAAAAAGGAAAAGAAATCGTCTTTTCGCAAAAGCCGGGACGGAGAATTTTCCTGTTTGCGATTGAGGGACGATTGGTTGTTAATAAAGGTGAAGCGATCTTAAACAGACGCGATTCTGCCCGCATCACGCAAACCCCCGTACTTCAGTTGGATGCTGAATCCGATGCGCGATTCATGCTGATTGATTTGCCTTGAGTCCGATCATCATGAATAACTTCGGGGAGCTCATAATGTTTTGAGTCTGTTGGCAAACTGGTTGCATGTTTTTGAAAAAAGCCGGGAGATCTGATGATCCTCCCCTTTTTTTGTGCGTGCAGAAAATAGGGAAAGTTGTACAAATAATTCCGAATTTGTCGAAATCGGGGAAGGATATCAGAAAGAAAGGTAGAAATTGTAAAATAATTTATTTTTATGGATTTTTCCGGGAGGGAGGAATGAGGCTGGCTTGAATGTTGTCGATTACATTGATGATCTCTTTTTAAAAGCACAGGAACTGCGGGCGAGCGATATTCATCTGGAGCCCATGCAGCACGGACTCAGGGTGCGGCTTCGCGTCGATGGTTTTCTCCAAGAGCATGATTTGCTTCCGGCGGAGCATGCTGCGGCCATCACGGCCAGAGTCAAATTACTGAGCCATTTGGATATCAGCGAGAAAAGAATTCCGCAAGACGGGAAAATCGCCCGGGGTCAGCTCGACCTGCGCGTTTCGACGCTTCCGACACTTTACGGAGAAAAAATTGTCCTGCGTTTGTTCAAAACCCGCGGTCAACCGCGGAAGCTGGAAAATCTGGGCATGGAAGCGGAGGAACGGGCCAAGGTTGAGCGCCTGCTGAAAAAAGCGAGCGGCCTGATTATTGTTACCGGACCGACGGGATCAGGGAAAACGACGACGCTTTATGCGATGCTGGAACAATTAAACCGGGCCGAAACCAATATTGTGACATTGGAAGATCCGATCGAACTGCAGTTGCCGGGGATCAATCAGGTGCAGATCCTGCCCAAGTCCGGTTTGACATTTGCCAGAGGATTGCGGGCGGTGCTGCGGCAGGATCCCAACGTGATCATGATCGGGGAAATCCGGGATCTTGAAACGGCCGCCATTGCCATCAGCGCTGCCCTGACCGGCCATCTCGTCCTCACCTCGCTTCACACCGATGATACAGCCAGTGCCGTGATGCGCCTCATTGACATGGGGATCGAGCCGTTTCGGGTTGCAGCTGCCCTGGCCGGTGTCGTTGCACAGCGTCTGGTGCGTTTGCCGTGTGCACATTGCCGCGGAAGCAAATGCGCCGATTGCGGGAATACGGGATACTATGGGCGCACCGGTGTTTTTGAGGTGATGGAGTCCGGTGAAGATCTGGGACGTCTGATCGTGGGGCGGGCCTCTTTGCGCGAGTTGCGCGCGTTCTTGATCGACAGCGGCATGAAGCGGATCAGCGACGCTGTGATGGACAAGGTAAGGAAAGATGAAACCACGATTGAGGAATGGATGCGGGTGATTGATGGTGCGGATGAAATGCCGGTGGAAAACTGAAAAGTTGATGGTGTTCAGCCAGCAGATGGGGCATTTGCTGGAAAGCGGAATTTCTCTGCTGACCTGTTTGGATTTGCTGGTGACACAACAATTGATTACATCTTCTTTATACGAAAAATTAAAAAAAGAATTGGAAAATGGCGGGAATCTGTCTTCCGCCTTGCAAAAGTGCGCTTTTCCCAATCTGTTCATCTCGTTTATTCGCGCTGCCGAAGAACACGGCGATTACGTCTTCGGGTTTAAGCAGTGCGCATCCTACTATGCCGCAAGGGCCAAATGGAGCCGGGAATTCGGGCAAGCATGTTTTTATCCGCTGCTGGTCTTTTGCATTGCAATCGGTGCGGTCTTTTTTCTGGTTTCGATTGTTTTGCCCCGATTTTCCGAACTGTATCAGACGCTTGGGATTCCGTTGCCGGCCATCACCCAATGGATGTTTCTCTTGTCTCATTCCTTTCATTCCGTTTTGCTGTTTGCAGGGGGATCCATATGTCTGTTGTCGGTGGGCAGTGGATTGATCCGGATGAGCTCTGACAGGCTACAAGCTTTTTTTACCAGGATGTTGTTGTGGCTTCCGGGCATTGGGCAGTATTACCGGTACCGTTTCACTCATTATGTTGCGACTCAGTTGGGTTCGCTGCTGGCCGCGGGCGTTCCATTGCTGACGGCGCTTGATGTAATGACGACGCTGACTCCGTGGGTTCTTTTAACCCGCAGAATACATAAGGTGAAAAAGTGCTTGATGCAGGGTGATTCTTTTGCCGGAGCGGTGAAGAAAAAAGCGGAACCACTGTTTTTGCCTTTATTCGTGCAGATGGTCACGTTGGCCGAGGAATCAGGAAAATTGGATGAAATTCTCCTCCATCTGTCCGAGGGGACGGAGAAGATGATGAAATACAAGATCGAACGGCTGACGAGGAGTTTGGAACCCGCGTTTATATTTGCCATCGGGTTGTTTGTCGCACTGACGGTCATCGGCATGTTCCTGCCGGTATTGCAGCTGGTGCGGGCGCTTTAATGAAAGGAGAGTGGCAGATGTCAACCATGACGGGGAATGGTGAAAAAGGATTTACTTTGGTGGAAATGTTGGTGGTTTTGTTTATTATCGGTCTCATTTTGGCGATTGCGATTCCTAATTTGAAGGCGGCTGGGGAGAAAGCCAAGGATCGGGCGGATCGCGCGAACAGACAGATGATCAGCGCACAAGCGGATAACTACTATCTGGAATACGGAGAGTACCCGGGCAGCGTGGCGGAATTGGTGAAACGGGGTTATCTGCGATCGGTGCCGGCGTGTCCGGGCGGGGGGCATTATGTGATTGACCGTAATCCGCAAATCTCCTCCGAAAAAAGAGTGAAATGCCAAAAATGAAGCATGTCGGGGAACAAGGGTGGACGCTGGTCGAAGTGTTGTTGATTTTGTTCGTGCTCGGACTGATGGCTGCGATTGCGCTGCCGGCATTGTCGGTTTTGGGTGAGCGGGCGGAAAGGGAGATGTTTTTGGATTCTCTGGCCACACAGATCCAATTGGCCCAGTTGGAGGCTGTCTCCCGTGAAAGCGAAGTTTCTCTTTTTCTGAATCCCCGTGAAATCGAAGTGTATCAGAGAGAGGAGGAGATTCGGACCATCCCGGTTCCCGACAAATATCGTCTTGCCAGCAATTATAAGGGAAATCAGGTGATTTTCCGGGAGACCGGGCAGGTTCAGGGAGGAACGATCCGCATCTTGTCTGCGGAAAAACTGGTCGGAAAATTGGTGATTCAGGTGGCGTCCGGCCGGCCCAAAGCGGAGTTGATGCCATGAAGCGGGGAGAAGAAGGGTTTACCTTGGCCGAGGTGACGATGTCGCTTGTGCTGATCGGCGTGTTTATGGTGTTTGCCGTTCCTGTCCTGCACGAAATAAAAATGAAGGAAACAGAGGAAATCATCCGGCTGGAAATCGATCATTGGATGGAAAATGAAATGGAAAAGCAGCTGTCGGCTTTTCCGGATCGTTGCGCCGGTGAAAGCAAAACAGTAAAAAGCGAAGAGTTCCCGAAGCAAGTGTATCTTTTGCAGACCAAATGCCGCGCGGTTGAGCCGTTCTTGTACCAGATGGAAGTGGAGGTTCAATGGAAAGGGAAAGATGGAAAAACGAAAAGCGCCAGGTGGATGACGCATCGCTTTCAGGATTAAAAGGTGAAGCCGGTTTTACCTATCTCGAATTGGTCATTGCCATGAGCGTCTTGTTGATACTGCTTCCGGCCCTGTTTTTTATCACACGCACCTTTATGTCGGAAATCAAAGGGTTGGATGGCAAAGAGCGGTTGGTAATGGAATCGATGGCTTTTTCCGGTTATATTCATCAGGAATTGAAGCAGGGCAGCCATTTTCGAATGGATAACGGCTCCCTGTATTTTCAATTGCCGAACGGAGACACCGTTTGCTATCGGCATCAAAAACGCCGGGTGATCCGCAGCGTCCGCGCACAGGGAGAAACAGCATTCAAGGGCAATACCATTTTGTTGCAGGATGTTTATTATATCGCTTTTGTCCCGGATCCTGTCGGTGTGGGAATGAAAATCGGCATGCAGAACTGGAATGCGAGCCTGGATTGGAGCACATATGTCGCAGGAAGGGTGAGAACATCTGATGAGGCGGAATGAACGGGGCTTCGCCCTCCCGGTGGTGATCGCCTCCCTGACGGTTTTGTTTACGCTGCTCACGTTTCTGATCATCGGTTCAGCTGACACGAAGCAGGCACAGGCTCTCTATGAAGAACAGATTCGCTGCAAATATGCGTCGGAGAGTGGAATCGCCGTGCTTCGGAAGCAGCTGAAGATGGGAAGTGCCGGGAAAAAAGGCCTTTTGCAAATCAATGGAATTTATGTGGAGACATGGATTCTTCAACAAGGGGAGAAGATGACCCGCGTACAGGCAACAGCCTATGGAAAAAATGGCGTCATGCAGACGAGCGAAGTGGAGCTTGACCCGCACACGCTAGCCATCCACCGCTGGATCCGCTAAGATAGAGAATAAAAATCCAGGTGGAGGTAGAAATGAACCAGGAAAAGAGCCATTTGATTCTCATTGGCATGATGGGGACAGGTAAAACTACTGTCGGTCGGGAATTGTCGAAAAAGCTGAAACTGGAATGGAAGGATACCGACCAGGAACTGGAAGCGCGGTTTGGCTGCACAATCGCAGAGTATTTTGCCCGTGCCGGCGAGGCTGCTTTTCGGCAAGAGGAGACCAGATTGCTGAAGATGCTGCTGAACGGTTCCCCTTTGCTCCTCACCACCGGGGGAGGAATTGTGTTAAAGGAAGAGAACAGGGAGATGATGCGGGAAAAGGGGGTTGTCGTGCAGCTGTTCGCCGAACCGGAAGAGATTATCCGGCGTCTCGGTCGTGCCGCTGATGAGCGTCCGTTATTGCAGGGAGAGTTACATACCAAGGTATACACCATTATGAAGGAGAGAGAAGGTTTGTACGACTTTGCCGATCTCACCGTCGATACCACCGGGCGAAGTGTAGACGGGGTCGTGCAAGAGATTGTTTCCTTTTGGGAAAAAGCGTTTAAACGGCGATTTCACCGGCTAAGCTAAGGGATGAGGTGGAATCAATGTCGTTTAGAGAATGGATTCAGTTTCTGCTTCAGCGGATGATTTGGTATATGGAGACGCCTCGCTCTGAGCGGAAAGAACTGAAACAGATGAGAAAAGAACCCTGGTCTGTCAAATGGTTTGGCATGATCCCCTTTTCCATGAGAATGTACATGGACAAACAGCGTTCCAGGCTGAGACGGGAAAATGAATAGCAACAGGGGCGACAGGTGGCCGTTGCCACGTGGAAAATGGTTTTCGCTTGAGCACCGGTGGTTTCAATGTGGAATAAAAATTGAACAGAAAGCAAAAAAAGATTGACAAGGAGCGTTTGTGCTCCTTTTCTCTTTGCCGGTGTGATATGTTATACTTGGTAAATGGAGTTCAGGGACTCATGATTCTTCATTCGGTTGTTGGCGGCATAAAGGAAGGTCAACATGCCGAACATCGACTTCACGTTACGGCAAAAGGAGCGAATCCTTTATGTATCATCGTACGGAAACAAGGCCCGTCAAAGTTGGAAACATTCAAATTGGCGGGAATAACCAAGTGGTTATCCAAAGCATGACGACAACGAAAACGCATGATGTTAAAGCGACGGTTGCAGAGATTAAACGGCTGGAAGAAGCCGGCTGTCAAATTGTCCGGGTCGCTTGTCCGGACATGCGCGCAGCCGAAGCGATTCCGGAGATTAAAAAGCAAGTAAACATCCCCTTGGTTGCAGATATCCATTTTGATTACAAACTGGCCTTAAAAGCGATCGAAGGCGGAATTGATAAAATTCGCATCAATCCGGGGAATATCGGTAAAAGAGAAAAAGTGGAGGCGGTCGTGAAAGCGGCCAAAGAACGGGGGATCCCGATCCGCATCGGAGTCAATGCCGGTTCGTTGGAAAAGCGGATTTTGGAAAAATACGGGTATCCAACAGCAGAAGGAATGATCGAAAGCGCCCTTTACCATATCGGCATTTTGGAAGAGCTCGATTTTCATGATATCATCGTTTCGCTGAAAGCCTCGGATGTCCGTTTGGCGATTGACGCCTACAAGAAAGCGGCGGAAACATTCAATTACCCGTTACATCTCGGGATTACCGAGTCGGGAACCCTTTTTTCCGGCACAGTGAAAAGTTCTGCCGGACTGGGAGCGCTTTTGGCGATGGGAATCGGAAATACGGTGCGGATCAGCCTGAGTGCTGACCCTGTTGAAGAAGTAAAAGTGGCAAGGGAGCTCTTAAAAGCGTTTGGGTTGGCTGCAAACGCGGCGACGCTGATTTCCTGCCCGACTTGTGGGCGAATCGAAATCGACCTCATCAGCATTGCCAATGAGATCGAAGATTATATCTCCAAAATTCGCGCTCCGATCAAGGTTTCTGTTTTGGGATGTGCAGTTAACGGTCCCGGTGAAGCGAAGGAAGCGGATATCGGGATTGCCGGTGCCCGCGGGGAAGGCCTCTTGTTCCGACATGGGAAAATCATTCGCAAAATCCCGGAAAAAGATATGGTCGCCGAATTGAAAAAAGAAATCGACAAACTGGCGGAAGAATATTATCAAAAGCAAAAAGAAGAAAACCGAGAAAAGGATATACTGGGAGTCTAGTTCCCGGCAACCCGCAACCATCGGGTTGCTTTTTTTGTAAATATGCATCACAGCCCGGGGGGCATGGTCGCACCTATCCTGTATTCTCATGCCCCGGTCAGAGATGCTGCCCGGGATGGACCTTTAGTTTCCCTGCATGTTTTTCCTGCGGTGCGGGATAATAAACGTAAACAGTGGGGAAAGGAGGAGCAGCGTTGAAAAAATTGGCTTTAATTTTGGTTATCATTGGGGCTTTGAACTGGTTGTTGGTTGGATTGTTCCAATGGGATTTGGTTTCCGCGATTTTTGGCGGTGAATCGCTCCGTGCATCCTCATTTCTGAGTCGCGTGATCTATGCAATTGTCGGGATTGCCGGCCTTTATGCGATCAGCTTCCTGTTCAGTAATCGCGAACCTGCATCAGCCAAATAAACTCCAGCCATTTTGGTCTGGAGTTTTTTGTGTGCGTTGTTTTTTGATACTTTCGTCAATTGTAAACATAAGATAAGATCGAAAAAGGAGGAACAACAACAGGAGAGGGAGATTCAGATGAAACCGGTGATCGGGATTACCATGTCCCTTGAGCAAAGCAAAAAACAATTTTTATCGCAGGAATACAGCGATGTGATCATCGCTGCCGGGGGGATTCCGTTTTTGCTTCCCTATACGGTCGATGATGAACTGATCGCGGAAATGAGCAGACTGGTTGACGGTTTGCTCCTCACCGGCGGAGGCGATATTGACCCGACTTTATTTGACGAAGAACCTCATCCCGGGTTGGGTGAGATCGTGCCGGACCGGGACGAAATGGAAATTGCCCTCATTGAGCAGTTTAATGCGCAACGCAAGCCGATCCTCGGCATCTGCCGCGGATGCCAAATTTTGAATATTGCGATGGGCGGAGACATGTATCAGGATTTACCCGGCCAGAAGAAGGCGGTATTGCAACACCAGCAAAAGGCCCCGCGCAGCCATGCTTCCCATACGATTCAAATTGCCGAGGATTCCCTTCTTTACTCGATTTTTGCGAAGTCGCTGATTAAAGTAAACAGTTTTCACCATCAGGCTGTCCGCAAAGTGGTGTCTCCGCTCAAAGTGACGGCGGTCGCCAGTGACGGGGTGATTGAAGCATTTGAAAGCATTGCGCATGAGTTTGTGGTGGGGGTGCAGTGGCATCCTGAGTCGATGGTGGCAAAAGATGATCATGCGAAACGATTGTTTCGGGCCTTTGTAGCGGCTTGTGAAAAGAGAAAAGAAAAATCGGCGGTTTTCCGGTAAAAGCGAATAAGAGAGGGCGGTTCTCCGGAAAGGAGTTTCGCCCTCTTCATGCTTTCCTCGTCGTTTTCCTTTATTTTTTTCCGCGAACATAGCCGGCGTTGAAAAGGAACAGCCAGAGCAAAAGCCCGATGGATGGAATCAGGAGCAAGAGACCGGCGATAAAAGCGATCACCAATGCCATACCCATCGTGGTATTCGTCAAAGCGGTATGAATGGTGATAAAGGGATACAACAGATAAGGAAGATGGGAAATGCCGTAACCAAAAAAAGCGCAGGCGAACTGGAACATGACGAAGATAAACGCGATGCCCAGATTTTTCCGTTTCCACATTAAGCAGACGCCAATACAAAAGCAGAAAAAGGAAGTGACGAACATCCAGCCGACAGAGAGGGCACGGGAGAAATGTTCCGGATTGTGCCGGGAAAGCTCCCAAAAGACCCACAAGCTGGCCAAAATTGTAGGCCCGCTCCAAAACAGGGCATATTTTCGCAAAAGCTCCCTGGCCTGGAGATCATTTGCCCGATCAGCATAAAAGGTGAGAAAACTGGCGCTGATATATAAAATGCTGACTAAAGCCAGGAAGACAACGCTCCAGGAATAGTGGCTGGTGAAAAGAAGATCTGCCCGAAATAAGAGGCGATCCCCCGTTTTTTCAATAAAACCCCCTTCTGAAATCGTCAAAACCGTTGACAGGGAAGCGGGAATGAACAGACCAGTCAACCCGTAGAGGAGCAAATAAAACTTGCTCTTGCGCGCCCCGTAATTGGCAAAGGCATAGAAAGAACCGCGAATCGTCAGCAGAATCAATGCCACTGACCCGGGAATCAGCAATGCCGTCCCGTAATAATAAGCGGTTTCCGGGAAAAAGCCGACAAGGCCGACGATGAAAAAGATCAGAAAAACGTTGGTTACTTCCCAGACGGGAGACAGATAGCGGTCAATAATCCGGTTGATGATATGGTCTTTTCCGGTCAGCATGCTGTAGCAGGAAAAGAATCCAGCCCCGAAATCAATCGAGGCGATCAGGAGATAACCGTACAAGAACGTCCACAAAACCGTGATTCCGACCATTGCCAAGTTCATGTCCGGCTCCTCCCTTCAACTGCATGAAGTTCCGTTTCCGCCGGCCGTCCTCTGAACAAGCGGGAGAGGACACTGATGGCAACAATGGCGAGCAAGAGATAGAGGAGACTGAACATCAGGGTAACCATTCCCACATTATCCGCCGTAGTTGCAGCCTGATCCACCCGCATCAACCCGGTGATGATCCAGGGCTGCCTTCCCACTTCGGCGTAAATCCATCCAAACTCAATGGCCAGAAACGCGAGCGGAGCGGCCAAAACAATTCCCCGGAGCAACCAGCGGCTTTGGATGATCTCCTTTTTCGACAACCAATACGCGAGATAAGCCGCGGAAATGAAAATGAGATAAAAGCCGATTCCCACCATCGCGTCAAACAGGTAGTGGATGAAGAGCGGCGGCCATTCCGAGCGCGGAATCTCCTTCAGCCCGGTCACTTTGCCGTCGATGGATCCGGTGGCGAGAAAGCTCAACGCCGAAGGGATTTCCAGTCCGTATTTCACTTCCAGATTCTTTTCATCGAGTATGCCGCCAATCACCAGAGGCGCATTGGTTCGTGTGTCAAAATGCCATTCTCCGGCCGCAAGTTTGGCCGGTTGCCAAGTGGCCAGAAACTTGCCGGAAAGATCGCCGGCGACAAAGGTGAGCAAGGACAGGATAAAGCTGATTGCCATCGTTAAATGAAGCGCTTTTTTGTAATAGACGTGCGTCTTTCCCTTTAATAAGTGCCAGGCGGCGATGGCGGCCAGCAAAAAACCGCACGTGGCATATGCGGAAGAGAGCACATGGCCCACTTCTGACGGAGTGGACGGATTAAGCATGGCGGCGATCGGATCGATATGGCTCACCCGTCCGGAAGCAGAAAGCTTGAAACCTGCCGGGGTATTCATAAAAGAGTTGACAGTCGTGATGAAGACGGCGGACATCGAGGAACCGATGATAATCGGGATTGACGTCAGCCAATGATAGACCGGTTTTTGGAAACGATCCCAGGTGTAGAGATAAATGCCCAAAAAAATTGCTTCAAAGAAGAAGGCAAAGGTTTCCATAAACAAGGGCAAACTGATGACATTGCCTGCCAGTTGCATAAATTTCGGCCACAGAAGCGAGAGCATCAGGCCGATACAGGTTCCGGTTACCACGCCAATGGCTACGGTGATGACAAAACCGCGCGTCCAGCGGCGGGCTAACAGGATGAAATGGGGATCCTTGCGCCAGATTCCCCATCCTTCGGCCAAGCAGATAAAAATGGGGACACCTACACCGATGGTAGCCCAAACAATGTGGAATGCCAGCGTTTCAGCAGTCAAAATACGGCTCCACAAAACTGAGTCCATGTTTAATTCCTCCTGCTCAGAGCTAATTTTATCTTAATCATACGCATTCGCCATCACTTTGTACATTTATTCACGAACTTTGACAATAAAAATCAACAATTTTAAAAGGAAATAAATCAATTTTGTTCAATAATGAACAAATAGGTATCGAAAGTCAGAATTGATGGAAGTGATGTGAAATTATAGCTCTCCTTTTTTTGACAAAGACTAGGGAACAAAAAGGGGGGACGTTTATGTGCTGGTTGAGAACTCGATTTTTTCCCCTGCTGCTGGCCGTGTGCCTGATTTGTCCTGTTTTGCCCGGAGGGAGCTTGAAGTCGGACGCGTATACCCGACCTCCGGCATCGCTCCATCCGGCAGAATCTCCCCGTCTTTACACATCTGTGATGATTTTTCGCTTCCAGCATAAGGAGTGGATCTTTCCGCTCAGTGAAATCGGTTTTGACGGAGTGGATCCCACCACATTAAACCGCCAAGCCTTTATGAATTGGTTTTCACTTGTGGTTGAACATGAGATCAACCGACCGGCACGATCTGCCCGTTTTGACCGTCAGCGCCGGATTATTCCTCATCAGTTGGGGCGAAAAGTGGACCGGCAGAAAGTATACGAGTGGCTCGATTCGATCCATGAATATTTGGGCAGGCCTCTCGAAGTCCCGGTTATCTGGATTCAGCCGCAGCTTACCACAAAAAAATTGCAACAACTGAAACAAAAAAAGCTGTCCTCCTATTCAACTTATTTTAATGCGCGAAATTTGAATCGCACCCATAATATTCGACTGTCCGTCCAAGCGATTGATCATACGGTTTTACTGCCCGGACAAATTTTTTCCTTCAATCGCATCGTCGGAGAACGGTCGCTGGCAAGAGGATACCGTCCGGCACGGATCATTGTCAAAGGGGAATACAGCGAGGGGATTGGAGGAGGGATCTGCCAAACCTCTTCAACCTTGTTCAACTCAGTTGACCGGGCGGGGCTGAGAGTGATCCAACGGGTCAGTCACAGTAAAATGGTTACTTATGTGCCGAAATATCGCGATGCAACCGTTTCGTGGGGCGGGCCGGATTTTCGTTTCCAAAATCAGTTGAATGAACCGATTTTAATTGAGGCGGAGATACAAAGAGGCAGGTTGACCATCTCCATTTACGGACCGAAAAATGTGCACTATTATCCGCGAGCCATCCCCCCTGCACCGCACCAGGGGACTTTTTTGGAAGAATAGCAAGGAACAATTGACGACCCGTGAGCATAAACATAATTTGTATTAAAATAGAGGAATATATGACAATCAATCAAAATAATAGATTGGTAGGTAAAGTTCTGCTATAATCAATCATTGTTCAGGCTTTTATTCAGAAGGAGGTATTTGATGAAAAGGATCCTTCTAAACAGCCTTGCGATGATCCTCATCCTGCCCAGTCTGCTCACGGGTTGTTCAGAACCGCAGCAGGTAAAAGTAACCTTTAGCGACCAACCGAAAATAATTAATCTGGAAAATAATGACGATACATTGGCGAGCTCTTTGACAAAGCAAGGCTATTCTGTCGCAGAGCTTAAACAGAACTATGAACCGAGCATTCCCTGGGATCAGAAGTTGGGCGGGCAAAAAACGGTTCAGCTTACCTGTAAATGCCGCGTTTCGTTAAGTGTTGCCGGAAAGGATCTGGGAACTTTCCAAACCACGCAAGAGACCGTGGAAGATGTTTTAAAGTCGAAAAAGGTCCAACTAACTGCTTGGGATGAAATCAATGTTCCGCTTAATCAGAAGATTAAGGAAGGAACTAAAATCGTAGTAGATCGATTGGAGCAGCGAGTGAAGAAGAAGGTCGAAGAGGTTCCGTACAAAACGAAGAAAATTGAAGACAACCAGATGGCTGATGGCAAAACGGAAGTGAAACAGGATGGGAAAGAAGGGAAAAAGGTTTATCAGGTGACCATGTTGTACAAAAATGGTCAACCGGTCGTGGAAGATGGAGAACCCGTCGTTACGCAAAAACTGATCGATTCTGTCGAGCCTGTCGAGAAAATCGTGAAAGTCGGAACCAACAAAGAAATGGCCCAAAAGGAAAGCGTCAATCTGACTTCAGCCAAAGAGGCGGGAACTTTGACGGTTGAGGCAACAGGATATACTGCTACCGGTTCCCGAACGGCTACGGGCACATACCCCCATCGCGGAACGATTGCGGTTGACCCTGACGTCATTCCGCTGGGAACAAAATTGTACATACCGGGTTACGGTTACGGTGTGGCCGAAGATACCGGTGGAGCGATCAATGGAAAGATTATCGATTTATTTTTCGATTCCGAACAAGAAGCGATCAACTGGGGTCGACGGACGGTTACGATCAAGATTTTAAAATAATAAACAAAAAATTGCCTGCAATGTTTATTCGTTGCAGGTATTTTTTTGTTTGATAGGGAATTATTTAACAGGGACTCCGTTTATCCACCTGAAATGCCAATGCCAAGCGTCTTTGCAAAATTTTTTCTTTCCTTCCTTTTCAATCCGGCCTTTTTTTATTTTTAATTAAATGGTTTACAACCCTTTATATAAAGGTATATATATTATTGATATATGAAAAAGCGACCGAGAACCTGCAATCAGAAAATCAGGATGAATTGGTAAATATTTGTTTTTGATGCTGTTTCAGCTATACTGAAGGCAAGGAATACTGCATCCGAGGTGTCATGATGGTAGGTCGGAATGAACCTTGCCCATGCGGCAGTGGAAAAAAGTTCAAAAAATGTTGTGAAAGGGTTGTGGCGCTGGACGCGGCTGAAAAAGCCCGTGAAGCGCGTGAAAGCCAATTGAAAAACGAACTGTTGTCAGAGCTTAACCGCTGGTTTAATCAGCGGGTATCGGAGGGGAAACAGCTCGAATGGGCGAATCGTTTCAAGAAATTGCTTCAGTTTCCGATGGATCAGCCGATACCAAAAGAATTTTCCACATCCTTTCGCTTGTGGATTTTATTTGATGCCCCCTGTTTAAACCGCAAACGGCCTGTCGAAGTGTGGAGTGCCACCTTGCGCAAGGCACCGCAAAAAGAGCGCTTGGCCCGATATTTCTCCGAGTCGAAGTTTACCTGCTTTGAAGTAACGAAAAAAGAAGAAGAATACATCATATTGAAAGAACTGGAAACCGGACAAGAGTTTACCGTTTTGCCGGCGGGAGCCATTGCGGAGAAATCCCTTTTGTTTACAAGATTGCTCAGGATCGGCAATCGCTATCAGATTTTCGGCCCTTATACCTCTTTTGTGCAGGAGATGAGAGGGGAGATACTCGTGCAACTAGAAAAATACAGCCAAGTAGATGAAAAACGCCAAGAGTTGACCACTTGGGAAAAAGGATGGAAAGTGTTCGGATGGTCGATCAGTCGGGCTGAGGAATTGGAGCAGGTAAAAGCTATTCCGTCAGCAACGCCTGAACCGATCAACGGCTTCTTCTGGCCGATGGCGAAAGAAAAGGAGGAAGACCTGCCCCCCCGAACCATGCTTCAGCTGGAGCAATTTTTTCTTTCCTTTGTTGCTCCATTGCAAAAAGGGACGCAGCAATTTTACAGCCGCACCCTCGAATGGTTGTACAAATACCTGTCGATTCGATATGGACAAGCATTTGACTGGAATTTGCTCAACGAAGAAGCGCTCGTTCATTTCCTGAGCGTCTGGTATCTGGATAATGCCAAGATCTCCCCGAACGGGGCGCGCATTTTTCTCAATACGCTCAAACACCTGTTCCGTTGGTTGGAGCAGGAGGAGATTTCAAGCGTTTACCGCATTTATAAGCAAATCTACATTTCCTTGATCCGCGCCCTGCCGGAAGCAGTGGAAATGAGAAAATCGCTGATGGAATTGAGTGAAAATGATCCCGGCGACTCACAGGAGCAAGAATCCGTGATGATGCAGTTTGCGGTATCCTCCTCCGGACCGGTCGTTTTGGTGGATGGAAGATGGGAACCCGTCCCCCTTTCCGGCTTGCCTTCCACAGGGGTGGAAAGGAGATACTGGGTCAGAGGAGTCGTGAAAAAAACGCCTTCCGGTTATTGTTTTGCCCGTGTTGAAGGTGTATATCCGGCAATGTCACAGGCCAACCAAGTTCAAGTGTCCGGAAATAAATGAAGGGAGCCAAAACAGGTAATCTTTGGCTTCCTTTTGTTTTGGGTATGGAACGAAATGGGAGATCACATACTAATTTCACACTCGACAAAAGGAGGATCTTCTTATGTTCCGCTTTTTGAACTTGTTTCGCGGTAAGGGAAATGAAGAGAAACGGACTGGTCAGGCAAAAGCCGGACAAAATCCCGGCGGACAAGGTGAAAAAGTAGAAGAGATGATGAACGAGATCAGCAAAGAGTTAGGTGTGGACAAACAATCCCGTTCGTTCGCAGGAAACCCGAATGAACTGGCGGAACAGATCAAACAGGAGATCAAGGAACGTACTTGATTGTTGAGTGTACAAGAGCACCCGCCTGCAACGGGTGCTCTTTTCTCGCGCGTTAAGATTTCAAATAAGAAGCGATTTCTTCTATTTTCCCCCATACAGCGGTTACGACCGGCTCAGGTACGAATGATTCAAATTTGCTGTTCATCGGGGATTGCAGCTTAATGGTCGGGGTGTCCAATCCCAAATATTTTGTCCTGTGTTCTTTTTTCTTGAATGAAGTAGGGAGGGTAAGGCGGTAAGTGCCTCCCGAAGCGGCATCTCTGATTTCCATATTGTAGACGGGCGGCTGATTGTGTGACGAACGAAAACCTTGGGCTTTTAAAATCCGATCCATTTTGTGGTCAGGACAAGAAATTCCCGCAAGCGCTTTCATTCTTAACTTCACGAAAAACCCTCCTTACAAGTGGTTACCAATTGCATACCCCTTATTCGGGATGAACAATCCCCATTTTTCAAAGTGGAAGGAAGCAGTTAATTTTATGCGAGATTATATGATTTTATGATAAATTGAAGTAGAAAAAGGGGAAAGGGAGAGATCGTTTTGCCCATGGCCGGAGATCAACCGATTCCTTTTTTATCTTGGAGAGATGAGTGGCAGAAGAAAAAGGAAGAATCGTTTTTTAAACTGCTGGGCCAAATCGAAGTTTATGCGGAGAAGACAATTTCGTTTCGCGAGAAAATGCGGGCGCTGTACGTATTCGGCACTTTGACGGGATACCGCAGGGGGAAGGAGACATCCCTGGTTTCTTTGCCGGAGAGGGTTTTTCAATCCTGGTTTTTATTTGATTATGTAAATGTGCAAAGAGAGCGCGTGGTCGAAAGGGCCGTTCGGGAATCGGAAATTGAAGAGGAAGAATGGGAGTATGTTTCCACCCTGATTGCTTCTTACTTTTCCATTTTTAGAATCAAACGCGATCAGAAGTATTGCCATTTGACAGAGTGGAGGGAGGAGATTCCGCGTTTTTCCGTTTCCCGCGAGGACTGGCCGCATCAGGCACGGGACGTCGATTATGCATTCGTGCGTCCTGTCAAGGTAGGAGTGAAGTTTTTGTTGCTCGGGCCGGTCGTTCCGCTGTCGATCAGGCAGGCGGAAGAGAAGATTGCCTGGTTAAGATCCCGCCTTGCCCAAAGTGCGTTTTCGTGCCGGATTTTTATGCAGAGGGAAGGTATGGCGCTGTTTCGCGATCTGTTTTAACATCGAGGAGGGAGAATCAATGGCAAAGGTAGATTTTCATTCGCACAGTACTGCTTCTGACGGACTTTTCTCACCCAGGGATGTGGTGCGATTGGCAGAAAGTGCCGGACTGGCAGCGGTCGGGATCACGGATCACGATACGGTGGCCGGTGTGGAAGAAGCGTTGGCTGAAGGGGAGAAACGGGGAATAACGGTTGTGCCGGGAGTGGAGATCAGCACTTTGTGGCAGGGGAAAGAAATTCATATGCTCGGATTGTTTGTGATTCCGGATCATCCTCATCTGCTGAATAAATTGGAGGAACAGCGCAATAAGCGGAAAGAACGGAATCGCATGATCATCAACAATTTGAACCAGCTTGGGATCTCCATCACGATGGAAGAGGTGATGGAAAAGAAAAAAGGAAAGGGCAAGGATCTGAATGTGGGTCGTCCGCATATCGCCGAAGTTCTGATCGACAAAGGGATTGTACATACCATGGATGAAGCATTTGACCAATATCTCGGCAAAGACGGCAAAGCATACGCGACACCGGAACGGATTTCCCCGTTTGCCGCAATCGAGCTGATTCATGCCAGCGGAGGTGCGGCCGTTCTTGCCCACCCAGGATTATATGAGCAAGACGACCTTATCCCGCTGCTTGTTTCAAAAGGATTGGACGGAATCGAAGTAAATCATCCCGACCATCCTGAGGATGCAAAAGAAAAATACCGGGAGATGGCGAAAGCTTTCGGGCTGATCGCAACTGCGGGATCAGATTTTCATGGCGAGAGAAATGGTTCCATGTATCATGCACCGCTCGGTACTTGCACGACGGATGTATCCGTGGTGGAACTGCTGAGACAAGCGGCGCAAAAGCAGCGTTAAGTCAGCTCTTTGATCATGGGAATATGTTCAATCCCGGCTTCGAAGAAGGGAGCGCCATTTGTCCGGTACCCTAATTTCTCATAAAAGGGAACCACCTGGATTTGGGCGTTCAGACGAATGGCGCGGGCCTCCTTCAGCCGGGCCGTTTCTTCCACGGCCAGCATCAACTTTCGGCCTGCCCCTGTGTTCCGTTTATGGGCGAGAACGGCCACTCTCTCCACTTTCGCCTCCTGGCTGCTGATCCAGCGCAGACGGCAGGTACCGATGGGTTTCCCGTCTTCCAGAGCGAGAAAATGGGTGGCCGACTGTTCCCACTCATCCATTTCCAAATCCTCGGGCACCTTTTGCTCGTGAATGAAGACGGTGCGGCGGATGGAGAAAGCTTGCTGCAATTCTGTTTCTGATTCAACTGTTTTTATCTCAATGGACAAGTTGGAACTCCTTTCTGTTTTTTATTGTTTGGCTAATAAAAATGTTTGATAAATACTCCAGGAGCCGTTTTCCAATTGGTAGAGAAGATGGAAGCGATCAATCAGCGTTTCCAGCTCAAATTTGCGCATGCGCAAGCTTCCGTAAACGTCGTGCAATTCGTCTTCGGACATCTTTTGGCCAATCGTCAGATGGGGGATATAATCGTAAGGGGCTTCGACTGGTTCAAACAGCTGCTCGATCTGATTGTGCAACTCGACTATCGGCTCTTCATGATCAATGGCAAGGTAAATGGTATTGCTTGTAGGATGAAAATGGCTGACCTTGTGAAAACGGACTTTAAACGCTTTCATTTGTTTGGCTATTTTCTCCAGGTCGGCCACTGTTTTCTCCAATTTATCATCGGACAGCTCAAACTTTTCTTTCAGCGTGATGTGCGGAGGAATCAAGGCGTAGTGGGGATCATACCGTTTGCGGTAAGAATTGACCAGGTCTTGGACACGTTTTTGTGGAAATATTGCAATTCCGTAGTACATCAACATACCTCCTTTAGTTGATGGGTAAAAATAGCCACATATTATTATTATAACTTTTCTCAGCAAAGAAAGCATCTAATTGCTGGTTTGCTGGTAAATCATCCGGGTTCTCGATGTTGAAAAGACTTAGCAAGGTTTCGCCTGACTAAAATCCCTATTATTTCGATTTCAGGTTTCAACAAGGAAAAAAGAGGATATAAAAATTTTGATCGCCGAATAAAACGGAGGGAAACCGATGCGGAGAGTACACAGCAAAGAAGTAAAAATGGCCGCACTCGACCGTCTGCAACAACGCGGGATCACCATTGAAGCGATTGCGGAAATCGTTCGGGAAATGCAGCTTCCCTATAAGCCTGATCTCACCCTGGAGATCTGTATGGAAAGCGTATTGGCCGTTTTGCAAAAAAGAGAAGTTCAACATGCCATTCTCGTGGGGGCTGAACTGGACAGGCTTGCCGAGGAAAACCTGCTGTCTGAACCTTTACTGAGCCTTGTCCGCAGTGATGAAGGATTGTTCGGCTGTGATGAGACCCTGGCTCTGGGATCGGTGTTCGGGTATGGGAGCATCGCGGTTACCACCTTCGGCCATTTGGACAAACATAAAATCGGAATCATTCGCCAGTTGGACACGAAAAAATACGGTCCGGATGGTCCCGTGCATACCTTTATGGATGATCTTGTTGCCAGCATTGCCGCTTCTGCTGCGAGCCGTCTGGCCCATCGGCTGAGGGATGAAGAGGAAGCAGCGGAAGAACACAGACGTGCGGCGAATTAAAGCAAGAAAAAAAGACCCCGCTGAGTCCGGGGTCTTTCTCATCAGCCCGAAAAAACCGGGCTTGAGGAGGGAACATGTCAGGCTGGATGCCTTCACAAGCGAATCGCTTGTTTCCGTACATCATATGCATCCGGGAACGGGAGGCTTTCGCTCTGACGCAAAATGTGCGCATCCCCAAAAAGGCATGAAATCCAAAGAGGAGTGAAAAAATAGAGAAAAAGAGGAGGATGCAATCATGGGAAAATGGGTTTATTGGGCTAAATTGTATGATAGCCGCTTTCAGGCGCGCTGCCTGGCTGCACGCATGGAAGAGGATTGGTGGCTCTACGGGTACGACAGTCCGGAGACTGTGGAAGTTTTCCGTTCCAAACGAGGTCGATACGGGGTTCGTTATATCTGGAGAAAAAAATCTTAAAAAAACCCTTGCGCCTGAAAAAAAATTATTGTATAGTATTAAATGTCGCTGATGATGAAATGACAAATTGCCGCGGGGTGGAGCAGTCGGTAGCTCGTCGGGCTCATAACCCGAAGGTCGCAGGTTCAAGTCCTGCCCCCGCAACCAACTTGGAGCTGTGGTGTAGAGGCCTAACATGCCTGCCTGTCACGCAGGAGATCGCGGGTTCGAATCCCGTCAGCTCCGCCACTTTCTGGTTGGGCCTATAGCTCAGTTGGTAGAGCAGTCGGCTCATAACCGATCGGTCACAGGTTCGAGTCCTGTTGGGCCCACCAATTTTCCCATCCATACATATCAAACATGGGCAGTTAGCTCAGAGGGAGAGCGCTTCCTTGACACGGAAGAGGTCGTAGGTTCGATTCCTATACTGCCCACCAAATTGTAAGAAAAGCCGTTTCCCGTATGGGGAGCGGCTTTTTGATATTTTTAGGTGTGCTTGCTCAAATCCTTTTTGTTAAGGCAAGGCTACTACATTTAGAGCTAGGTTTTGATAACCTGTTCCACATGAACATACAATTTATAACGATCCAGAAGCTGATGTTGTACGGAACGGGTCCGGAGTTTAAAAAAGAAAACCGTTTGTGTTTTCATTTCAAATGAGGCTTAAATATCTTTCAGTTAAGTCCGTATAATTGTGTAAAAATGGCAGCTGCGAAAAATAATTGAGCCATGGTGAAATTCCTCGGTTAGAATAGTAGTTGGCAAACATTCCCAAACAAGGAGGGTTTCACAATGG